>CAVPEX010000039.1:0-149300 GCA_963703585.1 uncultured Solirubrobacterales bacterium | reverse complement strand
CACCGCGAGCTGGACGACGTAGTCGTACGTGTCGGGGTCGACGTTGTCGGGCACGCTGTGGTCGGACTGCGGGATGTAGCCGCCGCCGCGGGCGGCCTGCAGCTTGCGGAGCACCTCGCGCCGGATCGCCGCGGTCGTTGGTGGCCAGCACGCGAACGTCGATGTTGCCGTTGAAGGCCCAGCGATCGCCGTAGCGGCGTTTCAGTTCGACCACGTCCAGCCCGGCCTTGGCCTCGAGCGGGTTGTAGGCGTCCACCCCGGCTTCGATCATGTCCTCGTACACCGCGAGGCGTTCCCGCAGCCGTGATAGATGGTCTTGAGGCCGTCGGGTGGATCTCGTCGCAGATCCGCTGACCTGCGGCTTGTAGACCGCGCGCCAGTAGGCGGGCGAGAAGAACATGCCCTGGTCGTAGGCCATGTCGCCCCAGATGTACATGCCGGTGAGCTTGCCCGCCGCCGCCTTGACCTGCGCGTGTACCATCCCGACCACGAAGTCGCCCAGCCGCTCGATGAACTTCGCCATCCGCTGCGGCTCCTCGGCCAGCTTGAGCAGCACGTTGTCGGTGCCGACGATCCGCCAGATCATCTCGTGCGGCTCGGCCACGCTGCCGAAGACGCAGAAGTCGTCGGCCAGGCTGTTGACGCGGTCGACCCAGCTGGGCAGGTTCAGGTTGATCGCGTCGCCGACGCAGTTGATCTGGTCGTCGAGGCGGCATGGTAGCGGCGCTGGTCCCGCGGGTCGTCGAAGACCAGGCCCTCGATCTGCTCGCACGTCTGGTGTCGAAGTTGACGAACGAGGGCATGGGGCAATCGCTCGTGCACCTCGATCGTCGCCCCGAAGCCGGTCCGCACGACCGTGCGGTCGCCGGTCTGCTCCACCACCTGCACGCCGGTGAGGTGCGGGTCCATGTTCGGGTTGACCACCATCAGGTCCAGGTCCCAGTGGCGATACGGGCCGAAGGTCGGCCCGTTCTGCCGCTGGCCGCGCCGCACGAAGTTGGTCCAGAAGAACTCGCCGACGGGAACGCGGTCGGCCTCCTGCTGGTCGAGGGCCGCCAGGACGCGACGCGTCTTGGCGACGGCCGGGCGGGGCGGCGGGGCCGCGGGCGCCGCGGTCGGCGCCGTTTTGTCCACCGAAAGGACCTGCACCTTCTCGACGATCGTCTGGGCCTGCTCGCGCCGCCCGCTTACGGGCTTCCTTGGGTGCCATGCTTCTACGGGGAGACCCCTTCAGCGAGCGCCCGGGCGTGTTCGCCGGGGGCGACCTGCAGACCGGCCCGTGGGTCGCCATCGGCGCCGTCGCCGCCGGCAAGGAAGCGGCCGAGTCGATTCTGCGCTACATCGAAGGCTGCGACATGGCCGCAGGACGGGAGCCCGTCGCCCACGAGAACCCTCGCTATCGACCCATCCCGCGCAACGAGATCCGTCGTGCCCGGGCCCGGATGCCCGAACTGCCGTTGGAGCAGCGCCGGGGCAGCTTCAAAGAGGTCGAGCTGGGCTTCGAGGAGCCCGCCGGACGCGCGGAAGCCGGGCGCTGCGTGAACTGCGGCTACTGTTGCGAATGCCTGCAGTGCGTCGATGCCTGCCTGGCCAAGGCCGTGGACCATCACCAGTTGCCGATGTACGCGTCCGAACGCGTACAGAGCCTGCCGTCCGAGCCAGCGCTCCGGACTTCGGTCCCACGGGGTGAATCGCGGCAGTTCGAAGACGTTCCGGACGTGGGCGTCGCAACTCCGCCGTTCGTCGATACAGCGAGTTGGAAACCGAGCTTCGCGACCAGGTCCCGGTCCCGCATCGTGTAGTCGAAATCACGGCGACCATTCGGATACGCAAACGCACGGACCGGGTGACCGGTACTCGCTGCTCGGCTACCTGCCCGGCCGCCAGCGATCTCGGCACTCGCCTCGGAGTCCGACAGGACTGAGGATCCGACGACGAGCGTGTGCGCACCCACCTCCATGCCTGCATCCGCCAGCTGCCGGACCTGCGAGGAGCGCATCATCAGGTCGGCAGGCAGCTCGCTGTGCGCGCGACGGGCGATCGCCTCGGCCACTTCGAGTCTTTCGGCCGGGCGCAGGTGTTTTACGGCCCTGCAGGACGCCTCGGCCGCGACCCCACGCGATGCGGGTCGCCGAGCCCCACGCGTACCGTGACCCAGATCCGCCAGTCGCAGCGCCGGCCCGGTGGCACGTCCAATCGACTCGATGATCGTGTCGTTCCACATGCGTCCGCCATCCAGGAAGCCGGTGGCCACGAAGAACGTCGCGTGGATACCGTGACGTTGCAGCACGGGCAAGGCTACCGAGGCGTTGTCGGCATAACCATCGTCGAACCTGACGTTATGACGAGGCGGCAGACTGCCTTGCTTCAGTCGCTCCACTCCGTCCACGAGGGCAACAGGATGAGGGCACCACCTTCGGACCCTTTTCCTACCGGCTGACGGCGGACCTGTGCGACCGCCTGCGGGGCCCGGTAGGGGATCTGCATCCCGGAAGCAAAGCACCCCCCGCAGTGCTGTGCGTGCTCCTCTTGCAGGCCTATGCGGACGCCTTCGGGGGCATCCTTGCCGGAACGGTCCTAGTCTCCGAGGGGGTGCATTGCGTGCAGTCGATTGACAGCGATGCCGAGGTCGACGTCACCGTGACGATCCAGGAACTGCGGCATGGCCCCCGTAAGCCCTGCGTCGTCATCGGATTCTGGATCGTCACGGCCAGGGGCGACGTGGGCGCTGTCGGACACATGGAAATGTCGTGGGCTAACACCTCGGAGCGGGCCGTCGGGGAAGGAGTCTGATGACCGATCGCGATGCCCCGGAAGAGGTCACCCATGAAATTTCGCAGGAAGCGATCGATGCCTATGCACGGCTATCGGGAGACTTGAATCCGCTTCATGTCGATCCCGACTACACGGCACGGACCAGCTTCGGCGGTACGATTGCCCACGGGCCGCTTCCCATGCAGCCCCTCTTCGAGGCACTGTGTCGTTGGCTCGGAAGGGAGGACCTTCCTCCAGGCTGCCGTATCGATGCATCCTTCCGTCGAGCGGTTCCCAGCGGTTCGGCAGTTACGGCAGAGTTTTCGCGCGAAAACACCGGGGACGACACCATCCTGCACGCGATCTGCCGCACCGAGACCGGGACGATCGCCATCGAGGCGACGATCGAGGGAGTCTGAACGCAGGAGTCAAGTCGCAGGATCCACCATATGAGTACGCGATTTCACCCCCAGAGAGTACCGATAGCCTATCCTCGCTCCTCACTGACCTTCGCGACCCGGATCATCTTCGCCATGCCCTCGCTCAGATTGCGACGCAGGCCGGGGCCGTGAACCTTCGAAGGCCTCTCCCACGCCGTGACCCGCGCCAACTGTCACATCCGACAGTCGCGAGCGCGGCCCGCGACAACGACAATCTGACCGGTCGAAGATGGCACGACAAATGACAGGGAGGAGAGGGACGATGGAAGATCGGGCCCGCCGGGATGGATAGGGCATTGGGAGGCGGGACATCGGCCGGTTCTCGTGGTCAGGAGGTGGGTGCGTCTCCGACGCCGCCTCTCGACGGCATCAGGGTGCTCGATCTCTCACGGCTCCTGCCCGGCGGCTTCTGCTCGCTGCTGCTGTCCGATCTGGGCGCCGAGGTTCTCAAGGTCGAGGACACCGGTGCCGGCGACTATCTTCGGTGGACCAAACCGAGCTACACCGGAGCGACTCCGGACAAGGCGTCCGCCGCTTTCCTTGCCGTCAACCGGGGAAAGCGCTCGATCCGAGTGAACCTCAAGGACCCTGGTGGCCGGGACGTGCTGTTTCGACTGGCGCGCAGCCACGATGTGCTGCTCGAGTCTTTTCGACCCGGTGTCATGGATCGCCTAGGCGTCGGATACGAGCAGTTGCGCCAACTGAATCCAGGGATCATCTTCTGCGCGATCACCGGTTACGGGCAATTTGGTCCCTATCGTGAACGCTCCGGCCACGACATCAACTACCTTGCCGCCATGGGCCTGCTCGGGCTGAGCGGAGAGCAGGACGGGCCGCCCGCGCAAGCCGCCACGCAGATCGCGGATCTCGGAGGCGGCGCGCTGATGGCGACTTTGGCGATCTTGGCGGCTCTCCGTGAGCGCGACTCCTCGAACGAGGGACAGTTCCTGGACGTGTCGATGGCGGATGGAGCGCTGTCATGGATGGCCATGGCGGCCAACGCCTACTTCTGCGACGGGGAGGCGCCTCAGCGCGGACGGCTGCCGCTGGCGGGCGGATACGTCTGCTACCGGCCCTACGAGTGCCGCGATGGATGGGTCGCGCTCGGCGCCGCGGAGTCGAAGTTTTGGAGCGCTTGGTGCCACGGGGTCGAGCGAGAGGATCTCGTCGCAGGGCAGTTCGACCCGCCGGGCTCGCCAACCCACTCAGAGGTTGAGCGGATCTTCCTAAGTCGCACACGCGAGGAATGGCGGCAGTTCGCGTCACGGCACGACTGCTGCCTCGAGCCCGTCATGGGGCTGGACGAGGCTCTCGATTCCGAGCACGTACGGAGTCGCGGCATGATCCTGGAGATGGACGAGCCCGGCATCGGTCTGGTCCGTCAGCTGGGGTTCCCCGTAAGGTTCTCGCGCTCCACCCCCGTTCAGGCGCGACCCGCTCCCGGCCTTGGCGCTGACACGCACGCCGTGATGCGGGCGGCGGGGTTTTCTGTTGCTGAGATAGAAGCACTCGAGGAGCGGGGGGCGGTGGCAGGGCTCAGCACGGAGGAGCACGAGTCGGTCCTCGGCGGATAGCTGCGTCTCCCGCTCTGGACTAGGTCTTCGTTAGGTCGCTATGGCGGCAGCCTGCGCTGGCAGATCGGGCAGTGCCCGTGCCAGCATGCCAGCGGTCTGGATCTCGCGCTGGGCTTGGTAGAGGCTGATCAGGCTGCCGCCGGCCGAGGGCGGGCGCCACCGGGCCCGGCCCGCAGCCGGCAGCGGGTGAGGAAGGCGTGGGCGACGGTAAAGCAGGTGAGGTGGTGCATGCCGCGGTAGGTGCGGCCCTCGTAGTGGTCCAGGCCCAGGCACTGCTTGAGCTCGCGGTAGTCGTGCTCGACCCGCCAGCGGAGCTTGGCGAGGCGCACCAGCGTGGCCAGCGGCGTCTCGGCGGGCAGGTTCGAGAGCCAGTACTCGACCGGCTGCAGCTCGCTGTTCGACGAGCAGAGCCTGGCCGAGATCTCCTCCGACGCCTTCCCCGGCGAACGCGGCCTGGCCGAGATCGCGGAGCGGGTGCGGGCGGGAACGCTGCGCGGCGCGGCGGAGATCGGCCTCGAGGTCGGCCCGGCCCTGAAGCGCTACCGGGTCAAGAAGCACTTCGAGGTCGCGATCGCCGACGCCTCCTTCTCCTACTCTCGCAAGCAGGAGAAGATCGCAGCCGAGGCGGCGCTCGACGGCATCTACGTGCTGCGCACCTCCGTTCCCGAGGAGCGCCTCGATGCCCCCGAGGTGGTCCGCTCCTACAAGCAGCTGAAGTGGGCCGAGCGCGCCTTTCGCACCCTCAAGGGGCCGCTGGAGGTGCGCCCGATCCACCACCGCCTCGAGGACCGGGTCCGCGCCCACCTCCTCCTCTGCATGCTCTCCTGCTACCTGGAGTGGCACCTGCGCGAGGCCTGGGCGGAGCTGACCTTCCGCGACGAGTGCCCGCCGACCCAGCCCGACCCGGTCGCCAAGGCGGAGCGCTCGGGCGCCGCCGCCGCCAAGGCCCGGCGCAAGCGCACCGCCCGCGGCGAGACGCCGCACAGCTTCGAGAGCCTGATCGCCGAACTCTCGCTGCGAACCCGCAACAAGGTCCGTCGCAGCGTGCACCCACGGGCACTGGCGCTATCGACAGTAGCCCGCGATACCTCGGGGTAGGAGTATCAAGTCGGAAGGCGAGATCGGTTCTGCGATCTGTGCCGTCACGGAAAAAGGCGACCGAAGGGCGGATGGAGTGGCAACGAAGGGCCGAAAGCAAGGGAGTGAGGTCAAGACCTTCATCGGGATCGACGTGGGTGGCACGCATACCGATGCGATTGTCGTTCGCGGTGAGGAAATCATTCGCGCCAAGGCTTTTACGACCGAGGGCGACTACAGCGAGGGTGTGCTCGGGGCTCTCGAAGTCGCCGCCGAGGAGGCGGGCATCACCGCGGAGCAGCTTCTCGCGGAGACCGAGGCGTTCGTCAACGCGACGACGCTGGTCACGAACGCGATCACCGAGTTGAAAGGCGGCAAGGTCGGCGTCCTCGTTACGCGTGGCTTCCGCGATGTCTTCCGAATCGCCCGCGGTCCCCGGCAGAACGTCTACGACGATCACGAGCAGGTCAATGTCCCAGATGTCGTGCCCCGGCAGTGCATAGTAGAGATCTCCGAGCGGGTGGACTCACATGGCGATGAGCTCGTGCCGCTCCATGAGGACGAGGTGCGAGAGGCGGCCCGCTTCCTGGTCGAGGAGCAGGGAATCGAGGCCCTGGCGATCTGCTTCCTGTGGCCGTTCCGGAATCCGACCCACGAGGCACGGGCGCGGGAGATCGTCCTCGAGGCCTTTCCTGACCTTTCCGTCACCCTGTCTCACGAGATCCACCCGGTGGTGCGCGAGTACGAGCGCTGGAACACCACCCTGTTCAACGCATTCGTGCACCCGAAGGCAAAGCAGTATCTCAATCGCGTCGAGGGAGCCCTGCGTGATCGCGGGTTGAAGAAGCGACTGGCCTTCTTCCAGGGCCTCGGCGGAACGATCAGTCCCGACAAGGCTCGGAGGTACCCTCTCTTCCTGCTCGGAAGCGGGCCGGCCGGGGGGGTGGCGGGGGCCGTCGATCTCGCGAAGGAGCTCGGGCTCGACCGGATCATCTGCGGGGACATGGGGGGGACCAGCTTCGATACGGCACTGGTTGAGAACCAAGAGGTCCGGATCGAGAAGCGCCGCTCGTTCGGCGAGATGGAGACGGGCCTCAACGTGCTGGACATCATCTCCATTGGCGCCGGCGGGGGGAGCATCGTCTCGATCGATTCGCGAGGCGTGCCACAGGTCGGCCCGCGCAGCGCCGGGGCCGACCCGGGACCCGTCTGCTACGGGCGCGGGGGCACGGAGCCCACGGTGACGGACGCGATGATCGTGCTGGGATTGATCGACGCGGGCGACTACCTCGGAGGGAGGGTGTCCCTGGATGTCGAGGCCGCGAAGGCGGCACTGAATGCGACCGTGGCGGATCGATTCGGCTGGACGGCCGAGGAGGCTGCCGCCGGGATCTATGACCTGGCAGTGACGAACATGTCGAACGCCTTGCGCGAGGTCAGCGTAGAGAAGGGGCTTGACCCGCGTGAGTTCACCCTTGTGGGGTATGGGGGGACCCTACCGTTGTTTGCCGCCGCGATCGCGCAGCGGATGGGCCTGCCGAAGGTGCTTCTTCCGGCCAACAGCTCGGTGTTCTCGGCTCGCGGCCTGCTGGCGGCGGATTTCGTTCGCCGCCACGACCGGACGGTCGAGTGGGTCACTTCCACGAATGGCCCAGCCCTCGCCAAAGTCAACGAGGTCGCCGAGAAGGTGCTCGAGGATGCGCGTAGAGAGCTCGCCGAGGAGGGATTCGGTGAGGAGGAGGTGACGCTGGTCCGCAGCGGGGACTTCCGCTTCGGCGGCCAGGTCTGGGAGCTTCCGATGGCGCTCCCCGATCGGGCCATCACGGCCGAGGATGGCCGATCCTTTGCGGAGGACTTCGCCGAGGTCTACGAGCGCAGCTACGGGAAGGGGACGGCTTGGCCGGGAGCGGAGGTGATCCTGCTCAACTACACCGTGACGGCGATCGGCAAGCAATCGAAGCCTTCCTTCCCCAAGTACCCGCTCGCCAAGTCCAGCGACCCGGCCGCTGCGTTGCGCGCCGAGCGGGTGATCTACCTCCCGGACAAACGCGAGGCCGGTCCCGTGAGGGTCTACTCGGATGAGCTGGTCAACCCCGGATACGAGGTCGACGGGCCCGCCGTTATCAACGCGCACGACACGACCATCTACGTGCCCGACGGAGTTCGGGCCCGTCGAGACGAGTACAAGAACTACGTCCTCAGCTTCGATCGGGAATCCGTTGGTCGGTAAACCGGACGCCACAAGGAGGAGAACTGCGATGAGCACCAAGAAGGAATACGACGTCATCGGGGCCGAGGTACATCGGCAGGCCCTGGAGAACATCACTAAGGAGATGGCGATCACGCTGGTGCGAACCTCGGGGTCTCCGATCGTCCAGGAGGCGAAGGACTTCTCGACCGCGCTGTTCGATGCCAAAGGGGACCACGTCGGCTTTTCGGGTTTTGTCTCCTTCCACATCGCCTCGTCGCTGATCGGGGTCGAGGCGATCATCGCCGCTCATAGCGGCGATGTCAGCCCCGGAGACATCTTCATCTGCAACGACCCGCACACCTCCGGTGCCGTGCATCAGGGAGACGTCGGCATCGTGATGCCGATGTTCTACGAGGACGAGCTGGTCGGCTGGGGATTCGCCAACGAGCACGTGCTGGACGTCGGCGGGGTGTCGATCTCCGGGATGGCGCCCGACGCGCGCGACTGCTACGCGGAGGCACTCCGGTTCCCCGGCACCCGCATCGGCCGCGGCGGGCAGCTTGACCCCGAGTGGGAGGCTTTCATCGCCAACAGCGTTCGGGTGCCAGCCCCGGTGATCAACGACATCCGCAGCATGATCGCCGCCAACCACGTTGGGCAGCATAAACTCGTGCAGGCGATCGACAGCTTCGGCCGGGACCTCCATGAGGAATACATGGAGGTCAACAAGGCGCTCTCCGAGGAGGCCCTGCGGGCCAGGATCGAGGAACTGCCGGACGGTGTCTACGAGGCTGACGACTGGGTCGAGTACGACGGCCACGGCAGCTCCGACCTCTTCCACCTCCGCGGTCAGCTGATCGTAAGCGGAGGCGAGATGGAGTTCCGCTTCAGCAGCGAGCATGAGCAGACCGACGCCTTCATCAACGGGACCCGTCCGGCGGTCTGGGGGCAGTTGATGACCGCGCTCCTGGTCACCTTCGCCTACGACATTCCGGTGAACGCGGGCATCTGGCGCCCCATCTCGATCGACATGGGCGAGCCGGGAACGGTGGTGAACGCAATGCCGCCAGCGCCGGTGAGCAACAGCCACATGGAGCTCGGGATGCGGGTTGGCAAGGTGGGCACCCAGCTTCTCTCAGAGGCCTGCTCCCTTTCTGAAAGTGAGGGGCTCAGAGCTCGCGTGGCCGGCCAGGCGCACAACGGATTCCCCGACGCGGCGCTTTTCGGCCTGAACCAGCACGGACAACCCCACGTGATCTTCTTCATGGACCCGCCGACCGGCATCGGCGGCGGCGCCCAGACGGTCCACGACGGACAAGACGCGTATGGCTGCCAGTCCATGCTCGGATGCGGGATGCCCGATGTCGAGGTGCACGAGACCGCCAACCCCGTCCTCTTTCTCTGGCGACGGATTGAGCCCAACACCGGCGGTCCCGGGCAGAACCGAGGGGGTCAGGCAATGAACCAGGCTTTCGCGCTATGGGGCACCAGGGAAATGGGCGGACCCGGATTCAACGCAGTCGCCGAGGTGCCGCCACGGGGCTTCGGGGGTGGCTTGCCTGGATCGGGCGGGATCTATTACTCCGTCCGGGACGCGGATGTAAGCGAGGTCTTTGCGTCTGGCGAGCTCGTGACGCCCGAGTCGATTCAGGGCGAGCGAGTCGACTATGCGAACAAGACCGGCCATCTCGTACTGCGGGAGGGGGACGTGTTCGTGACCATCGGCGGCGGTGGCGGCGGCCTCGGCGATCCGCTGTTCCGCGAGCCGGCCCAAGTCGTTGCAGACATCGATGCCGGTTACCTGACCGCCGAGCACGTTCGCGCCGTCTATGGCGTGGCTCTCGATGGCGACGCGGCGCTCGATCTCGCCGCGACGGAGGAGCTGCGCGCTCAGATGCGAACCGATCGCCTCGACGGCAAGGAGCCGGCTACGGCCACGCCGCCCGAGATCGCCGGTGTCGTCCTCGCCGTGCAGCCAGGCAAGGACCATGACCCTTCCTGCGTCTGCCTGTGCTGCGGCTCGGACCTTGGAACGGGGGATTGGCGGGAATCGGTCGCCGTGCGGGAGCGCGAGATCAGCGAGGCGTTTGCGGCATTCGACATGCGAGTGCGCCCGCGTGAGGATCAGCGCATAGTGCTGCGCGAGTACTTCTGCCCGAATTGCGCGACCGAGCTCTCTGCCGACGTTGCAATTGAGGGGCAGCCCCATCTATGCACGACCCACATCGGCATGACCGAGGCTCCGGACCCGGCCGTGATCGCGACGACGGGCTGAAGGCTCGACGGCTCGGGTGAACGATATGAGTCGCAGCAATCCTTGGTCAGCGCTGAACCTTCCCCATCTGGTGGAGTTCACCCGAGCGGATCCGGACAAGCCTGCCGTCGTGTGCGAGGGCAGGCGCCGCAGCTATGGCGAACTTCGCGAGCGCATGCATCGGGCGGGGTCGGCGCTGGCTGAACGCGGAGTCGGCAAGGGTGACCGCGTCGCTGTGCTCAGTCGCAACCGCCTCGAGTACCTCGAGATCGAGCTCGCGATCGCCTGGGCGGGCGGGGTCATGGTTCCGCTCAACTACCGCCTCACCGAAGAGGAGGTGGAGCATCTGCTAAGCGCGTCACGGGCTCGCGTGATCTTCGCGGAGAGCGAGTTCCTGGACGTGGCCACCAAGCTGCAGGCGCGAATGCCGGGGCTTGAGCTTGTGGTCGCGCTTTCCGAGGAGGAGGGCGAGGACGAGCGCGGCGAGGTCCTCCCATATGACGCCCTCTGCGCATGTGAGGCGACGCGGCCCTGCGCGACGATCTTCCTCGAAGACCCCGAGGAGATCATCTACACCTCGGGCACGACGGGCAAACCGAAGGGCGTCGTGTGGACGCACGGAACGCTCCTCTGGAACTCGATCCAGCAATGCATGGACTACGACATCGGCCCGACCGACTCGAACTATGTCCTCAACGACCTCTACTACATCGGCGGTAGGCACGACTTCACCTGGCCCCTGATCCATCAGGGTGGGACGGTTCATATTCGGCGCTCGGGGGGCTTTGACGCAGCGTCAGTAATGAGCTACCTGAGCGAGCACCAGATCACCAAGGCGCTCTTGTTCCCAGTAATGCTACACGACATCCTTGAGTTGCCGGAGCTGGACCGATACAAAACGGACTCGCTCAAGACGATCATCTCCGGTGGTGAGCCTGTGCCGGTGCCGACCATCGAGCGCACGCTGGCGGCGTTTCCCGAGAGTGCGTTCCTGCAGGTGTACGGACTCACCGAGGGTGGGGCCACGGTCACGTTCCTCAGCGAGGAGCACGCCGAGCGAAAGATGGGATCGTGCGGCAAGGCGAGCCTGCATAACGAGATCCGGATCAGGGACGACGAGGATCGCGACCTGCCGGCAGAGACGGTAGGGGAGGTGTGCGTTCGGGGTCCCAGCGTGACGGCGGGCTACTGGGAGGATGACGAGCTCACCTCTGAGGTTCTGAAGGGCGGCTGGCTCCATACCGGTGATCTCGGCAAGATGGACAGCGAAGGCTTTCTCTACATCATCGGTCGCAAGAAGGACATGATCATCAGCGGCGGCATGAATATCTACCCGAGCGAGATCGAGGAGGTGCTTCGTCGGCTTCCGGCAGTCCAAGAGGCGGCGGTCATCGGTGTTCCACACGAGAAATGGGGGGAGGCCGTGTGCGCTGTAGTGCAACTCGCCGCGGACGAGTCCGCCACCGAAGAGGAGATCATCAACTGGTGCCGCGAGCGAATCGCCAGCTACAAGAAGCCGACCGTCGTCAAGTTCGTCGGGGAGATGCCCAGAACCGCATCCGGGAAGACGCGAAAGGAGTCGCTGCGCGAGCGGTACGCGGATGCGGCGCAGGCAAGGGCCTAATTGTGTTCACCCCGCTCACAGGCGAAGAGCTGATCGACGGCGTCGGGGGGTACGCTCGCAAGGCGGCCGAGATGGCCTACGAGCAAAGCATAGAAGAGCAAACATAAGTATCGACGGTACCGAGGGCTACATGTCTCGGGACACGACCCGACCAATAGGTCAGATGGAGGAGGAACAGTATGTATCGGGATAAAGGAATGCCAAGGCGGCGGATTCGGAGTGGTTCGCTGGTCGTCGCACGCCACAGAGAGAAGCGAACGGCCAAACTGGCAGTCTTGCTAGTTGCGCTGGGCATGAGCGCACTATTGCTGGCCGCGTGTGGCAGCAGCGACAGCAGTTCGGGCAGCAGCGAAGAAAAGGAATCAGCACAGAGCCTCTCGAAATTTCAGCAGGCCGTGGATAAAGCCCTCGCGGTGCAAACAAAGTGGCGTGGACCGACGAGCGGTCCGGTTGCCCAACCCGGAAAGCGCATTCTCAACGCCTCCTGCGGGGAGAATGCGGAAGGCTGCGTTCGAATCACTCGCGGAGTCACCCAGGCCGCGGAGGAACTGGGCTGGGAGTCGAAGTTGGTTGACACCAGCGGAGACCCGGCGGCGCTCAACAGCGCGCTGCTCACCGATTTGAAGGCGGAAGAGTGGGACGGCCTGGCGATCTCTGCGGTTGACCCTAACTTCCTGCAGAGCGCGATCAGCGAGGCGGTGAAACAGGGTGTGCCGATCGTCGCCGCCAACTACAAGAGTGAGCCGCCGATACCGGAGTCGCTCTTCGCCTCCGTTACCGCCAGCAATTGCGAAATGGGATACGCCATTGGGTCGGCCATAGTCCTTCAGGAGAAGGGGCAGGCCAACGTGGCTGTGCTTAGGGATTCCGAGTTCCCCGGCGTCGAGGAGGAGGTCGACTGCATTGTGAAGGCGATTGAAGAATGCAGCGGCTGCAGTATCGTCGCCGACGAAGATTTTAAGGTCACCCAGCTCGCTACCGATCTGCCCGCGGCGACCACGTCGATACTTAGCAAGAACGGCTCAGGCGTCAACGTCATCGCCACGGGCTATGACGCGATGGCTCAATTCGCCGTCCAGGGGGTTCGCCAGTCGGGTCGCACGGACGTGTCCGTCACCGGCTACACGGCGAACTCACCGAACCTGAAGGAAATGAGCAAGCCAGACCCGATCCAGACCATTGACGGCGCAATGGCCGGAGAGTGGATGGGATACGGAATGCTGGATGAGCTCAACCGTGCCTTCGCTGAAGAGAAGGCGTTTTCCGGAGAAGAGGGACTGGCACCGAAGCTGCTGTTGGCGTCGGAAGAACTCAAACCCGACTGGATCACCGAAGGCTACCAAGCCCAGGGCGAAGTCGACTTCCGCAAGTGCTTCAATTCACTGTGGGAAACCGGCAAAGCTAGCTGCTAGGTCCACTGCCGCACGACATCCCAGATGCCGGAGCGTAAAGGGGTCGTCCTTGTAGGCCCCGCGCTCCGGCAGTGTGGGCGCCACGATTTGTGTATCGGTCGGATTAGAAAGGTAGGGATTGACGTGAGGGGAGATGGGCAATGAGCGTAGAGACGGTACGGCGGGGCATCCCAGGCCCGACGATCTTGCGGAACATCCTCGCGAAGTACTCTCTGGTATTCGCGGTGATCGTCCTGATCGTTGGCTTTTCGATAGCAGAGCCGTCGACCTTCCCTACGGAGGACACGTTCAAGGTCATCTTCCGCCAACAGTCCGCAGCCGCCATACTCGCGCTGGCGGTCATCTTTCCACTGGCCGCAGGGGAGTTCGACTTCTCCGTGGCCGCCGTCCTGGGCTTGGCCCAGCTGTTTGTGATCGGTCTGATGGGCGAAGCCGATTTCTCCCCCGTGGTCGCGATCGTCATCGTTCTCCTCGGGGGCGCGCTCGTCGGCGTGATCAATGGAATCCTCGTCGTACGCCTCCGCCTGAGCTCATTCATCGCAACTCTCGGGGTTTCGACGATCCTCGGCTCTATCGGCGTTGCCTACGCAGGGGCCAAGGTGCTGTTCGAAGGCGTTCCGACATCCTTCACTGACCTCGCTCGGGCCGAAAGCCTTGGCGTTCCCCGGCCGCTGCTATACCTGATCGTGGTGGCCGTGCTGGCCTGGCTGTTCCTGGAGTTTACGCCTCGAGGGCGGTTCCTCTATGCGATCGGTGGCTCGCCGAGCGCGGCGAGACTCGCCGGAGTGCCGATCGACAGTACTCGGATGCTCGCTTTCATCGTGGCGGGGACACTCTCTGCGCTCGCTGGAATCCTGATTGCTTCGGAAGCGGGCAGCGGGCAACCGACGCTTGGGCCACAGTTCTTGCTTCCTGCGTTCGCCGCCGCGTTCCTCGGCACTACCTCCAACCGGCCAGGACGTTTCAATGTGGGTGGCACCGTGATCGGCGTGTTCTTTCTTGCGATCGGCGTGACCGGATTGCAGCTCATGGGCGCAACGGGCTGGGTCACCGGAGCGTTCAATGGAACGGCGCTGATCGTCGCAGTGTATCTGTCGGGCATTCTTCGCCGTGGGCGTGTAGCTTCCCCGGAACGGTGAGTGGAGAGGTCAAACTGTGATGATGGCACCTGGTGAGGAAAACAGTGGTGGTTCCGCGACCGAGGGCACGCCAATTCTTGAGATCCACGGCCTGAAGGTGGAGTTTCCCGGCGGGATCGTGGGCCTTGAGCGGGCGGACCTGTCACTTCTGAGCGGAGAGGTACACGCTCTTGTGGGCCACAACGGCGCCGGGAAGTCGACGATGATCAAGGCCCTTGCGGGCGTTTACCCTGTGGCTGAGGGCGAGGTGAGATTTCACGGAAAGCAACCGGATGTGTGGAGGTCCTTGCCCAAGGGATTGACCAGTCCGTTCGCATTCATCCACCAAGATCTCGGTCTCATCGAGGATCTGAGCGTGGCCGAGAACATCTCGCTCGAGGCTGGTTTCGTCCGCCGCCGAGGTCTCATCCAGTGGTCGAAGACGACGAAGAGGGCGCGGGAGGTATTGTCGCTGGTGGGCCTTCGAATTGATCCCTCGGTCCTCGTATCCGATCTGCCTGTCGGTCAGCGAGCGCTGGTGGCCATTGCCCGCGCACTCGTCCTTGACGCTGAGGTCATAGTGTTCGATGAGCCGACCGCAGCGCTGGCGCAGCCGGACGTCGAGCGACTCTTTGACGCCATCCGGCGACTTCGCGACCACGGGGTCGGTGTTATCTATGTGACCCATCGTCTCAGTGAGGTGGTCGAGCTCTCCGACCGCGTGACCGTCCTGCGTGAAGGCCGCACCGTGGCAACGGAGAGCGTTTCGAAGCTTCAGGCCAGGGACATTCTGAAACTCATGCTCGGACGCGACCACGACGTGTTGGACACCAGCAGCCCACCATCCTCTGGGGAGGTCGTCCTCCGAGTGCGCAAGCTTGTGGGTTCCGTGCTCGACGGAATGAGCCTCGACGTGCACAAGGGGGAGATACTGGGCATGGCGGGGCTACAAGGTGCCGGCACGGAGGAGTTTGGCCGGATGCTCTACGGCGAGAAGCCTGTCCTGTCGGGCGATTTGGTTCTCCGCGACCGGCCGTACTCACCGCTCAACGTCCGGGACGCGCTCGAGAGGGGAGTAGGCTACCTGTCTGCCGATCGTCTGAGTGAGGGCGGGATCCCTGAGTTCAATCTGCGCGAGAATTTGTTTCTGGCGCCCATGGGTCGCGTTGGCGACGGCCACAGGGTGCCTTTTCTCCACCCGCGTCGTGAACGCGTCGAGGCCCGCCGCACACTTGAGGAGTTCGGGGTCCATCCGCCGAACCCGGATCGACATCTGACGACCCTGAGCGGCGGCAACATACAGAAGGTGCTCCTTGCGCGCGTCCTACTCTCCTCACCCAACCTGTATCTGTTGGTTCTAGAGGAGCCGACTCAGGGCCTCGATGTCGAGGCGCGGGCATGGATACACCGGTTCCTGGGGAGAATGGCGATCGAGGGGTGCGCGATCATCATCATCTCGTCGGACTTCGAAGAGCTGGCCGACAACTGCGGACGAGTCACGGTGATGCACGACGGGAAGATCGTCGCGGATCTTCACGGGGAGGAGGTGACCCATGATCGGATCGCCCACGAAGCCCTGGTCGGAAGGGGCTGAGCGCCGCATCCATCTGTCCAGGATCCCGCGCGTCAAGCACGAGGTCCGTCGGCCTTCCGCCTGCGCCGACATCGATTTCAGTCAGCTAGATGGATATCGGGCTGGCGAATAGCCGAGCTCTGTCGGAAGCGACAGCTCTGGCGCAGCTCCACCTGACAGAAGATCCGGGGGGAGTTTGATCAAGCTAATCGAGGGACAAAAAAGATGAGACGGACGCGCAGCGAGGTCGTGATCGTAGGGGCGGTACGGACGCCAATCGGTCGCGGCCATGCCGAGAAGGGCTATTACCGAAACACCCATGCGAACGAGCTCCTCGGTCGCTGCTACGCGGCGCTGCTGGAGCGATCCGGGATCCCGGCCTCCGAGGTCGACGACGTGATCGCCGGCTGCGTGCAGCAGTACGGGGAGCAGAGCTGGAACATAGCCCGCAACGCCTGGCTGCAGGCCGGCTTGCCGGTCGAGACGCCGGCGACGACGATCGACCGCCAGTGCGGGTCTGCCCAGCAGGCGGTCAACTTCGCCGCGGCGCAGATTGCCGCTGGCGTCCATGACGTCGTCATCGCCGGCGGAGTCGAGCACATGGGCCACATCCCCCTCAACGTCGGCTTCGAATGGGCCGAGCGGGTCGGCATCCCCTACCCCCCCGAGCTGCGTGCCCAGCACGACCTGGTTCCCCAGGGAGTCTCCGCCGAGCTGATCGCAGAGGAGTGGGAGGTGCCGCGCTCCGAGCTCGACGAGATCGCGCTGCGATCTCACCGTCTTGCCGCCCGAGCGACCGAGGAGGGTCGCTTCGGCCGCGAGATCCTGCCGATGCAGGTCAATGGTGACACCTACGTCGCCGACCAGGGGATCCGGCCCGACACCACCCTCGAGCGCCTCGCCGAACTGCCGACCGCCTTCCCGGACGCGGCGGCGCACGTCGGCGGATCCGGCAACCTGAAGGTCACCGCCGGCAACTCGTCGCAGATCGCCGACGGCGCCGCCGCGGTGCTGCTGATGGCGCGCGAGAAGGCCGACGCTCTCGGGCTGGAGCCCAGGGCGCGGATCTTCGACCAGACCACGGTCGGGGTCGATCCGGTGATCATGCTGACCGGGCCGATCCCCGCCACCCGAAAGCTGCTGGAGCGCAACGAGATGGCGCTAGGGGACATCGACCTGATCGAGATCAACGAGGCCTTCGCCTCGGTGATCGTCGCCTGGCGGCGTGAGCTTGAGCCCGACATGGAGCGGGTCAACGTCAACGGCGGCGCGATCGCCCTCGGCCACCCGCTGGGCTCGACCGGGGCGCGCCTGATCACCACCCTGCTGCACGAGATGGAGCGCTCCGACAAGGAGATGGGCCTGGTGACGATGTGCTGCGGCGGCGGGCTCGGGACCGGAACCCTGATCCAGCGGGTCTGATGCGCTCGGCCTGGTGAGACCCGCGCTTAGAGGGGCAGGCTGGCGATCACCTTGGTTCCGCCGGAGCCGCCGGAGACGCGCACCATGCCTCCGCAGTCGCGCAGCGAGCGACGAACGGAGTCGAGGCCGTGACCCCGACCGGTGCCCCTGCCGTCGCGGCCGGGACCGTCGTCGGTGACGCTCAGGACGAGCCGGCCCCGGCTGGAGATTGAGAGGCGCACGGTGACCGAGCACGGGCTCGCGTGCTTGAACGCGTTGACCGCCGCCTCGCGTGCCGTCTTCACGAGGGCGTCGATGGCCGGGCGGCGCAGGTTCTTGGCGGCCTCGCCGACCGCCGGAGGCACCTCGAGGCGGATCCCCAAACGGAACTCCTCTTCGAGGCTGTCGACCATCAGGGCCAGCCGCTGGGAGAGGCCCCCACGGATCGGCCGTGAGAGTTGGTGGATGACGTCGCGAATCGCGGCGTCGCCCTTGAGCAGCAAGCCGCGGGCGCGGACGATGTTCGCCGCGGCCTCACTTTCGAGGCCGTCGCTCTCGAGCGCAGAGTCGAGGCTCAGGTGCGCCGCGAAGATCAACTGGGCGACCGTGTCGTGGAGGTCGTCGGCGATCCGCTGGCGCTCGCGCAGAGTCGCCACCTCCGCCCGCTGCCGCTGATAGCTCTCGGTTGCCCAGCCGACCGCGATCAGGTCCGCCATTCGCCGCAGGGCGTCGCTCTCATATGAGATGAACGGCTCCGCGCGGCGCCGCAGGGTGGCGAGGGTCGCGATGGGCGTGCCGGAGAGCCGGACCGGCACGTAGAGCGTGGCGTGTCCGGGGTCGCCGGCCTCGCGCGGCTCGCTGAGCCCCGGTTGGATTGCGGAGCGCTGCTCCGCCTCGTCGACGAGGCGATCGACCAGCTCGGCGGAGACCCCCGGGCGCTTCCATACGATCGGTGTCCCGCTCGGGGGCACGACGGCGAGGATGCTCGACTCGATCACGTCCCCCAGGCGCTCCAGCGATGCGGTGATCAGGTCGGTGACGTCTTTGCCCACCGTGATCCCGAATGCCAGGTCGACGAGCACCTCGGTCGCCCGCTGAACGCGCCTTAGCCGCAGCATGCCGGTTCCCAGCTCGACCACGGTAGCGATGCGCGGAGCGAACATCTGGGCCCGGTAGATGTCGTAGGCGGTGAACGGCGTCGGTTTGTTCGCGAGGTGCAGGACTCCGAGCTTCGTCCCGCCGAGCCAGAGCGGCAGGGAGAGAAGCCGTTCGACGTGGAAGAGGTTGCGGTAGTCCTGCATGATCCCCGGGTCGCCCTCGGCCTCGTTGCTCACGGACGGGCCGCCCGACATAAAGACGCGCGCGGAGTTGCTGTGCGGGTGGTCGGTCTTGATCCGGTAGGACACCGCGGCGTCGTCACTGACCCCGAAGGCGCCCGGGAGCGTCTGCAGGACTTCCCGCTCCTCGTCGTAGACCATGATGCCGCCGGTCGCTGCGCCGAGGATGGCGGCGAGTCGCTCCGTCAGCAGGTGGCCCATCTCGTCGATCGAGTCGACCTTCAGCACGACCTCGTCGAGCGCCATCACGCTCTCGATCTCCCCGGAGAGGCGGGTCGTCTCTTGGCGCAGGTGGGCGTAGTCGATCGCTAGAGCGACCTGCTTGGAGACCGCGGCCAGGCTGCTACCCTCCTCGCTGATGCGCTCTGGGTCGGGGTTGAGGATGTGCATCTCGCCGACCACCTTGTCCTCCCAGACGAGCTGGGTGGAGACAAGGGTCCGGTAACCCCGGGCGCTCCAGTCGAGCCTTCCCGCAAGACGTGGGTCGGCTGCGAGCGCGGGGACTATTACCCCCTTGCCCTCGTCGAGCACCGGCCGCAGCGGCGATAGCGCTCGCAGCACCTCGGCGGCCTGCCACTGGTTGAGGCCGTCGGCGATGAGATCGGGACTTGACCCGTTCGTGTGCCTGGTTGCGATGACTACCGCGTCGGCCGAGAGCGCCGTTCGTGAGGACGAGGCCAGCGAGGAGAGGATGCGGACGCCCTGGTGGGTCGCCTCCTCGTTGGCGTAGGCGAGCTCGGTGAGATCCCGCGTGGCCACGGGGGTTAGACGGTGTCGGCCAGGTTGTTCTCGAAGGCCGGGGAAATCAACCCGCTGCGGATCGCCTTGTTCGTCAGTCCCTGCGCCGCGAGGTCGATCGGCTGAGTTCCCTGGATCCGGCTCGAGACCAGCCGGTGCAGGTGCTGGACGATCTCAGGCGCCGAGCCGGCGGAAACCTGCGGGCCACTGGCGGCAGCGCGGCTCAGCTCCGGCAAGCCGACGGCCTTCGTCACATACGCCGATGCGCCTGCCTCCGGCGCTGCCCTCACGGTTCCCTCGCCGAGGTAGGTGCTGAGCACGACGACGGCGGTGCTCGGAAGGCCCCTTGCGCAGCTTCCGGCAGAGCTCGATGCCGTCGATGTCGGGCAGCCGCAGGTCAAGGAGGACAATGTCGGGCAATGTCCTGCGCGCCTGCTCCACCGCCGTGCGACCGTCGTTCGCGGTGCCCACCACTTCGAACGCCGGCTGGCCGGCGAGCATCGCCACCAGACCTTCCCCGGACGACTTCGTGATCGTCTACGACCAGCAGCTTCCGACGACTCGCAACCGTTGACTCCATCGCTCCTCCTTCTCTTCGGCACAGCGGAGAATTCACTTCAGCCCATCTATCCCATTACATCACACTCGGCAATCAACGCGACTCTCGTGACTCAGGAGTGGGTCGACGAGCCGACCGCCGCATTCTCGATCGCCGAAGTCGAGCGCCTGTTCGGCATCGTCCGGCGGCTGAAAGCCCGCGGTCTCGCGATGATCTTCGTCTCTCACCGCCTCGAGGAGGTGCTGTCGCTCTCGAACCGCGTCGTTGCGATGTCACGCGGCCGGGTGATCGGCGATAAGCCGGCGGGCGAGTTCTCGATGGGTGACCTAATCGACCTAATCGCCGGCCGCCGCATTGAACACGTCGAAGAGGGTGCCGTCGGCGCCGCCACCGCCGAGCCGAGCGAGGTGGTGCTGAGCCTGCGCGATGTCGGGGTCGCCCCAAAATCTTCACGACATCAGCTTGACCGTCGGTCGGGGCGAGATCGTCGGCCTCACGGGGCTCGCCGGCTCGGGGCGGACCGAGCTGCTCAACGCCCTCTGGGGCGTCGGCAACCAGCGGCCGGCAACCAGCAGAAAGGCCTGGTCGCCCGCTGGCTTCTGATCGACCCCGACATTTACCTGCTTGACGAGCCGACCGAGGGCGTCGACGTCGCCGGCCGGCAGGAAATCTACGACGTGTTGCGCGGCCTTGCGGAATTGGGCAAGTCGATCCTCGTCACCTCCTCCGACGTCGAGAAGGTGGTTGACCAGTGCTCGCGGATCTATGTGATGCGCGAAGGCACGATTGCCAACGTCCTCCAAGGGGCCGAGGCGGGCCTCGAGCGCGTGCATCGCGTGAGCGCGGCCAAGGGCAGGACCTGCCGCGATGCGCATTACTGGCGCTATTGACAGTGGCATGCGTTATGCCAGGGTGGAAGCATTCAGCATGGAAAGCGGACCCCGCCGCGCGATCTGTGCTGTCGAAAGAATTGGCGACCGAAGGGTGGATGAGGTGGCAAGGAAGGGTCAGAGACAAGACAGAGAGGTCGAGACCTACAGCGGGATCGACATCGGTGGCACCCACACCGATCCGATCCTTCGCGGTGATGACATCCTTCGCGCCACGGCCTGGAAGACGCGAAAGCAAACGCTGCGTCAGCAATATCAGGAACCGGCGCAGGAAGAGGCCTGACTGTGCTCGCCCCCATCGGAGATTCGGCGGCCTAGCGCCGACGAGGTCGCGGATGCTCACTCCACTTCGCCCGTTCGAGCTTGTGCACTCGATTGATGGCCTGCTTCGCAAGGTCGCTACGTCCGCGATGAAGGATGCCGACCCCTTCGAGCGCGCGCAGGTCCTCTCCGCTGCGAGCCTTGCGAACTATCTGTCCGCCGAGCTCAAGCAGAGCCGGGCCACCGAGTCCTATGCTCGTGACACGGCGGTGAAGGCACTCACGAAAGGTTCGGAAACAGTGGAGCGTGCGCACCCCGAGACGGCGGCAGAGCTCGCGGACGCAGCGGTTCGGGCTGCCGGCGACGGGCCTGACGACGTCGGCGACGCGCTCGCAACGTCCCTCGCCGCGCTGCGCTCGACTGGAAGCGATCCAGATGCACTCGAGGCGCGGCGAACACTGCGACTCGCGCTCGCCGACATCGTCGAGCGGGAAGCCGACGTATTCGCCTCGGCCGAGACCGACCCCGCTTCGAAGAAGCCCCCCGACACGCGTGACCAGGAGGAAACACCTTGACGACAGTTCCGGAGCCCCCGATCCCAGCTCAAGAGGATCTCGTTCATTCGCCGGGAACCGACCGGCGCTGGCGAGAGAGCTACTACTTCTCGTTTTACGATCCGGAGTCGGGCCTTGGCGGGTTCACGTCGATTGGCAAGCGCGCAAGGACGGGCCACTCCGGGCACATCCTCTGCCTTTGGGGGGAGGACCGGCCTACGCTGGTGGCGATCGACACCGATACGTTTGACGATCACGACGACAACCATCAGATCGCAGGCCTGACGTATCGATGCGACGAGCCGTTCGCTCGCTGGCACATCGGGTTCGAGGGAAGCCTCAACGACGGTGGAAGCGAGACGATGTGCGCCCTGGAGGCAGTCTCACCACCGGGGAGCACCGGTCTGGTGCAGCGGTCGGTCTCCATGGACCTGACCTTTGTCAACGAGGCCCCTGCCTACTACTACGCCGAGGCCGCCCGGGATGACCGGTGGCGTGAGCTCTTCGACGGCCACATCGACATGGTGGGGCGAGTCACCGGTTCGGTGACGATCGACGGAGAGACGATCCAGCGTCGAAGGAAGGGGCGGAAACGACCACTCCTGGGGTGTCCGCAACTGGTTCTACCCACAGAAGTGGCGCTGGGCCGACGTCGTCATGGATGACGATGGTCCGGAGCTCACGTTCTGGCGCGCTCAGGTCGACGATGAGTGGTTCGGTGACGGAGCGCTCTACCTGCCTGACAAGGCGTTCCCCCTCGAAGAGTACTCGGAGACCATCACGACCTCCGACGCCGTCGCCGGACGGGACAAGCCGATGGTGACCGCCATCGAGATGGAGGCTGCCGGCGGGGGTCAACGCAGGAAGGTTCATGGAGAGATCCTGCGCGCCGTGCCGGTGCTGTTCAAGCGCCAGACGGAGAACGGCGAGCTGGTGTCGTGGAATGACAGGAGCCTCGTGCGGTTCACCGATCCGGAGACCGGCGCGACCGGCTGGGGCAACGTCGAGTTCTCGGATCGTCTGGAGCGTCCGTCGTCATGAGCCCCTTCGTCCCGGTCGGCGCAGGCAAGCGCAAGCAATGGGCCGTGTCTCAGTGAGCCTCGACCTGGACCTCGTGCGCCCTTATCTGGAGGAGAAGCTCGGCAATCCGCCGGGATTCTCGTTGCTTCGGCTAGAGGGTCTGGCCGGGGGTTGGTCCCGGCAGACCTACATGGTGGAATACGAAGCGGAGGCCGAGTCCGGCCCCGTCTCGCGGCGTGTGATCGTTCGTGTCATGCCGCAGGCGGGGCTCTTGGCGACGGACATCCGGCGGGAGTACGAGGTGATGCGCGCCGCGCACGAGCATCACATCAAGGTTCCGCGGCCGTTGTGGCTCGATGAGGAGCCGAGCGTCTTTGAAGGCCCTTCGTTCGCCGTCGAGTGGGCGGAAGGGACGGCGCCGAACACCTGGCGGCCCCGAGATCGGATTGCGCTGGAAGCCGACTGGAACGGTGAGGGCAGACTGGCCGAGCAGTTCGTCGAAAGTCTCGCCCAGCTGCACTCGATCCCCCGGGATGACCTGGGCTCCCTCGGCCCGCAGCAGGGGCTGTCCGAGCTGATCGCGCACTGGCGGGGGACGTATGAGGATGTCCGCATCGCGCGGGACCCGATCATCGAGGAGGGCCTCGCTTGCATCGGCGAGTCGGCCGCGGGCGTGCCCTATGAGCCGGTCCTCAACCACGGCGACTTCCGTATCGGCAACATGCTCGTCCAGGACAGCAACATCTCAGCGATCCTGGACTGGGAGCTCGCCTTCGTTGGCGATCCGCACTTCGATCTCGGCTACTGCTCGCTGGAGTACCTCGCAGGCCGACTCTTCCGCCCGGGCTCGGAGTTGCTTTGCGGCATCTGCGAGCACGAGTGGTTCTACAACCGGTACGAGGAACTCACCGGCACCTCAGTGGACCGAGAGCTCGTGCGCATCTACAGCGCGCTCAGCGCAATCGTCCTGATCGTGATCCTGCTCACCGGCGTCCGCGCTTATCACGACGGTCGGAGCTCAGACATTCGGTACGCCTGGGGCAGATACGCGATAGCAGCACTACGGCTGTCCGTCGCGGAGCTGTTCGGCTGGTCGCCGAGGGTCACGCAGTCCTCCGGCGCGTTGTCAGCTGACACCCCGCGACAGCATCGAGCTTCACCACACTAAAAAGGAGAACGAAGGATGGCCTATAACACGCTCCTCATCACCGAGCCGGAGCCGAATGTCGACCTCGTGACGCTCAACCGTCCCGAGATCCTCAACCCGATCAGCGTCGAGATGCGCGAGGAGATGATCGACTACCTGCGAGGACTGTACGATGCGCCGACTCGTGTGGTCATCTTCACCGGCGCGGGCCGCGCCTACTGCGCTGGCGCTGACGTCAACGAGTTCGCGACCATCTTCGGCCCGACCGCCGACGACGCGGCTGACACGCAACGCCGCTACCAAGAGGTCGTGAGGCTGATCCTGGGACTGGACCAGCCGGTGATCGCCGCCATCAACGGGGTCGCGGTCGGCGGGGGCACGGCCGTCGCGATGATGTCGGACCTGCGCATCGCCAGCGAGAGCGCGGAATTCGGGGTCGGTCAGGTGCGGCGCGGCGTGGTCCCCGATGTCGGCCTGACCTACCTCCTGCCACGTGTCGTAGGCCTTGCCAAGGCGCTCGAGCTGCAGATGCTCTACGAGCGGATCTCAGCGTCACAGGCACTCGAGCTCGGTCTCGTGAACTGGGTGGTGCCGGACGATGAGCTGCTGGCTCGCGCGGTAGAGATCGGTGCACGGCTGGCCGCCGGACCCCGTGTCTCCCTCAAGTGGATCAAGAAGGTCACCTACGCCAACCTCGACCGGAGTTTGGCCGACGCTTTGGAGTGGGAGTCCGCTGCTCAAGGGATCTGCTCTGACACCGATGACTTCCGGGAGAGCTGCCTGTCGTTCGAAGAGAAGCGCGACCCTGTCTTCGGCCGGTCGTGATTCCACTGCCGGACCGATCGCGATCGTGATGGGACCTGGCTGAGCCCGCCGCTGGCCGATGCCCAGGAGGCAGTCGCCGTTACTTGCGACTGCCTCCATGGTCGCGGATCCAGACGGTCGGCTACTGGCCGGAGGCGGCCGAGGGAGCCTCGCTTACGCACCCGACCGGTCGAGGGCCTGTGCCCGCACGACGCTCAGCCCTAAATCAGGATCAAAGAAGGATTCACATAGGTTCTTCGCGCGAGTTTTTGAGAGCTGTCTTTCCCGCTAGTTTCAGGCATTTCGACCTTGACGACGGGTTTCGAAAGTATTAGCGTCAACTCGAATGGCGAATCACATCCGCGAGAGACTCGACCCCCGCTTGCCGCGCTTCGATGATGCGACTCCCGCCAACGCGAGTGGGTGCCGTGAGCAGGCCCCAGGGATCGGTTCGTGATGGGGCAGGCAGAGGCGATCAAGCGGACCGTGGACGAAGCGCCCCGTGTGGGGCTCGACTCGGTCTTGGTTGCGAACCGCGGGGAGATCGCGGTCCGCGTCCTGACGACACTCAAGCGCCTCGGCGTCCGAGGCGTGGCGGTCTTCTCAGATGGCGACGCCGGCGCGCCTCATGTGCGCATGGCCGACGCGGCGGTGCGCCTTGGCGCAGCACCCGCCGCCGATTCGTACCTCTCGATCGACAAGGTCCTTACCGCGGCCGCAGATGCCCGAGTGCAGGCCATACACCCCGGTTACGGCTTCCTCTCGGAGAACGCTTCCTTCGCGCGAGCCTGCGCGGAGCGTGGCATCACCTTCATCGGCCCCTCGGGCGATGTGATGGAGGCTCTGGGCAACAAGGTCCAGGCCAAGCAGGCGGCCGAGGAGGCGGGTGTTCCGGTGCTTCCGGGTTTGCAGCGCCCCGGTCTCACCGATGCCGAGATCGTCGACTTCGCCGGCTCCAACGACGCTTTCCCGCTCATGGTCAAGGCGGCGGCGGGCGGCGGCGGGCGGGGCATGCGCGTGGTGGAGCGCGCTGAGGACCTGCCCGAGGCATTGGCCGCAGCCAGACGTGAGGCCGCCGCGGGCTTTGGCGATGACAGCTTGTTCGTCGAGCAGTACGTCCCGCGTTCGCGCCACATCGAGGTCCAGGTCCTCGCAGACACTCATGGCAACGTGGTCCATCTCGGCGAGCGCGAGTGCTCGTTGCAGCGGCGCCACCAGAAGGTCATCGAGGAGAGCCCGTCCGCGGTGATCACCCCCGAGGTCCGTGCGCGTCTTGGCGCCGCCGCCGTCGCTCTCTTCCGCCGTGCCGGCTACGTCGGTGCCGGCACGGCGGAGTTCATCATGCCTGCCGACACGCATGACGCCTTTTATTTTCTCGAGGTCAACGCACGTCTGCAGGTGGAGCATCCGGTAACCGAGCTCGTGACCGGGCTCGATCTCGTCGAAGAGCAATTGCGAATCGCCGCGGGGGAGCCCCTGCGCTTCGACCAGGACGCCGTGCGCTTCGAAGGCCACGCAATCGAGGCCCGGATCTGCGCCGAGGACGCGGCGTCGGGCTTCTTGCCTTCAACCGGAACGGTGCTGAGCTACCATGAGCCGACCGGCACCGGCGTCCGAGTGGACAGCGGGGTAGACAAAGGCTCTGTGGTCACGACTCTGTACGACTCGCTGCTGTCCAAGGCCATCACCCATGGCGCGGATCGCGAGCAGGCGATCGACCGGCTGATCGCCGCGCTCGCCGACACGACGATTCTCGGAGTGACGACCAACACCGGGTTCCTGCATCGCCTTCTTCAGTTGCCGGAGGTCCGTGCAGCAGACCTAGACACCGGCTTGATCGAGCGCGATCTACCCGCGACGGAGCCATCGTACGAGGCTCTGCGTCGAGCGGAGTACGCGGTTGCGCTGATCGAAGTGCTGATGCTGCATGAGTCGGGAGCCGGAACGGACCCGTGGCAGGCGCTTGTCGGCTGGCGCGTCGAGGGGGAGGCGCCCACCGAGGTCCGCCTCCAGCACGACCGTTCCAAGGAGCAAGTGCGCATCGCGGTCAGCGGCACGCCCTCGGCCGCTCAGGTCAGTTCTGGCGAGGCGACGGTCGACGCGTCCATGCAGCGACTGGGCGATGACCGCTTCGCCGTCACGATCGGCGATCGGCGAACGGCGGTGACCTTTGCCTCGCATGGCACGACGCGCTGGATCGTCGACGATGCCGAATCCTTCAACTTCGCGGTCGTCGAACCCACGGTGGCGGGGTCGGAGGGCGCATCTGCGGGGGCCCTGGAGGCGCCGATGCCCGGCACGGTGCTCGAAGTCCACGTGGCCGAGGGCGATCAGGTTGCAGAGGGCGACGTACTGATCGTCCTGGAGTCGATGAAGATGGAGCTCCGCCTCACGGCGCCGGCCGACGCTGTCGTCACCACGGTCCGGGTGAGCGGCGGGCAGAGCGTGCGACAGGGCGAGCTGATCGCCGAGCTTGACGTCGAGGAGAAATCATGAGCACCGTCCTGAAATCCCACGCCGACCCATCCTCGGAGGAGTTCGCGGCCAACCAGCGCGGTCATGCTGAGCTGGCAGCCGATCTGCAGGCCCAGCTCGAGCGGGTTCGGGCCGGCGGCGGGCCGAAGGCACGAGACCGTCATCTCAGCCGGGGCAAGCTTCTGCCTCGCGACAGAGTTGCGCGTCTGATCGACCGTGGCTCGCCGTTCCTCGAGCTCTCCCCGCTCGCTGCCCACGGGATGTACGACGACCAGGCACCCGGGGCCGGCATCATCACGGGCGTCGGTCGCATCGAAGGCCGCGAGGTGATGATCGTGTGCAACGACGCCACGGTCAAAGGCGGATCCTACTTTCCGATGACCGCGCGCAAGCACACGCGTGCGCAGGAGATCGCGCTGCAGAACCGGCTGCCGTGTATCTATCTCGTCGACTCGGGCGGTGGGTACATCCCGCTTTGGGACGAGCTGTTTCCCGACGTTCGCGGCTTCGGGCAGAGCTTCTACAACCAGGCTCAGATGTCGGCTCTCGGCATCGCTCAGATCTCCGCCGTCCTGGGCTCGTGCACCGCCGGCGGCGCTTACCTGCCCTCGATGTCGGACGAGAACGTGATCGTCAAAGAGCAGGGCCTGATCTTCCTCGGCGGACCGCCGCTGGTGAAGGCCGCGACCGGGGAGGACATCGATGCAGAGTCCCTCGGCGGCGGCGAGATGCACACGAGGGTGTCCGGCGTGGCCGATCACCTTGCGGTCGACGACGAAGACGCTCTTGCGATCGTGCGCTCGATCGTTTCGACCCTGCCAGTCCGAGGCGAGGCTCCCTGGGAAACCGTACCCCCGGAGCCGCCCGTCGTGGATATGGAGAGCCTCACGGGCGCGGTGCCGGTGAGTATCCGCACCCCATACGACCCGCGCGAGATCATCGCCCGGATCGTCGACGGCAGCAAGTTCCAGGAGTTCAAGGCGCGCTATGGCTCGACGCTCGTCACCGGCTTCGCGCACATCCACGGGCACCGCGTCGGCATCCTCGCCAACCAGGGCGTAATTTTTTCGTCGAGCGCCAAGAAGGGTGCTCATTTCATCGAGCTCTGCGATCAGCGCGGGATTCCGCTGATCTTCCTCCAGAACATCACCGGCTTCATGGTGGGCAGAGAGGCAGAGGAAGGCGGCATCGCCAAGGACGGCGCCAAGCTCATCGCAGCCGTCTCGGTCGCGCGAGTGCCGAGGCTTACCGTGATCGCCGGCGGTTCCTACGGCGCTGGCACTTACGGCATGTCGGGCCGGCCGTACTTCCCTCGGTTCGTCTGGATGTGGCCGAATGCACGGTTGGGCCTCATGGGCGGAGACCAGGCGGCAGGTGTCCTGGCGACGGTCGGTGGTGAGACCGACCCTGAGAAAATCGAGGCTCGTAAAGAGGAAATCCGTACGCAGTTCGAGGTGAAGACGCATCCTTACTACGCCAGCGCCCGACTCTGGGATGACGGTGTGATCGATCCGCGTAGTACCCGCGACGTCCTCGGCCTGGCGCTCTCCACCTGTGCGAACGCACCCCTTGCGGACCGGCTCAAGCCGGTCTTCCGGATGTAGCAACCCACGAAACGACAAGCGAGCCAAAGATGGAACTCCTCCAATATGACGTAGCCGACACCGGGGTGGCGACGGTTACGCTCGACCAACCCGACAACCGCAATGCGCTGACCGACGAGATGCTCCGCGAGCTGATTGCGGCGCTGACCCAGGCGCGCGATGATGAGAACGTACGCTGCGTCGTGTTGGCGTCCACGCACGAGACGACTTTCAGCTCGGGCGGCAACCTGAGTGCCTTCGGCTCCACGGACCCGATCTACGTCAAGCACATCGGGACCGAACGCTTCCCGCAGCTTTTCACCCTGATCGGCGAGCTGGGAAAGCCGGTGATCTGCGCGGCTCGCGGCCACTGCCTGGCAGGGGCCCTGGGACTTGCGATCGCGTGCGATCTGGTCGTTGCCTCCGATCAGGCGACGTTCGGGACTCCCGAGATCAACATCGGTGCATGGCCGTTCATGATCATGGCGACGATCTTCCGCAACGTCCCGCGCAAGAAAGTCTCCGAAATGCTTCTCCTCGGAGAGCGACTGACCGCGGCTCAGGCGGCCGAGTATGGCATCGTCAACAAGGTCGTTCCCGGCGCGGAGTTCGATGAGGCCGTCGATGCATGGGCACGCAAGCTCGCCTCCAAGTCTCCTGTGATCATGAAACTCGGCAAGGACGCGATGTGGCGGTCAAAGGACATGGCGCTCGAGGACCAGTGGGCCTTCCTGCGCTCGCAGCTGACGATCGCCTTCGCTACGGACGATCTGAGAGAGGGCGTCAGCGCCTTCTTCGAGAAACGCGAACCGCAATGGACCGGACGATGAGCGGGGGGGACTTGCCGACGAGCGTGAGGCTGCGCGAGGTTGGGCCGCGGGACGGCTTCCAGAACGAGCCCGAGCGCATCCCGACGCCCGTCAAGATCGACCTGATCAATGATCTCGCCCACGCAGGCTACAAGCGCCTGGAGGTGGCGAGCTTCGTGCGGCCTGATGTCATACCTCAGCTTGACGATGCAATCGAGGTCCTGCATGGGGTGGAAGTTCCCGCCGACGTCAAACTTCGCGTGCTCATACCCAACGAGCGCGGTCTCCAGACGGCTCTCGAACATCGCGAGACGTTCCACGAAGTCGTGATCTTCGTTTCGGCATCGGAGACGCACAATCGCAAGAACGTGAACCGCTCGGTAGACGAGTCGATGGTCGCTCTCGAGCGGATGGTGCCTCTGATCAGAGCGGCGGGTCTGCGGTGCTCGGGCACCGTCGCGACCGCGTTCGGCTGCCCCTACGAGGGACCGGTCAGCCCTACCCGCGTGCTCGACCTCGCCCGCCGACTGTCGGATGCCGGCTGCGATGAGCTCGGTTTCGGAGATACGACCGGGATGGCCAATCCGAGCCAGGTGCGCTCGTTCTTCGACGCTGCGTTCCAAGCCCTACCGGACGTTGAGCTCACCGCCCACTTCCACAACACGCGCGGCCAGGGCCTGGCCAACGCGCTGGCTGCCCTGATTACCGGGGTCACGAGCTTCGAGTCGAGCTTCGGCGAGCTAGGGGGCTGTCCGACCCCGCCGGGGTCGACCGGCAACATCGCCAGCGAGGATCTCGTCAGCATGCTCGAGGAGATGGGGGTCGCGACCGGGGTAGACCTCGAAGCACTCTTGGATGCGACCAAGAAGGTGCAGACGATCCTGGGGCGCCCCCTGACCAGCCACGTTCTCGTCGCGGGACCGGTCAGGTGGTCGAACGCCGAGGAGTGAAGAGCCGTCCTTCGAAGCACCGAGCAGTTGGGGGCGATGTGAACCTCGTTCGCAGGAACCTTTTGGCATGACAGTCACTGCCGAAGATCCGGAAGAGCTGAGGGTCATGGATCGAGCTCCGTCCGATCGCGTTCCCCCGCTGCCTGGAACGCGACCACCGAACCGTAAGGCCTTGATCGTCGATGCAGCCGCGGATCTCTTCTACCAGCGCGGCTACGCCGAGGTCGCGATGGCGGACGTAGCTGCGGCAGTCAACGTCCGCGCCTCTAGCCTGTATCGCCATTTCGCAGGCAAGTCCGAGTTGCTGTCAGCGGTTCTGCGCGAGGAGCTGGCACCATTTCGCGAGGCCGCTGCCGGTGCCAGTTCCCTCGATGAGGCGATTTCGGCCCTCGCCTTGACGGCGACGCAGCGTCCGCGGCTCGCTGTCCTGTGGCAGCGCGAGTCACGCGCACTGAGCTCCGCGGAGTGGGCTCCCCGGGCCGGCGAAATCCACGACCTCACCCACGAACTCGTCACCCTCCTGGGCTCCCAGCGCCCAGATCTGCCTGCTGAGGATGCGGAGCTGCTCGTCTGGTGCGCTCTCTCGATCCTGCGTACCGCAGGGTCCCGAGGCGGGCCGCCGGCAGCACCGGAAACTGCACGTCTTATCGATTTGCTGTCTCGTGTGCTGAGGCTCGTGCCGCGTCACGGCAGCGAGATTGAGAACGTAAAGCCCCCCTGGGTCGGGTTCCACACCCACGTGCCGCACTCGACGCGCGAGCAGTTGCTGGCCGTGACCGCACCGCTGCTGGCCGCCTCTGGGTATGCGGGAGTGAGTCTCGAGGAAATCGCATCGCGAGCGGGGCTGGCAGGTCCGAGCATCTACCACTACTTCGGGTCGAAGCAGGATCTGGTCTTCGCTGCGCTGAGTCGCGCGGCAGAAGGCGTCCTGCTCGATATGCAGCGAGCGCTCGGTAACGCCACTGACCCGTCCGACGCTGTGCGACGGCTCAGCGAGTCCTACCTGACCTTTGCGACTACCAACAGCGCACTCGTAGATGTGCTCATTACCGACGCCCACCACCTCACCGGACGGCAGCGGACCTCTGTGATGCAGAGCCAGGAGAGCTTCATGGCCGAATGGACGCACGTTCTCCTGCAGGCGGAGCCCGCGCTCAAGCCGGCGGCGGCGCGTTCGGCGGTCAGGGCGACGGTCGCCGTGATCAACGACTTTGCGCGCTCGCTGCGACTACGCCAGGGTCCCGACGTCTTCCCGAATGTCGTCGCGCTGGTGCTCGAGATCCAGCGTGGCCCGATCGGGCCGGGGTGATCATCGCGCTCAATCAGTGGAAGTAGCTCGGTCGGTGGCACGTCGAACACAGTGCTCTGTAACACGGATGCGTCGTAAGGTGAGCCGCCACCCCTTGAAGTCCGGATTGAGAAGTGAGAACAATCTGACTTCGTTGAGTGGACCGTCCACTGTCACTTGTCAGTTGAGATTGCGATCGTCCTGATCGTCGCCCTGCTGGTCTTCGGCCCGAAACGGCTGCCTGAGCTGGGCAGGAGCGTCGGTAAGGGCATTCGCGAGTTCAAGGCTCGATCACCGGCGAGCACGACGAGAAGCCCGACGAACCCGCGCAGATCGCTGCCGCCGATCCGACCCCGCCGTCGCCCGCCCGGGTAGAGAGGAGTCTGATGCTAACTCGCAACCAAGGTAATTGATGCTGTTGTCCAGGGGTGTCCGGTCGGAACCGGGTGCGGAGCAATGCGAAGGCGTTCGTGCGCAGCTACGGCTTCCTCAGCTCGATCCTCCCGTACGCGAACCCCGAGTGGGACGAACCCTCGATCTTCCTCAACCTGCTGATCCCGAAGTTGCCGGCGCCGAAAGAAGAAGACCTCTCGCGGGGGATCCTGGAGACGGTCGACATGGAGAGCTACCGGGCCGAGAAGCGCGAGACGAGCGCGATCGCGCTGGAGGACGAGGACGCCGAGGTGGGGCCCGTGCCGGCGGACGGGGGCGGCGGCAGGCCTGAGTCCGAGCTGGACCGCCTCTCCAGCATCGTCAAGACCTTCAACGACCCCTTCGGGGACGTCGAATGGGACGACGCCGACCGGGTCAGGCGCACCGTCGCCGGCTGCCGGGCAGAGTCGGAGCCCACCCCGCCTATCGCAACGCGATGGTCGGCAGCGACCGCCAGAACGCCCGCATCGAGCACGACCAGGCGCTCAACCGGGCGATGCAGGGGCTTCTTCGCGACAACACCGAGCCATTCGAGCGTTTCAGCGACGATCCCGAGCTCAAGCGCCGGCTGGCCGAGATGGTCCTTCGCCGAGTCCTACGACCCGGATCGTCGGTAGGCGGCCAAGGCATCGCTTACGCCAAACAGCTTGTGATGGCGCTGATTTGGCGCTAATGTGACCGTCATGCCAAGCGTTCAGATCAAGAACGTCCCACCCGACGTCCACCGCGTGCTGCGGCGACGCGCCGCGACGGCGGGGCAGTCATTGCAGGAGTATCTACTTGCCACCCTCAAGCGGCAGGCGAAGGAAGAGACGCTCGACGAGGTTCTGGATCGCGCTGGGGGACGGGCCGGCGGCTCATTGGGGTTCTCCTTCGCCGTGGAGACGCTGCGGGACGACCGCCAGCGCGCGGCGTGATAGTTGTCGATGCTTCAGTACTCGCGCCCGCACTTGCGGATGACGGTGCCGATGGCGACCGCGTCCGCGAGCGTCTTCGCGGCGAGCGGCTAGCCGCACCTGAGTTGATCGACCTCGAGGTCGTTTCGACGATTCGTCGCGCGGCTCGCGCTGGAGGGCTCGATGATCGGCGATCGAGCCAGGCCTTGACCGATCTCGCGGCGCTCCCGCTACGCCGGATTCCACATCTGCCTCTCTTGTCGCGCGCCTGGCAGCTGCGCGACAACCTCACCGCCTATGACGCAGCCTATGTGGCTCTGGCCGAGGCTCTCGATGCTTTGCTCCTGACCGCTGACGGACCGATGGGACGGGCTTCTGGGGTTCGTTGTGAGGTCGAGGTTCTGGGCTAGCCCCAATACCGTTAACTTAGGCTGCGAGGGATACCTCTACCGCCTCCCGCGGGTCGCGCGTCGGCTGGGGCCAGTGTCGGTGGCGGGCGCGCTTGACGCCGTAGCCCGACATCTTGCGCTTGACGACGCGGGGGTTGGCGCGCGGGCGGCGATCGGGCAGCGGCTCGAAGAGGATCTCCTCGGCCGCCATGCGAGGCGCCGCCTCAAGTGCCGTGGGGGGAAAAGCCCGGGCCGGCCCGGGCGCTGCGGCGGACGACGCGCAGGCTGCGCGTGAACGACAATCGATCGGGGTCGCAGCCGGCCGCGCTCGCGACCTCGTGCATCAGGGCGCGGATCGCGTAGTGGGCGAGCAGGTGGCCGTAGACCTCCTGGCGGACCCCGTCGGGAGACTTCGAGCGCAGCACCACCCGCGGCCCGCGCTGGTGGGTCTTGAGCTCGTCGAGGGCGGTCTCGAACTCCCAGCGCTCGGGGTAGGCGGTCGCGAGGTCGGTCGCCGAGGCCCGGGCCGGATCGGTGATCGTCGTCGCGAGCCGGTAGCGCTCCGAGTCGCCGAGGGCGGGGTCGGCGAGCTCGTACTCGACGACGCGGACCGCGACCGGCTCGGCGCGCCTGCGATCGGCGGAGTCGTAGATCCGCGAGCGGTAGGAGCCGTCCTCCAGCACCTCCTCGACCGCCAGGTTCAGGTTCGAGCGGACCCGCCACAGCAGCTCGGCACCGCCCTTGCGCGCCGCTTGCCAGGCCTGAAAGCCCCAGAAGCCGCGATCGGCGATCACCAGCATGCCGGGCGCAAGCGAGGGCCACAGCTTCTGCGCGAGGCTCCCCTCGCTCGCCTTGATCGGCCCCAGCGCGACGTCGGTGATCGCGTGCGTGCCGCACTCGGCGAGCCCGACCGCGCGCAGCTGCGGAAACGCGGCGCGACCCTCGCCGCGACCCGATCCCGGCCGGCCGAACTCCGCCTCGTTGGCCTCGGTGTCGGCGAGGTCGAGCGTCGTCCCGTCGATCGCCATCAGCCGCCACTCGCCGAGGAAGGCGCCCTCGCTCTGCGGTGTCGCAAGCGGTCGCGCGACCTGCTCGTAGAGGGCCCGCACCGGCTCCGCTCCGAGCCGCGCCCGCGCCTTCGCGATCGCCGCCTTGCTTGGCACCTGCCAGCCGCCCCGCCAGCCCGCCGAGTAGTCGAGCCCCTCGATGAGGTTGCGCATCACCTCCTCGTAGGAGCCCTCGGCAAACAGGGCCAGCGCCATCGCGTAGTAGACCATCACCCGCGCCGGCAGCAGCCGCGTGCGCCGCTCGACGCGGGCGCTCTCGGCGAGCACCCGATCGACCAGCTCGGGCGGGTAGGCCCGCGTCAGCACCCCGATCGAGATGTGATCGGAGAGGCGCTGGTCGCTGCGGGGCTTGACCCATCCGGCACGCGGCACGGGGGAACCGTACCCAGAACGTCGGACGTTAAGTTAACGGTATTGGGGCTAGCTGGCCTCGAATTCTGGTGGGCATTCATTCCCTTTCGCATTCCCCCGAGCCCAGGGCGAGCGCTTTCATCGCTTGCTAGAGCGATCTGTCGAGAGGGGCCACCGGTCTCCAAAACCGGCGATTCCAGGTTCGAGTCCTGGCTGCCCCGTTCTCCGTAATTGGCTTGAGAAGCCGCATCGAGTGGACCGAGGCGACCTGGAATCCGGTCACCAGCATGAGCGACCTCTTCCATGAGCGCATCCCGGACGACTTCATTGCCGAGGCCTTCGCGGTCATGTGTCGGGCGGATTGGCGGGTCTTTCAGGGCCTGACAAAGCGGGAGGACAGCCCGGTGGGGCTAGGCCCCGGCCGCCCCTGGCCCGGCAGCCTCCCCTCTCTGCCAACGTCAGGTGAGACGCCCATGATCCGGGAATCACTGAACCCCGAGGGCGTGAATGGAGCACCTGATGTCGTTGATGGAGAAGAACGAAGCCGCCGGCCGCGAAGCGGAGCGAGCCGTAGGCGAGCGCAGTGAAGCGGCCGGCGGGAGCGCCGCGCCGGAGGCGGTCCCCGACCCCGAGCTGAAGCGCCCCAAGCGGCGCTCCTTCAGCGCCGAGCGCAAGCTGGCGATCCTCAAGCAGGCCGACGCCTGCGAGAAGCCGGGCGAGCTCGGCGCCCTGCTGCGCCGCGAGGGCCTCTACTCCTCGCACCTGTCGACCTGGCGGCGCCAGCGCGAGCAGGGAGCGCTCGGCGCCCTGGGGCGCAAGCGGGGGAGAAAGCCGGCTGACCCACTGGAGGCGGAGAACGCCGAGCTGCGCCGCCGCGCCGAGCGCGCCGAGGCCGAGCTGGCCAAGGCCCGCAAGGTGATCGAGGTGCAGGGAAACGTCTCAGCGCTCTTGGAGGACCTACTCGGGACCGAGGGCGCCGAAGAGAGCACCGGGCGATGATCGAGGCAACGGTCGAGGAGCTGGCGCCGATCGTCGGCACGAGGCCCGCCTGCCGGGCATTGGGAGCGGCGCCGGCGACGATCTACCGTCGCCGGCGCCCGCCCGCGCCGAGGCCGAGGAAGCCGCGGCCAAAGCCGGCCCGTGCGTTGAGCGAAGCCGAGCGCGATGCCGTGCTGCGAGGCCCTGCACGGCGAGCGCTTCTGCGACGCCTCGCCCGCCGCGGTCTGGGCGACGCTGCTCGACGAGGGCGCCTACCTGTGCTCGGAGCGGACCATGTACCGGCTGCTGGCCGAGAACGGGGAGCTGCGCGAGCGCCGCGACCAGCTCACCCACCCGGCCTACGCGAAACCGGAACTGCTCGCCACCCGACCGAACGAGCTCTGGAGCTGGGACATCTCGAAGCTGAAGGGACCGGCGACGTGGACCAGCTACCAGCTCTACGCGATCCTCGACGTCTTCAGCCGCTACTGCGTCGGCTGGACCGTGCAGGAGCGCGAGTCCGCCGCCGTCGCCGAGGCGCTGATCGCCCAGGCCTGCGAGCAGCAGGCGATCGGCCGCGACCGGCTCACCGTGCACGCCGACCGCGGCCCCTCGATGCGCTCCAAGCCGGTCGCGATGCTCTTGGCCGACCTCGGGGTCGGTTCACAATGCACCTCCTGGTTCAGTCGTTGTGCAGTTGGTCCAACCGTGAGGTCGGAACCTCGATTCTCAAGCCCTTTCGCCGGCCGTTGGTGACCTGGATCGCGCCCAGCTCGCCGCGTTGGACCTTGTGGAGCACGGTCTGGCGCGCGCAGCCGAGCGCCCGCGCCGCCTCGGCGAGCGGCACGTAGCCCTCGGGCACCTCGGGCGCGAAGCGGGCGCGGACCTCGTCGGTGAGCCGGATCCGCCAGGGTGCGCCCGGCGTCGTCTGCTCGGCGGGCACCAGCCCGGCGTCGATCCAGCGCCGGATCGTGCTCGGGGAGACCCCGAGCTCGCTCGCGGCCCCCTCGACGGTGAGGATCTCGCCGTTTGCGCCCGGCGGCGGGGCGGCTGGGATGCCGGCCCGCCTGCGCACCGAGCGCACCCGCGCCTCGGTGAACGGCAGGCCGGTCGCGGTCGGCCTGCCCTGGCGATTGAGGATGGAGGCGATCTGCCGATCGGGCTGGTGCACTGCGAGGCGGCGGATCAGTTCCAGGGTGTCCTCGGCGGTTCGGTTGGCCTCCGACGGCCCGGCGGCGTTGAGCCGCACGCCGAGCTCGGTGCGGGCGCCGCCCTCCCAGCAGATCTCGACCGCGGCGCGACGCTCGTCATGGTTGCAGGTGACGATCACCTCGCCGATCAGCGCTCGCAGCAGCCCCTTGCGGTCGCGGTTCATGGTCGCCGGCGCCGCCCACAGGCGCGGCAGGTCTCGCGCGAGCTCGGCGAGCCCCTCGCGCTCGGCGTCGGTCAGCGGCGCGGGGCGGGCGCGCTCGAGCTCGGCGAGACTGCACCGCTCGCCCTCGAGCCTCTGAAGCGCCTCCTCCAGCGCGCGCTCCAGGGTACGGCCGACGAGCCGGTGCTCCGGCTCGCAGGCGTCAAACTTCCGCTGCGCTCGGTCGGCCTCGAACTGGGCGCGCCCCACTGCCAGCCGCCGGCCCTCCAGGCGCCCTTCATGTCGTTCCTCCAGCTCGCCGATCGCATCGGCCGTCGCGAGGAGGCCGGCCGGCGCCGCCGCCTCGAGAAATGCCGCCGCCACCGCCTTGTCGAGCCGCCCGCCGCCGAGCGACTGGCATGCCTTGCCGGTCTGGTGCATGTCGCGCCCCCGCACGCAGGCGTAGCGGACGACCTTGCCGCCCGTGCCCGAGTAGGCGACCTGCATCCTGCGCCCGCAGCGCCCGCAGCGCACCAGCCCCTGCAGCAGCGCCGCGCCCTCGCGCGCCGCGCCGCCGCCCTCCCCGCGCGGCCTCACGTTTGCCCGCAGCCGCCTGCGGGTGGCGAGGTACTCGTCCCAGGTGACATACCCGGGATGGTGCTCAGGGAGGCAGACGGACCACTCCTCGAGCGGCACCTCGACGCCGGCGGACGCGTACCTGCCCATGCTCGTCGAGGCGCTTCTCGGTGCGCTGGTGCGCCCGAAGACGAACGCGCCGGCGTAGGCGGGGTTGGTGAGGAAGTCGTGCACCGCGCCGTAGCTGGCGCGGGCCCAGCGCACCCGCCGCTCGCCGATCGTGCGCCGCGGTAGCTTCTGGCCCTCGGCGACGAGCTCCATCGACGACCTGGCGCGCGGAGCCGAGCTCGCGCCAGAGGCCGAACACGCGCTCGATCGCGTGTCGCACCTGCTCGTCAGGCGCAGAGCACGATGCGATCATCGTCCGTCGCGGTCGAGCCCGACCGGCAGGGGCAGGCGCAGCTCGCCGCGCTCGGCCTTGTTGCGCAGCCCGCCGATCAAGCGGGCCCGGATCAGGTGCAGCTCGGCCTCCGACATCGTGCCCTTCAGGCCGAGCAGGAGCCGGTCGTTGAACTCCTGCCGGCGAGTAGACGCCGTCGGCGTCGGCGATCAGGGTGTCGGTGAGCGCGCACAGGTCGAGCAGGCGATGCCAGTCCGCCGAGCTGCGCGCCAGCCGCGAGATCTCGATCGCCAGGATCAGCCCGACATGGCCGAGCCCGACCTCGGCCGCCAGCTCGGTGAAGCCCAGCCGGCCGTCGCTGCTCGCACCCGAGCGCCCGGTGTCCTCGTCGACCACGGCGACCGACCCCGGGGGCCAGCCGAGCTCGATCGCCCGCTCGCGCAACGCGTACTGGCGCGCCGCCGACTCGGTGTTGCGCTCCAGCTGGCCGACCGAGTCGACTGGCGCACGTAGACGACGGCCCGCCGCCGCCGGTGGGCCTCGGTGATCTTCGGACGCTCACTCATCGCGCTCGGCCTCCACCAGTCCGCGCCGTGAGCCTCGCCAGCTCCATCGTGATCGCCCGCCGAGCCTCCGGCGGCAGCGTCTCCCACACCGCCGCGGCCACCACCTGCTCGCCGCGTCGCGAGCGCCAGCTGCCCGGACATCGTCATCACCTCCGTTTTCGGCGGAGGCTCGACCTCGGTCCGGACGGCGCTCGCTCAGCGCCCGAAGCCGCTCGCCGAGCAGCCGCCACGCCTCCGGCGTCGCCACCACTCCGAGCGGCTGCTCAGCCGGACGGCGCCGCGGCAGGTCAGTCCAGCGCGCCGGGATCGTCCCGGCGCTGCCGTCGGTCAGACGGCAGACGAGCGCCGTCTCGCCGTCCTCGGTTCGGAAGCCCAGCACGGCGAGCTCGACCTCGCGCAAAGCGCCCGGCGCGGCGATGAGCCGAACCCGCTCTGGCAAAGGGGCGACAACGTGAGTAGTGCGGCTCGTATTCGCTCGGCGTCACCAAGACCCACAGCCGCCCCTATACCTCGACCGACAATCCCTACTCCGAGGCGCAGTTCCGCACCCTGAAGTACCGGCCGGCCTTCCCGGCGCGCTTCGACTCGCTCGAGCACGCGAGGCAGTTCTGCCGCGAGTTCTTCCGCTGGTACAACCACTCCCACCGCCACTCCGGCATCGGCCTGATGACGCCGGCGACCGTCCACCACGGCCGCGCCGAGAAGGCCCACGCCGCCCGCCGGGCGGTGCTCGCCGCCGCCTACGCCGCCAACCCCGAGCGCTTCGTGCGGGGCGCGCCGCGAGCCGCCCACGCTGCCGACGGCGGCGTGGATCAACAAGCCCGAGACCGAGGAGGTTGCTCACTAAATTCGAACGACGGGTGTCTCATTTTCGTTGACAGGTACCGCTCGACGCGAAAGCGAGCAGGTCCCCTGGACCTCGCCGTCGCTCAGGCGAAGGCAAAGACCCTCGACCTCACCACGTCGACCTTCTCCTGCTTCAGCCAGTTGTAGATGGTGGCGTCGCTGACGCCGAACGTGGCGGCGAACTGGGCGACCTTGGCCCGATCGAGCTGGCTCGATCGCCTGGCGGCGAACCTCTGCGGGTACCTGCGGGGCATCTGAATCCTCCTTGGGACCGAAGGACTCTAGAAGCCGGGCTCCATGCGCGCCGGCGCCTGGGCTGCATCACCGGTACGGTGAGCTCGACGGCGGTCACCTCTAGTCGAGCCCGAGCTGAACGCGACGCCGCCGTCCGGCGTCATTGAGGAGGAAGCCATGCCGGTAATCGCCATCGTCGGAGCAGGACCTGGTCTCGGCCTCTCGATCGCCCGCAGGTCCGGCGGCGACGGAGGCTTCCAGATAGCGCTGCTCGCACGCAGGCAGACCGCGCTCGACGACCTTGTCGAGCGCTTGGCCGAGAGTGGGATCGAGGCCGCCGGCTTCACTGCTGACGTGCTCGATGGCCGCTCCCTGGTCGATGCCTTCGAGCGCGTCAGGCAGCGCTTCGGTGAGGTCGACGTCCTCGAGTTCTCGCCCGCCAACCACACCGGCGACCCGATCCCGGCTCCGGTCGCGGTCCTCGAGGCGACGCCGGACACGATCCAGGCTCAGATCGAGCTCTACGTCTACGGTGTCGTTGCGGCGGTCCAGCAGGTGCTTCCCGGCATGCTCGCGCGAGGCGCCGGAACATTGCTGTTCACCACCGGCGCCTCGTCCGTGACGCCGGTTCCGCCGTTCGGAAACATCGGATCGCCGGTGGCGGTTTGCGCGACTGGGTGCTGAACCTGAGCGCCGCGCTCGCCGACCAGGGCATCTACGTCGCGCACATCCCGCTCGCGACCTGGACCGGCCAAGGGGGGCCCGAGACCCAGCCCGACACCGTCGCGGAGGTGCACTGGATGCCGTACACCGAGCGCACCGAGCCCGAGCACCTGTACTCGACTCTGCCCACGGAGTGACCCCTGGGCTCACCGCGCCGGCTCTCGATCCCGCTCGGGAGTCACGCGTTTGAGCGTGGCTGCCGACCCGTCCGTGCGCGAGGCCGCCGCCGTAGCCGCCGAGCTGGGGGTCGACCACCGCCGGGGCCTCGGCGCGGAGGAGGCGGCGGTGCGGCTCGAGCGTCACGGTCCGAACCGGCTCGAGTCGGCCCAGGCCGTCGCGGCGTGGCGCCGGTTCCTCGCGCAGCTCGCCGACCCGCTGGTGTATCTGCTGCTGGTCGCGGTGGCGATCTCGATCCTCGCCTGGGCGGTCGAAGGCGCCGACGGTGTGCCCTACGACGCCGTCGTGATCGCGGCGATTCTCGTCTTGAACGCGATCCTCGGTTTCGCCCAGGAAGCACGGGCCGAGCGTGCGGTGGCGGCGCTGCAGCGGATGGCCGAGACGATGGCGAGCGTGGTCCGCGACGGCAAGGAGATCCGGATCGAGGCCGCGGAGATCGTCCCGGGCGATGTGATGCTGCTGGCCGAGGGCGACGCGGTCAGCGCCGATGCGCGGTTGATCGAGGCCGCCTCCCTCGCGGTCGCCGAGGCGGCGCTGACCGGGGAGAGCGAGCCGGCGCTGAAGGACGCCGCCCCGCTGGCCGGGCCCGCCGCCCTCGGCGATCGGCTGAGCATGGTCTTCTCGGGCACCGCGGTCACGCGCGGCCGTGGCCGGGCCGTCGTCACCGCCACCGGCATGCGGACCGAGATGGGAACCGTCGCTCGCCTGCTCGGCCGCACCGTGACCGAGACCACGCCGCTGCAGAAGGAGGTGGCGCGCCTCGGTCGCCTGCTCGGCGCCGTGGTGATCGTGATCGCGGTCGTGGTCGTCGTCGCGATCGTCCTCACCTCCGAGGTCGAAAGCACCGCCGACGTCGTCGCGGTGATGCTGGTCGGCGTCTCGCTGGCGGTCGCTGCCGTCCCCGAGGGCCTGCCGGCGATCCTCTCCGTCGTGCTCGCCCTCGGGGTCCAGCGGATGGCGCGGCAGCGGGCGATAGTCAAGAAGCTCTCCTCGGTGGAGACCCTGGGGTCGGCGTCCGTCGTCTGCTCGGACAAGACCGGGACCCTGACCGAGAACGAGATGACGATCCAGAAGGCGATCACCGCCTCCGCCGAGGTCGATATCAGCGGCAGCGGCTATCAGCCGGTCGGCGAGCTGCGCGCCGGCGGAGGCCCGCTCGACGAGGTTGTGCTCGACGAGGTCCGCGCCGTGCTCGCCGGCGGCTGCCTCGCCAACGACGCCGTGCTGCGCCGCGAGGACGGCGAATGGGCGATCCGGGGCGATCCCACCGACGCGGCCTTCCTCGTTGCCGAGGCCAAGGTCGCCGGGCTCCCGCAGGCGCGGGAGGCGCGCTTCGAGCTGACCGGCGAGCTGCCCTTCACCTCTGAGCGCAAGCTGATGAGCGCGTTCGCGACCGACCTCGAGGCGGGCGGTGAGACCGCGATCGTCACCAAGGGCGCCCCGGACGTGCTGCTCTCCCGATGCAGCGCCGAGCGTGTCGCCGCCGAGGTGCGGCCGCTCACGGACGACCGCCGCGTGGAGATCCTCGCCGCGGTCGACCGCCTCGCCGACCGCGCCCTGCGCCCCCTGGCCGTCGCCTATCGCACGCTGCGGCCGGGGGAGGGGGCCACGCCGGAGGAGGCCGCCGAGAGCGGGCTGGTCTATCTCGGGATGGTCGGCCTCATCGATCCTCCCCGCGCCGAGGCGCAGGCGGCTGTCGCCGAGGCGCAGGCGGCCGGGGTCCGGGTGATGATGATCACCGGCGACCACCCGCGCACCGCCATCCGCATCGCCGGCGACCTCGGTATCGCCGCGCCGGGCTCCGCGGTCCTGGCCGGCCCCGATCTGGAGCGGCTCGACGATGAGGGGCTGCGGGATGCGGTTCGTCACGTATCGGTCTACGCCCGCGTCGCGCCGGAACAGAAGCTGAGGATCGTCGACGCCCTGCAGGCGGATGGCCGCATCGTCGCGATGACCGGCGACGGGGTCAACGACGCCCCGGCGCTGAAGTCGGCCGACATCGGGGTGGCGATGGGGGCGACCGGCACCGACGTCACCAAAGAGGCCGCCGACATGATCCTCGCCGACGACAACTTCGCGACGATCATCGCCGCGGTCCGCGAGGGGCGGGGGATCTTCGCCAACATCCGCAAGTTCCTGCGCTTCCTGCTCTCCTCGAACATCGGCGAGGTGCTGACCATGTTCCTGGGCGTGGTTCTCGCCTCGCCGCTCGGCCTCGAGGGCAGCGGCGAGGCGCTGGCGGTACCGCTGCTGGCGACCCAGATTCTCTGGATCAACCTGCTCACCGACAGCGCCCCGGCGATGGCGCTCGGCGTCGACCCGCCGCCGGACGACGTGATGCGGCGGCCGCCGCGAAAGCTCGGCGACCGCGTGATCGACCGCGAGATGTGGCACGGGATCCTCTGGGTCGGCCTGGTGATGGCCGCGGTGACGCTGGCGGCGCTCGACCTCGGCCTTGCCGGCGGTGTGCTCGGCGGTTCGGGCGGGATCGACGAGGCCCGGACGATTGCCTTCACGACGCTCGTGCTCGCCCAGCTCTTCAACTGCTTCAACGCCCGCTCGGGGCGGGCCAGCGCCTTCCAGCAGCTCTTCACGAATCGCTTGCTGTGGGGGGCGATCATGCTCTCGGTCGCCCTCCAGGTGGCGGTCGTGCAGTTGCCCTTCATGAACGACGCCTTCTCGACCGTGCCCCTCGGCCTCGGCGACTGGGCGCTGTGCGTCGGGCTGGCCAGCCTGGTTCTCTGGGCGGAGGAGGCGAGGAAGCTGCTGCTCGGCTGGTTGCGGCGGTGATCGAGGTCGGCCGCATCGGCAGCGACCGACCCCGGGCGCCGCTGATCCGCTTCGCCTGGCTCGCGGTCGCGGCGGCGCTGGCGACGATGGCGCTGAAGACGGTCGCCTGGCTCCTTACCGGCTCGGTCGGGCTGGGCGGGCTGGCCGCGGCGATCGGCCGGATCCTCAACCCCTCCGGGCTTGAGGATCTCGGCGTCGGCACGAGCGTCGCCGCGGTTGCGGCGGCGGTCAACCTTTCCGTCGGGCTGGTGCTCGTCAGGAGCGGCCGCAGGCGTCGCTCGATCACCCTCGAGGCGGACGGGCGCCGCTCGAGGATCATCCACTGTCGTTGGCCGACCAGGGCCTCGACCGGTATGACGAGGGCTCGGCGGGCGGAAACTGATCAGTCGGGCCGACGGGTGGAGTTCAGCTGGCGGTGGCGGGCACCCGCAGCTGGCGCACCAGGATCGCCGCGGCCAGCCCGCCCAGCGCGATCGAGCCGGTCGCCACCAGGACCGTCTGCAGCGAGCCGGAGCCGAGCCCCTGGCCGAGCACGGCGTACGGCGCGGTGCGGAGGACGGCTCCGATCGCGATCGCGGCGACGAAGGCCCGGGCGCCGACCGGCGAGGCACCGGCCGCGTAGTGCAGGGCGGTGACCGGCATCCCCGGCATCAGGCGGGCGGCGAGGACGGCGTGGAATCCGCGCCGCTCCAGAAGACGGTGCAGCTTCGCCCACTTGGCGTGACGCTCGGCCATCGCCTCGACCTGCGATCGAGCCGCCGTCCGTCCCAGCGCGAACGCCACCAGGCCGCCGAGCACCGCGCCGGCGATGGAAACCGTCGCGCCCCAGACGGCGCCGAAGGCGAGTCCGCTGGCGGCGGCGAGCAGGGTCCCGGAGAACAGCGCCGGGGTCAGCAGCAGCCACGCCGCGAGAGCCACCAGCGGCGCCGCCAGCCCCGCGCCGAGGAGCAGCTGGCGCAGCTGATCGGGCGAGTGCGGCAGCAGCAGCGCCGCCGCAGTGAAGGCGGCGCCCGTCAATAGGGCCGCTGCGATAAGGCGCCGTAGGGGCATGTAACAAGGGTAGCGGGGCGCCCTGTTGGCGATGATGGCGGAATGAGCGAGGCCGGCTCCGCATATGACCTCTCCTGTGTCGCCCACTTGCACAGCACCTACTCCGACGGCACGGCGACGGTTCCGGAGCTGCTGGCGGCCGCGCGCGAGGCGGGCGTCGAGGCGCTGCTGCTCAGCGACCACGACACGCTCGGCGCCCGCCGCGACGGCTGGGAGGGGCACCACGACGGCGTCTTTCTGCTCGTCGGGGAGGAGGTGAGCCCCCGCGGGGGGCACTACCTCGCCTTCGGGGTCGAGGAGGAGATCGCCCACGGGGGGCTCACGTCCGCGCAGATCGCGGCCGCCGTCCGAGCCGCGGGAGGCGTCGGCTTCGCCGCCCACCCGTTCTCGCAGGGCGGCCACATGCTGGTCGCCCCGCTCGCCAGGCGGATCGTCCTGCCGCACGGCTGGCCGGCGCTGGAGGAGCCCGGAGGGATGGACGGGATCGAGCTCTGGAGCCTGACCACCGATGCGGCCGAGGCCTGGCGCACGCCGCGCGAGGCGCTGCGCTGGCTCCGCCACCCCGAGGCCGCGATCGCCGCCGGGCCGCCGGCCCACCACCTGCAGATCTGGGACAGGCTCTCCGCGCGCCGTCGCGTGCCCGCGATCGGGGGGCTGGACGGGCACCAGCCGGGGATCCGCCTGCGTGGGCGCGTCCGCTCGCCGCTGGCCCACCGGCGGACCTTCGACCTGCTGCGGACGCACCTGCTCTGCGACCGCCCCCTCTGCGGCGAGGCGATCGCCGACCGCCAGACGGTCCTCGATGCACTGCGCCGCGGCGCCGCCTGGCTCGCTTGCCCCTGCGTAGCCTCGGCGCACGGCGCCAGGTTCTGGGCCGAGCGCGCCGACGGTGCCACCGTCGCGATCGGCGCTGAGGCCGAGGCACGAGCCGCGGTCCTGCGCCTGCGCCTGCCGCGACCGGCGGCGATCACGGTCCGCCGTGATGGCGTCGCGATCGCCGTCGCCGCCGCGGCGCGCCTCGACCTTGACGTCGACCGGCCCGGCGCCTACCGCGTCGAGGCGAGGATCGACGGCCGCCTCTGGCTGCTCTCCAACCCCGTGCACCTGCGCGAGGCTTCCGCGAAGGGCACCTAGCGGGCACGATCGCGCAGCGACGGTCCCTCCTGCTGGGGCGCGGCGCGCCTGCTCCACACGGACCAGGCGGCGAGCCAGATCCCGCCGAGAATCCCGCCGACGACGTTGGCGGTGATGTCGGTCATCGTGTCGGCGTTGTCGGGCTGGTAATGGGTGCCGAAGCTCGAGTCGGCAAACCACTCGTAGATCTCGTAGAGGCAGCCGAAGCCGGCGGCGATCATGAAGACCAGCAGCACCGTCGCGATCGGCCGCCGCACGCGCTCGTCGTTGAGGACGTTGGGAAGCACCCGCAGGCGGATCAGCAGCACCAGCCCGGTCGGCGCCAGCACAGCGGGCAGGGCGGCGTGGACGAGGGTGTCCCACCACGGCACCCGCGCCCAGAAGCCGGCCACCTGACCGAGGGCCTGCAGCGTCCAGGCGGCGAGGTAGGCGCCGTCGAAGACCCACGGCAGCTGCAGCAGCCGCGGGACCTGGAGCACGGCGAACATCGCGAGCAGCGCCAGCGCGTTGCCGAACTGGCCCTGGACCAGCTCGATCGCCGCCCAGACGGGGAAGCCGAGCTTGAGCAGGTTGATGGCGCGGTGCCCCATCAGGGCGGCGCCTTCCTTTCGGTCTGCCAGCGGTTGGTCGACCAGAAGATCAGCAGCAGGCCGCCGGCGAGCGATCCTGCGGCGTCCAGGGCAAGATCGAAGATCGTGTCCGAGTAGCCGATCGCGAGGTCGGCCCCGAGCCAGTGGTTCGCCACATACTCGTAGATCTCGTAGAGCGCGCCGATCGCGATCCCGCTGAGCATCGCGAAGATCACCAGGCCGAGCCGGTGCCGGGGGTGCTCCTCCTGCGCCACGTCGGGAAGCAGCCCGAGCCGCACGTTCAGCACGTAGAGCAGCGGCACGCTCGAGAACGGGATGACGAGGTGGACCAGGTTGTCCCACCAGTAGACGTCCTCGAACAGCCGCAGCGCGTTGCCCCACGCCTGCAGCCCCATGCCGACGATGAACAGTAGGTCGAAGAGCCGCGGCATGCGCAGGCGCTGGGCCAGGAGGAGGAGCAGGAAGGTCCCCGTCATCCGCACCGCGTACTCGAGGCTGCCGGCGAGGAAGAGGGCGATCGCCGCGGCGGCGAACGAGAGCCGCAGCAGGTCGAGCGGGTCGCGCAGCAGCGGGTGCCATTCGCCGAGGATCAGTCTGCGCAGGCGGGGCCAGCTCGCGGCGTGGAGGGGTCGGCTGTCCACGGTCAGCCCTGTGCGTCGCGCATCCGCGGATCGTCGCCGCCGGTGACCAGCGGTGGATCGCCGTAGAGACCGGGTCCCGAGACCTCGACGTCCGCGAGGAACGCGCGGCTCTTCTCGTAGGCCTCCTGCATCAGCTTCGCCGAGGAGCGGAACTCGAGCGGTGAGCTGGTCAGCGGGAACGGACCGGGCAGGTAGAGGACCGGGACCTCGCGGGCGACGGCCGGGACGTCGCGGGCGACCTGCTGGCGCATCATGATCGCGGCGACGTGCGCGACGGTCTCGGGGAGCGTCCGCGGCACCTCCGGCAGCAGGCCGAAGAGCCCGCAGTCGAGGACGACGACGCTGCGCGCACCGATCTCGAGCGCCCGGTCGACGGGGACGTTCTTGACGACGCCGCCGTCGACCAGGTCGCGCCCGTCGATGCGGACCGGCGGGTACAGGGCGGGGACCGCGGCGCTCGCCAGCGCCGCCGGCACCACGGGGCCGGAGTCGAGGTGCACGACCCCACCCGTCGCCAGGTCCATCGCGGTCGCGACGTAGGGGACGCCGAGGTCCTCGATCCGCCGGTCGCCGAGGGCATCCTGGAGCAGGCCCCGCAACCCATCGGAGGGCACGAGGTAGGTGCGGTGGCGTCGCCAGACGCGCATCCGCTCGATCGCGCTCCCCGGGAACACCACCTCGCGCCTCACCTGCATCCAGAGGTGGGTGAGGCGGTTGGCGGCGCCGCGCGGGTCCTCGGCGAGCAGCGCGCCGTTGATCGCGCCCACCGAGGTGCCGATGACCAGGTCCGGGGCGAGGCCGATTTCGGTGAGCGCCTGCAGCATCCCGACCTGTACGGCGCCGTAGCTGGCGCCGCCGCCGAGCACGAACGCCACCGGCCGCTGCAGGCCGAGCGAGGCGGCCGAGTCGTCGCGGTCGGGCTGCGGGGGCATCGCCTCACCTGCCAAGTGAGGCCCTCACCCGGTGACCGTTCCGATCAGGGCTCCGACCCCGAAGGTGAGCGGGGGGCGCCGCCGCGAGTCCGATCGCCACCTGTCGGGTCCCCGAGAAGAGGGCGCCGCGGCCGGTGACGAGCGTGATCAGCGCGCCGATGCCGAACAGGCCGAGGCCCGCGAGGACCGCGCTCGCGACGACGGCGACGGTGCCGCTGAGGAAGATGAAGGGCACGATCGGGAGGATCGCGCCGATCGCGAAGAGCACGAACGGGGTTCCGGCGGCGACGGCCGCCGATCCACCCAGCTCGTCCGGGTCGATTCCCAGCTCCTCGCGGGCCAGCGTGTCGAGTGCGTTCTCGGGTGAGGAGATCAACTGGTCCGCGAGCTCGGCCGCCTGCTCGGGCGCAATGCCCTTCGCCTGGTAGATCAGGGCGAGCTCCTCGCGCTCCTCGTCGGGGACCTCTTCCAGCTCTTCGCGCTCGACCGCGATCTGGCGCCCGAACAGCTCGCGCGCGTTGATCACCGAGATCCACTCGCCCATCGCCATCGAGCCGGCTCCCGCCGCCAGCCCGGCCAGGCCGGTGACGAGGATCTGCGTGCTGCCGAGCTGGGCGCCGGCGACGCCCATGACCAGGCTGAAGTTGGAGACGAGGCCGTCGTTGGCGCCGAGCACGGCGGTGCCAAGCGAGTTGCCGCTGGCCGCCCGGTGGCGGCCCTCGAGCCGGGCCAGAGCCGGGCCCTGCAGCCCGCTGGTGACTTCGCCGCCGATCGCGCGCAGCAGCCGCGCGTGCGAGCGCTCCTCGCTCGGCAGCGGCGTGCCGGCGGCCTCCGGCTGGGCATCGTAGGAGCCGGCGTCGGCCTGCTCCATCGCGTCGATCGTCGGCACCACGAAGCCGGCCCCGACGCGGCGCGCCAGCCAGCCGAGCAGCCTGGTCCGCCAGCCGAGCCGGTGCGCCGGCACGGACAGGCCCGCGTCGCGCAGGTGCTTTGACCACACCTCGGCATGTCGCACCTCGACCTCCGCCAGCCGCCGGTAGACCGACGCCAGCGCCTCGTCCTCCTCGGCGGCGGCGATCTGCCGGTAGAGCTCGGCGCTGTCGAGCTCGTCGCGGTAGTTCGCCCGCCAGCGCTTGGCGCTCGCCTCGCGCGTATCCGCGGACTCACTGTCGATGCTGGGTTTGGCCATAGCCACAACCTTTCATGCCCAGATGGGCTGAAATCGCTTGGCGAGGGAGGACACTAGGGGGCGGGGAGGACCCGTCGAATCCGCAGAGCTCCGCACTCTTCGAGTGGCCGGGCCGCCGAAGCTCTCGATCGCGTCCCGGCTCGGCCTCGCCGGCCAGCATAAGGGTGGGTCTGGAGCTGGCATGGGCCGCCGACGGACACCCGGGTCGTCGTCGCTGCCGGCCCGATCGGGCCCTTGCGGCGCCGACATCGCCGAGCAGGCGATCATGGAGATGTCTTTGCTGCGTCGGCTCAGCACCTGGGACGAGGGCGATACTCGCTCCCTCATGTCCCGCGACTGTGTGAGGCATCTCACGACGGCTGGCCCGGCGGCCGGCCTATGAGTAAGGTCGTGCCGTCGAGCAGGAGGAGGCAGCCATGAGGTCACGTTCCGCCCTACCGCCCGGTCCCCGCACTCCGGTGGCCATGCAGATGGTCGGCTTCTGGGCGAGGCCGCTCGCCTTCCTCGAGCAGTGCCGGGAGCGTTACGGCAGACGGTTCACGGTCAGGCTCCCCGCCTCGCCGCCGTTCGTGATGCTGGCCGACCCGGAGGACGTGAAGCAGATGTTCACCGCTCCGCCCGACGTCCTCCATCCCGGTCGGGGCGCCCGCCGCGTGCTGGAGCCGATCGTCGGCGCCAACTCGGTGATCCTGCTCGACGAAGCGGCCCACATGGAGCAGCGCAAGCTGATGCTTCCGGCCTTCCACGGCGAGCGCATGGAGCGGCTCACCGGGCTGATGGAGGGGGTGGCTGCCGCCGAGGTCGCGGCGCTGCCCAAGGGGGTTCCGGTCGCGCTCCACCCGCGGATGCAGGACCTGACGCTGAAGGTGTTCCTGCGCGCGGTCTTCGGCCTCGACCCGGGTTCCCGCTTCGACGCGCTGAGGGAGCGGCTGCGGGAGATGCTCGTCTTCGGCGACCGCCCGATCAGCCTGATGCCGCCGAAGCCGGGGAGCCTGCTGGCCCGCACGGCCGAACGCGTCGGCCCCTTCGCCCGCTTCGTCCGGATGCAGGCGGAAGTCGACGAGATCATCTTCGCGCTGATCGCGGAGCGGCGGGCCGAGGGCGCCGAGCGCGCCGACGTGCTGGCGATGCTGCTGGAGGCCCGGCACGAGGACGGCTCGCCGATGAGCGAACAGGAGATCCGCGACGAGCTGCTGACCCTGCTCGTCGCCGGCCACGAGACGACTGCCTCCTCGCTCGCTTGGAGCTTCGCGCGGCTGGTCCACGAGCCGGCCGTCCTCGACCGGCTGGTCGAGGAGATCGACGCCGGCGAGGACGCCTACCTGACCGCGACGATCCAGGAGACGCTGCGGGACCGGCCCGTGCTGCCGAACGTGGCGCCGCGGCTGGTGGTGAAGCCGATCGAGGTCGGCGGTTGGAGCTATCCGGCGGGTTGCAGCCTGGTCGCCAACGGCTACCTGATCCACCACGACCCCGAGATCTATCCCGACCCTTACGCCTTCCGCCCCGAGCGCTTCCTCGAGGAGCCGCCCGGCACCTACACCTGGATCCCCTTCGGGGGCGGCCGGCGTCGCTGCCTCGGCGCCAGCTTCGCGATGCTCGAGATGAAGGTCGTCCTCCGCGCCCTGCTCGGTGGCTCCGAGGTCCGCGCCACCGGCGACCGTGTCGAGGTCGCGCAGCGGCGCAACATCACCGTGCGCCCCGTCGGTGGCGCCCGCGTCGTGCTTGGCGAGCGCCTGCGGGTGCCGCCGGCCGCCTGGGAGCCGCCCGCTCTTCAAGCCCGGTCGGTCAGTGGACGTGACGATGGCCGCGCACGGTCCACCACGAGTCCCAGGTGATCTTGACGATCACGGCCGTGATCGCGAGGCCGATCAGCGGGTCCGCGATCGGCAGCCCGAGGGCGACGACGGCGGCGCTGGCGACCACGGCGAGGCTGACGTAGGAGTCGGCGCGGGCGTGGTTGCCGTCGGCGATCAGCGCCGGGCTGTCGAGGCTCCTGCCGGCGCGGGTGCGGACTATCGCCGCGATCCAGTTGCCGCCGAACCCGATCAGGCCGGCGCCGGCGAGGGCGAGGAGGTCGGTCGGGGCCTGCGGGTCGATCAGGCGCGAGACCGACTCGTAGCCCGCGACGCAGGCCGAGACGAAGATCGCCAGCACGACGAAGAGGCCGGCGCCGCGCTCGGCCCGCGCCGAACGCAGCGCGAAGGCGATGCCGAGCGGGATCGCCGTCGCCGCGTCGCCGAAGTTGTGGATCAGGTCGGCGAGCAGGGCGACGCTGCCGCTGGCGGCGAAGATCGCCACCTGGGCCAGGGCGGTCAGCCCGAGGACGGCAAGCGAGAGGCCCACGGCGCGAAGGCCCTTGCGCGAGCGCTTGATGCTGGGGTCGATCAGGCCATGGGAGTGACCGTGGCCGTCATGGCGATGATCGTGCCCGTGCTCCGCCTCGTGGACGTGCGGGCCGGCGTGGGGATGCTCGTGGACCAGGCGGTCGCCGTGTCGGTGACGATCGCCGCCCAGGGGCTGGTAGGAGAGGGCATGTCCGCTCATCGGCTCGGAAAGCGTACGCCCCGAGCTGCCCACCGCGGGGGCGACTTCGGTCCCCTACGGATGCGCGCCTCGGGCCCCGGACCTACTCTGAGCTCGAGATGGCAGAGCTGATCGGCTTCGGACTGGTTCTCGCCGACGACGGCTGGGACCACCACATGGACTGGGATGGAGGCTGGTGGGTGCTGATGGCGATCGGGATGGTGCTCTTCTGGGGCCTGGTAATCGCCGGCATCGTCTGGCTGGTGCGGGAGCTCTCCGGTCGCGGAGGCCGGCTCGGGGGTGAGCCCGGCGCGCTGGAGTTGCTCGATCGCCGTCTGGCGGACGGCACGATCTCTCCCGAGGACTACCACGAGCGGCGAGCGATACTCGAGAAATCCCAGTCGACCTGGAAGGGCTCTCGCGGTTGACTGCCGCGCCGCACGCGGACCGGGGGCCGTGGCGGGGGGGGGCGCCGCCGAACGGCAGCCAGGAGTAGGACGTGGCGGTGCCGCGGATCCCGTACATCCTCGGCGCGGCGCGGCGCCCATAGGGCACCCGGCTCCGACGGGGTCAGCTCAGAACGTCAGCGTCCTCTCCGCCCACAGCGCCCAGTCGGTCAGCTCCTCGAGGGTCGAGCGGCGCGCGCCCTCGACCAGCTTCGCCTCCTTGAGTCCGCGTGCGTCCATGCAGGTCCCGCAGCAGGCCACCTCGCCGCGGCGAATCAGCGGCTTGAGCATGCGATCGAGGTGGTAGTGCCCCTCGGGCAGTTGCTGGCCCGCGACAGCGCACGCCACGGCGTCGCCGAAGAGGAAGACGCGCAACTCGACGCCGTCTCGCTTGCTCAGCGCCGTGGCGAGGCGCAGGGCGTTGTAGGGGCGCTCGCTGCCGTAGGGCTGATCGTTGACGATGACCAGGACGTTCATTGCCGAACCACATCATCGGCCTGGGCCGCGGGCATCGGGGGAAGGCCGGCATCCGGCTGCGCGGAACCCGCAATCTCGCTGTGGCGAGGGCCTCGCGCGGCCGGCATGTCGCGCAGCACCCACAGCCCCGAGGCGGCGGTCAGCCCGGCCACGAGCCCGATCGCGCCGCCGTAGCCGAGCGCATCCGAGGCGACGCCGGCGATCAGGGCGCCGAGGGCGTAGCCCATGTCGCGCCAGAAGCGGTAGACGCCGACCACCGGGGCGCGGGCGACGGGGGAGACCGCGTCGGACATCGCCGCGATCAGCGTCGGGTAGACCAGGGCGGTCCCGAGGCCGAGCAGCGTGGCGGCCGCGACGGCGAGGGCGAAGCCGCCGCCGCTGAGCGCGAGCAAGGCCAGCGCCGCCGCCTGGACCAACATGCCGGCGACGATCAGCGGCTTGCGCCCGATCGTGTCCGACCAGTGGCCGGCGCCGATCTGGGCGACGCTCCACACCCCCGGGTAGACCGCGGCGACGAGCCCGATCTGGCCGATCCCGGCGCCGTGGGCCGCGAGGAACAGCGGCACCAGCCCCCAGGCGAGCCCGTCGTTGAGGTTGTTGACGAGGCCGGCCTGCGAGCAGGAGCGCAGGGCCGGCGCGCGGTAGGTGGCCTGGGCGAACGCCTGGCGCAGCCGTGGCGGGGTGCCGTCGGCGTCGGGGTGGTGGAGCTCCTGCTCGAGGGCGACGTGGGCGCCGGTGTCGCGGACGAACAGCACCGAGATCAGGAACGCGGTCGCCGCGATCGCGGCCCCGAGGACGATGACGACGTCGCGGGCCGCGAACTCGGCCGCGAGCCAGCCGCTCAGCCCGGCGGCGAGCGCGACGCCGCCGTAGCCGGCGGCCTCGTTCAGCCCCAGCGCCAGGCCACGGCGCCGCGGGCCGACGAGGTCGATCTTCATCACCACCGTCATCGACCAGGCGAGGCCCTGGTTGACGCCGAGCAGGAGGTTGGCGGCGACGATCCAGCCCCAGCTCGGCGCGACCGCGATCAGCAGCGGCACCGGCAGCGCCACCGCCCAGCCGGCGATCAGCAGCCGCCGCCGGCCGAGCCGCTGCGCCAGCGCCCCGGCGCCGAGGTTGGTCAGCGCCTTGACCAGCCCGAAGGCGACGATGAACGACAGCACCGCGGCGTTGGAGGCGAGGTCGAAGTCCTCACGCCCGATCAGCGGCATGGTCGAGCGCTCGAGGCCGACCATCGCCCCGACGAAGGCGTTGACGGCGACCAGCAGCGAGAACTGCGGCAGGTTCTCGCGCAGCCCGAGCTCTACGCGCCGAGTGCTCACGGTTGCCTCAGGAGCTGGCGACCAGCGGGCGGCCGGAGCGGTTGGCGGCGACGATCGCCGCCTGCTGCTCGGGGGCAGGGGGGATGTCCTGGGTCAGGGCGGCGACGAACTCCTCCTCGGAGGAGAACCGCAGGGCGGCGTTGTGGCGCCGCTCGAAGCCGACGCTGGAGATCGGGTTGGCCGAGAGGCCGCGCCCGCAGACCGAGCCCGAGTAGTGCGAGGGATAGAGCACCAGGTGGTCGGGCAGTGCCAGCAGCCGCTCGGTCAGCGACCGGTGCAGCGTCCGCGCCATCTCCTCGACCGTGTGCTCGCCGCCGGCGTGCAGGTCGGGCCGGCCGGCGTCGCCGACCAGCAGCGCGTCGCCGGTCAGGACCAGCCAGGGCTCGTCGCCGCGGCGGCGGTCGGTGACGAGGTAGGCGTTGTGCGCCAGGGCGTGGCCAGGCGTCGCGATCGCCTCGATCTCGGTGTTGCCGAGCTCGACGACCTCGCCGTCGGCGAGGGGGTGGTGGTCGAACTCGACTCCGGCCCCGGCCGGCAGGTAGGCGCGGGCGCCGGTGCGCTCGACCAGCGCCGGCAGCCCGGAGACGTGGTCGGCCTGCACGTGCGTGTCGAGGACGGCGACGATCGGGATTCCCTGCGACTCGGCCAGGGAGATGTAGTCCTCGACGAGGTCGACGTGGGGGTCGACGACGGCGAGCTGGCCGTGGCTGGCGCAGCCGAGCAGGTACGAGGCGCAAGCCGTTTCGTCGTTGAGGAGCTGCCGGAAGAACATTTGAGCCTCCAGATCGGAATCGTCGCCAGGGCCTTGACACGTTATCAAGTGTTCTATTGAATACCAAAACAATGGCTTCCAGCGAGGCAAAGCGGGCGCTTTTCGAGGCAATCGCGCTGATGGGAAAGGCGTTCTCCAGCCCGCGCCGGCTGGAGCTGCTCGACCTGCTGGCCCAGGCGCCGCGCGGCGTCGAAGAGCTCGCCGAGCAGAGCGGGCAGTCGGTCGCCAACACCTCCCAGCACCTGCAGGCGCTCCACGCGGCGGGCATGGTCACGCGGGCTCGCGAAGGCACGCGGGTCCGCTACGCGATCGCCGGCGAGGAGGCCCTGCGCATCTGGCTCGCCCTGCGGGACGCCTCCGCGGCGGGCCTGGCCGAGGTGGAGCGGGCCGCGCACGATTACCTCGGCGAGGACGTCGAGACGATCGGCCGCGAGAAGCTGCGCGAGCGGCTGGCCCGCGGCGACGTCGTCCTGGTCGACGTGCGTCCGGCCGAGGAGTACGCGGCCGGGCACATCGAGGGCGCCAAGTCGATCCCGATCGACGAGCTCGACCAGCGCCTCGAGGAGCTTCCGGACGACCGCGAGGTCGTCGCCTACTGCCGCGGCCCGTTCTGCGCCTACGCGCACGAGGCCGTCAGGCAGCTGAATGCGTCGGGTCGTCCCGCCAGCCGTCTCGAGGACGGCTGGCCCGAGTGGCGCCTGGCGCACCCCAACCCGCAGACCCCCTGACGGAAGGACGCCCCATGGCCACGACCGAACGCCAACTGGACACCGCCGACCTCACCGCGCGCGTCAAGGGCATGTACCAGGAGGTCGCCCTTGACCCCGACCACGAGTTCCACTTCGAGACCGGGCGGCCGCTGGCCGAGCGCCTCGGCTATCCCGTCGCCGACCTCGACCGCATCCCAGGCGCGGCGATCGACTCCTTCGCCGGCGTCGGCTACTTCCTCGACCTGGCGGCGATCGCGCCCGGCGAGGTCGTGCTGGACCTGGGGAGCGGCGCGGGGACCGACTCCCTCCTCGCCGCGCTCGCCGCCGGCGAGGAGGGCAGCGTGATCGGCATCGACATGACCGCCGAGCAGCTGGCCAAGGCCACCGAAGGCGTCACCTGTGACGCCTCTCTCTGGGCGGCCTGCATCGGCGGCGCCATGCGGCGCGACCTCTACCGGGAGGCGATCGAGGCGGCCGGCTTCGAGATCGTCGAGCTGCGCGACAACGACCGGTACCGCTTCATCTCCGACCGTGCCGACAACGCAACGCGCAAATACGGCATCACCAGCGTCTCCCTGCTGGCGCGCCGCCGGGAGGAATCGTGACGATCGAGCGCCTCGCGAGCTGGTCCCGCGGCTGCCTGACCATGCAGGGCTACGGCGAGCTCGGCGACGAGGAGCGAAGGCGCCTGTGGCTCGGCCTGCGCTTCTCGACCGCGCTCTGCTTCGCCGGGATCGCCCTCGGCACCGCTCTCGCTTCGCCCGCCCTGCTGCTGGCGATGGCGGTCACCGCGGGCGTGGGCGGCTTCATCACCGCCAAGCACCCGTTCGACTACCTCTACGACGCCGCCGTGCGGCCATTGCTCGGCGGGCCGAGCGTTCCGCCCAGCCCGGCACCGCGCCGTTTCGCCTGCCAGCTGGCGACGCCGTGGATCGCGGCGATCGCCCTCGCCTTCCTGGTGGACGCGACCGCGGTCGCCTGGGTCCTCGCCGTGCCGATGCTCGCGGTGGCGGCGACGGTCACCGTCACCAACTGGTGCCTCCCCTCGTTCGTCTACGGGCTGCTGCACCGGCGGCAGGAGGGTGGGGCGACGAGCACCCCGTAGCGCCGGCCCCGGTTGCCCCCTTGTCCGGCCTGGCAAGATGTCGGCCGTGGGCTTCGGCCAGTACCACGAGCCGCCTGAGGAGCTGCCCCAGCAGACGCGGACCTTCGCCCGCCTCTGCGCCTCGCTGACCGAGGAGGCGGAGGCGGTCGGCTGGTACGAGCAGCGGCTCGCGGTCGAGCCGGAGGAGGCGGCGCGGGCGATCATGCACGACGCCCAGGGCGAGGAGTTCAAGCACTTCTGCATGGACCTCGAGTTCCTCCTCCGCCGCACGCCGCTGTGGCGGGAGATCGCGGAGGGGATCCTCTTCCAGGACGGCGACATCGTCGAGTACGGCGAGGAGGCCGAGGAGGAGGCGACCGAGGGCGCGGCCGAGCGCGACCCGCCGCTCGCCGGCGGCGGGTCGCTGGGGATCGGCAGCCTGCGGGGGGACGGCTCATGAGCCACCTGCTGCGCGAGCACGCGCCGATCGCCGCCGACGGCTGGGACCTGCTCGACGCCGAGGCGCGCGAGCGGCTGCAGCCGGCCCTGGCGGCGCGGTGGCTGATCGACTTCTCCGGCCCGCACGGCTGGCGGCACTCCGCCACCGGCCTGGGGCGGATCCGGCAGCTCGCCGACGCCCCCGCGGAAGGGGTGACGGCGGCCCAGCGCCAGGTCCTGCCGATGACCGAGCTGCGGGCGGACTTCGCGATCGAGCGGGCGGAGCTGGAAGACGCCGAGCGCGGCGCCGAGGACGCCGACCTGGGGCCGCTGGATGAGGCCGCCCACCGGATCGCGGTCGCCGAGAACGCGGCGGTCTTCCACGGCTGGCAGGGCGCCGCGATCGGCGGAATCGCCGAGGCCTCGTCGCACGAGCCGATCCAGCTAGGCGAGGATTGCGAGCGCTACCCGCGGCACCTGGCGGTGGCGGTGGAGGCCCTGCTCGAGGCCGGCGTCGACGGGCCCTATGGGAAGGTGCTCGGCCTCGAGCCCTACACCCGCGTCCTCGAGACCAGCGAGCACGGCGGCTACCCGCTGCTCGAGCACCTGCGCGAGATCCTCGCCGGGCCGATCGTCTGGGCGCCCGGCGTCGCCGGCGCCGCCGTCCTCAGCCTGCGCGGCGGCGACTTCCTCTTCGAGTCCGGCGAGGACCTCGCGCTCGGCTACGCCGACCACGACGCCGGGGAGGTCAGCCTCTACCTGGTGGAGAGCTTCAGCTTCCGGGTCGCGACGCCAGAGGCCGCCGTAGCGCTGCCCTAGTGAGGCGCCGGCGCGGCTACCGTTTCCGCCAGGCCGCGCTGGGTAGCGGCGAACTCAAACCAGTGACGAGGAGGAGATACGGATGCCGCACCCGACCCTGAAGGACGTCCGTGAGCTGAGCGAGTGGCGACCGCCGCTCGGGGTCCTCTCCGTCTATCTGGGGTTCGACGCCGGCGACCGCAGCGGCTCCTGGCGAACGGCGCTGCGCAACGGGGTCGACGCGATCCTGCACGCGGCCGAGCAGGCCGAGCAGGCCGAGCACGACCGGCGGGTGGCGCTGCGGGCGACGGCGGACCGGCTCGTCCGGCGCTACGAGAGCGGCGAGCGCCCGCCGCCCCGCGGCGAGGTCGGCTTCGTCGAGGTGGCCAAGGGCGCCGGCGAAGAGCGCTGGTGGCCGGTCGGCGTCTCGCCGGCGGCGCCGGCGCCGGTGATCCTCGGCGAGAGCCCGCTGATCGCGCCGCTGGTCGAGGTCTGCCGCCGGTGCGAGGCCCACGGGGTGGCGGTGGTGTCGGCGGAGCGGGTGCGGCTGCTGCGCGACGTCTGCGGCGAGCTGGAGGAGCTCGACGAGCTGGAGCTGAGCATCACCAGCCTCGACTGGCGCGAGCGCAAGTCGAGGAGCACGTCCGACCCGGCCCGCGGGCAGGGCGTCAGCGCCTCGGGGCACGACCAGTACGACGAACGCCTCGAGCACAACCGCCGCCGCTTCCTCGAGAAGTCCGGCCACCTCGCCGCCGAGCACCTCGGCGCGCGCGGGGTCCGGGACGTCGTCACCTTCGGGCCGGTGGTCGACGTCGAGCCCTTCGCCGAGGGCATGCGCCCGAGCTCCCTCGCCTGCAATCTCGGCGGCGACCAGGACCTGATCTCGGCGCCGAAGGGGGATCTGCGCGAGCCGGTCGCGGCCGCCCTCCGCCGCCTCGACGCCGAGCGCGACCGGGCGCTGGCCGAGCGGGCGCTGGGCGAGGTCCAGGGGGGCAGCCGCGGCGCCGCCGGCGTCCAGGAGACGTCCGAGGCACTGGGCGAAGGCCGGGTCGAGCACCTGCTGTTCGACGCGGCGATCGGCGACGTGGCCGAGGCGCTGGTGCGGGGCGCTCTCGCCGGCAGCGCCCGGGTCACCCCCCTCTGCGACGGCGCCGCCGAGGTCCTCGCCCCGGCCGAAGGCGTCGCCGCGATCCTGCGTTACTAGTCGCCGGCCTGGCGTCGCGCTCAGCGCTTGGTCGGTTCGAGCCCGATCAGGGTGTAGTAGCCGACCAGGTAGAGGCGCCTGCCGTCGGAGACCATCGGCGTGTAGCCGGCCTGCTTGACGCGGTAGGTCCGCTTGTGGGTGCGGACGTCGATGCCGATCGTCTCGTTGGTCTTGAAGCTCGAGGTGTAGACGCTGTGGCCGATCACGGTCGCGGTGCCGGGGACCGGGCCGCCGACGTCGTAGTGCCAGCGCACCTTGCCGGTCTCGGCGTCGAGGGCGAAGAAGCGGCCGTTTTCGGAGCCGATGTAGACGGTCGGCGGCGTGCCCGGGACCTGGGCGACCGCCGGCGAGCCGTAGACGTAGCCGCCGGTCTGGAAGGACCAGGCGACCTTGCCGGTCTTCTCGTCGAAGGCGTAGACGGTGCCGTCGTCGCGCGCCGCGTAGGCCTTGCCGAAGGCGATCGCGGGGGAGGAGAAGAAGCCGCCCTGCCCGAACGGCGGCAGCTTGGAGGTGTTCGTGCGCCAGGCGAGCTTGCCGGTCTTGGCGTCGAGGGCGAACATCGCCGACTCGTAGTCGGCGACGAAGACGCGGCCGTCGTGGTAGCTGGGGCTGGCTTTGATCGCCCCGGGCGAGTTGAAGGTCCAGCGCGTCTTGCCGTCGGAGGCCCGCAGGGCGACCACGTCGGTCGTGTCGGTGCCGAAGTAGAGCGTGCCGCCGATCGCCAGCGGCGAGGATTCGAGGTGGGCGTCGAGCTTGCGCACCCAGACTTCCCTGCCGGTCCTGGCGTCGCCCGCGGCGACGTCGCCGTTGAGGAAGGTGCCGTAGACGCGGCCCCGGTAGTAGACGGGCGCGGTGACGTCGGTCGGCTTGCCCTTGTCGCCGGGGTCGTCCTTCAGTTCCCAGAGGATCTTGCGGTCGCTGAGCCGGACAGCTTTGCCGTTGCCGTACTTGTTGATGACGTAGGCGACGCCGCCATGGATCGCCGGCGGGAACTCGATCAGCGCGTGCGTGTTGATCGACCACGCCTGCCGCAGCGGCGGGTCCAGCACCTTCTCGTCCGAGGGCAGGTAGTGCGTGCGCTCCGGCACCCGCCCGAACAGCGGCCAGTCGACATGGCCCGGCTCGTTCGCAGCCGACCCTTCGGCCCCTTCGCTTTCGTCGTCGGAGGACCCGCCGCAGCCCGCGACCGCGGCAGCGACGAGCACCAGCGCCCCAAGCGCAACCGGCATCCATTTCCAGCGACCCATCGAGAGCGGCGGACGGGAATCGAACCCGCATCATCGCCTTGGAAGGGCGAGGCTCTACCGTTGAGCTACCACCGCGCGAGCGAGTTCGCCTTCAAGCGGCGACCCGCGCCAGCGACAGTTTGCCCGATTCGGCAGAATGCAGAGACCCCACGGGGAGTGGCGCAGTCTGGTAGCGCACTCGGCTGGGGGCCGAGCGGTCGCAGGTTCAAATCCTGTCTCCCCGATGATCAGATCTAATTCGACAACCTGACGAGCCCAGTCTCGACCCACTTCAGGTTAGGACAGTTCTGCTGGATCGAAGCCCAGATCGGGCGCCCTACGCCGGGCAAGGGCCAGGTATCGATATGCAGTCGCCGAGGCGGTCGACTCCCTGCTCGCGATCGGCCCCGGAGCCGAGTTGATTCGCCTCAACGGGGAGCACGGCGAGAGCCGTCGGGCGGAGATAGCCGCAGCCCTCGCCGACCACTACGTCGGCTGGCAGCGGGCCGACGGGTCGATTGTCGGTCGCGGCTCCGTCTGGCTGGTCGCGGCGACGAATCCCGGTTAGCTCCGAGCGGGCGCGACGGCTTACCGACCTCGACAGTCTGCCCTGCCTAGAATCGTCGGTGATGCTTTTCGGGCAGGAGCACGTCGAGCGGTACCGGGCCACGGATGGGGCGGAAGGGCATGACTGGGAGGGCACCCAGACGCTGCTGCTGACCACCACCGGCCGCAAGTCGGGCGAGCAGCGCACGACCCCGCTGATCTACGGTCGCGACGGCGACTCGTTCCTCATCGTGGCCTCCAAAGGCGGGACCGACGAGCCGCCTGCCTGGTACCTGAACCTCTCCGCCGAGCCCGAGGTAGATGTCCAGGTGAAAGGGGACCGCTTCAAGGCCCGCGCCCGCACCGCGACGGCTGAGGAGAAGCCGGGCCTCTGGCAGACGATGGTCGCCGAGTGGCCCAGCTACGACGACTACCAGCGGAGGACCGAGCGCGAGATCCCGGTCGTCGTGCTGGAACGCAGCTGAGTCCTTCGCCGTCAGATGGGGCAGCGATCTCAGTCGGCGTGATCGGTGACTTCGACCCTGAGTTCCCGCCCCACCCGGCGACCGACTCGGCCCTGCGGCACTCGGCCGCGGCTCTCGGGGCGACCGTGGACGTTCGCTGGCATGCGACCGCTCGGGACCTGCGGTGGCTTCCAGCAGGTGGTCATCGAGTACGCGCGCAACGTGCTCGGGTTTGAGGACGCTCAGCACGCCGAGTACGACCCGTACGCCTCGGACCTCTTCATCACCGAGCTCTCCTGCTCGCTCGCCGGCCTGGAGATGGAGGTCAGGCTCGCCGCCGATTCGCGGGCCGCGCAGTTCTACGGGCGGACCGAGGCGGTCGAGCGCTACTACTGCAACTTCGGCCTCAACCCGGAGCACCAGCGGCTTCTCGACGACGGCGGCCTGCGGGTGGTTGGGTGGACCAGGACGGCGAGGCCCGCGTCCTCGAGCTTCCCGACTGTCGCTTCTTCATCGCCACCCTGTTCGTACCCCAGATGCGCTCCACGCCGGAGTCCCCGCACCCGCTGGTCACCGCCTACCTGCGGGTGGCGACCGGGTCGACGAGGTGAGCCCGTATCGCCTCTGCGCCCGCGCGAGCTTCGCGTCCCCGTAGAAGCGGCGAGCCCACCATGACCCCGGTCGTGCCAGTCGCAGAGACGCGATCCACCAGACCAGGCCGATCGTGAGCCAGCCGGCCAGGAAGAGGAGCCACTGGCGCTTCAAGGCCGTGACGATCATCGGAGCGATGATCAGCGTCGAGAGCCCGCCCGCGTAGGCGGCGGCCACTCCCGTCGACACCGCAAGCGGACTCACCGCGGGAATATTGCCAGGCCATGCACGCGACTTGAGGAGTCCTGCTCTTCCCCGTCGGCCCGGGCGGACAGGTCGGCTCGGGCCGGTACCTTGGCGCCGTGAGGCGGGCGCCGAAGACCCTGTGTTATACGCGCTGGCATCGGTCGCCGGGGCGTTCGTCTATGGCGTGCTGAACATCTCCGAGCACCTCTCGCTCGCGCTGTTCAGCGTCGCGCTTGCGCTCCTTTTCGTGGTGCTCCTACTTCATGGGAGCCGGGTGGCCTGGACGTTCGTGGTCGCCGCGACCGCGATCGATCTCCTCATCTCCCCCTTTGCCACCCAGCCCTGGTGGAACATTGCGATCGAGATCCTTAGCCTTGCCCTGCTGCTCGCGCCAGCATCGCGGAGCTTCGTCTGGCGCTCCCGGCCGGTCCAGGCTGGGCCGCCGACCCAGGCCGAGAAGCGGGCCGTCCAGACGACCTGGGACCCGGACAGGCACCCCGATTCGGATCGCCCAGCCGGCTGGTACCTCGACCCGGACTCACCGGGGCGAATGCGCTCCTGGAACGCGCACGACGCCCGCTGGTCGGGCACGATCAGGACCCCGCGCAAGATCAGGCGGGACCCCTCGGTCCTCAGCGCAGCTCGTCGAGCGAGGTGACCTCGAGGTCGAACGGTTCGTCGGCGGAGCGGCGGCGGCGGTAGGGGGAGACGGTCACGCGGTGGACTTCGCCGCAGGCGCAGGGGACTTCGATCGGGCTGGTGTCGGCGGAGGGGTCGGTGTCGACCTTGAGGCGTCGGAGCTCGCCGGCGTTCTTGCAGCCGAACGAGATCACCCAGCCGAAGTTCTCCGGCTCGGCGCGTTTTTTCTGGCGGCGGGGTTGCGGCATCTGGTCATCCTTACCGGTTGCGGGCCGCGGCGTCGTCGCCAACGTCGGCTCTGTTCGAAACCGAGCGCTGGCGGCTGACCCGGGCGCCTGGTACAACAACCGCCATGGAGGCAGCCCGGGAACGAGGAAAGATCCGGCGTGAGACCGAACGACTTCGAGGGTAGGAGAGCGATATGCAGAGCTGGGACCTGAAGAGCGTCGAGGCGGAGCCACACCAGCCGCAGATCCTCGCCTCGGCCGAGGACGCGCGGACGATCCTGATCCGGCTGCCCGCCGGCGAGGAAATGCAGGAGCACGAGGTGCACGAGCGGGCGCGCGTGGTCGTCGTCGACGGCGAGGTCGACGTGACCACGGCCGACGGCGACTTCTCCTCCGCCCACGCCGGCCACCTCTTCGAGTTCGACCCGGGCGAGCGCCACACCGTGGTCGCCCGCGAGGAGACCCGCCTGCTGCTGGTCCTCTCGCCCTGGCCCGGCGACGGCCATCCCGGCGCGATGACGCTGGAGGAGAAGGCGGAAGCGCGCGAGCGCGCCGCCGAACACTCGCAATGACTCATCCTCGCCGCGCCCTGCTGCTCACTTCGCTGCTCGGCCTCGGCCTGCTCGTTCCCGCCGCGGGATCGACGGCGGCCGGCCTGCAGATCTACCCGGCCAAGCTCCACGTCGCCGGCGGCCTGACGATCACCACCACCCACGACGCCCTCGGCAGCTGCTCGCCGGGGCAGGCCTGGACCCTCGAGGAGCGGGCCGACGTCGAGCTGAGCAAGACCGTGAAGATCGAACGCAACGGCGAGAGGCTGCTCAACAGCACGGATGCCAGGCAGCCGGGAGGCGCGGTCAACACGAACGAGCTGACCGCCTACACGGAGAGCAACTACTGCCCGCCGGAGGAACCGGTGACGCTGGACCGGCCCGACTGCTCCACGCTCAAGGGCACGGCGGTCGCCAAGCTGATGCCGGATCCCCGCCAGCGCAAGCCCTGGCGCGTCTCGATCGGCATGGGTCGGATCACCGGCGGCAACCAGAGCCTCAGCTGCCTCGGCTCGCCGATCCTCGACCCGACCCCCAAGGGCACCAAGATCGACGCCCTGCAGACCATCTACGGCGTGATCGTCCTGCCGCTCAACCTCACGGTCAACTCGTTCCGCGCCCTCGCCCCGGGTCGGAAGCTGATCCGCACCGTCAACGTCGGCGGCTCCTGCGAACACCCGATCGCCTATGGCGGCTCCCACATCTCGACGATCTCGCTGCTGGGCGAGCCGGGCGAGTTCTCGGTGCTCGGCAAACCGGACGAGTGCGCGGTCGACGGCGTCTTCAACATCGAGGTCAAGCGCCTGAAATAGCGATTGATCTAGGATCGGCGCGCCTTTTCCGGTCCATGAAGAAGCTCCTCGGCACCCTCGGCCTCGTCCCCGCGCTGTTCGCGCTCGCCGCCTGCGGCGGCTCGGACGACGACTCCGGCATCCGCGGCTGAGCGCGCCGGCGCTCTCGACCCGAGGCCGCGCTGGGCCGGTGCCTCGACAACCAGGTCGCGGGAGTCCCGGCCACCTGGGTACGCGCGAATCTCCGCTTTTGCAGGCGATTACTCAGGAAATTTGTCAAGAGTCAAAGTCGCTGTTATGCTCGCGGCTGTTCCGACCAATCAGGGTTGCTGATTCGGAGGGGACTCATAGCCAGCACCGGTGCCTTAATCGGTTAAAGGGACGGCGTTGTAAGCCGTAGATCCGGGTTCGAGCCCCGGCCGGTGCATTCGTAAGAGGCAATCGGACACGGGCTATCAGCGGAAATCTCTTCGACAAGCTGGACGAGATCGCGGTCGGGGAAGACGGTCGCGCTCTCTGGACGGCGCGGACGCCGCACCGGCCGACCGCGGGCGTCGACCTGATGCTGGTCCCGCGGGTGCCGGACTGGCGCCAGGACCCCGAGGCGACGCGGGCGCTCGAGCGGATCGCCGCCGAGCCCTGGGTCGACTCGATCTCCGCCGAGGGGGAGCAGCCGCGGCTGCGGCTCGACGACGACTGGGTCGAGCGCACCGGCGCCGCCCTGGAGAGCGGCGAGCGCGGCGACGCCGCCCTCGCCGATCTCGTCGCCGGCGGCCGCTACGCCGTCTACTTCTGGGGTGCCAACACGACCAAGGCGCTGCACATCGGCCACCTGCGCAACCTGGCGATCGGCAACGCGATCGCCGCCACGCTCACCCAGGGGGGCGCCGGGGTCGAGAACCGCAGCCTGATCTGCGACGTCGGCCGCAGCATGGGCGAGGCGATGGCCGGCGTCGTCGGCCGCGGCGGCGACCAGCACGCCTGGCCGGAGGGCGGCGAGAAGAGCGACCACTTCGTCGGCTACTGCTACGCCGACTACGTCAAGGCCGGCCGCGCCGCCAACGGCAACGGCGCCGAGGACGGGGCCGAGGACTCGGTCGCCCGCGAGTCCTCCCTCTACAACGACGAGGCCGACGAGCTGATGATGCGGGTGCTGGCCGGCGACCAGCAGGCGCTGGAAGTCTGGTCGAAGACCCGCGCCTGGGTGATCGCCGGCCAGCGCAAGACCCTGGCCCGCCTCGGCGTCGCCTTCGACAAGGTGATCTTCGAGTCCGACTTCCTGCCGGAGGTCGCCGAACTGACCAACCTCGGCCTCAGCCAGGGCAAGCTGAGCCTCCGCGCGGCGGACAAGATGGTCATGTACCGGACCGAGCGCGAGGAGCTGGAAGAGATGCCGCTGGTCCGCGCCGACGGCCTGCCGACCCAGCACATGCGGGCGCTCGCCTACTGGTCGGCGGCGCCGGAGCTGGACGACGTCGTCTCGCTGCAGGTCTGCGGCACCGAGTGGGTGGCCCATGTCACCTGCCGCCGCAAGCTGATCGACCACCTCGGAGTCGTCAACGGCAACGGCAGCGGCAGCGCCAAGGGGGGCGGGCCGCCGACGCACGACGTCTTCCACGGCATGGTCGCCCGCCAGAAGCGCGCGATCACCTCCAGCGAGGAGGGGGCGCTGCTGATCGACGACCTCGCCGAGTGGCTGGAGCGGGAGCTCGAGGCCGACCCGGAGCGGGCGGAGATCCGCCGCCGCCATCCCGACCCCGACCGCGTCGCCTCCCAGGTCGCCCTCGCCTACTTCCTCATGCAGCCGACCAACAAGCGGGTCGAGTTCGAGCCGGAGAAGCTGCTGGAGGAGAAGGGGAGCCTCGGCTGGGACCTGACGCGGGCGCTGGCGCAGCGCGGCGGCGAGGTGGCGCTCGCCGGCGGGCGTCCGGCCGAGGACCTGGACTACCGCTTCGCGGTCGTGCAGTCGGAGAACTACAGGGTGCACCTGCGCAGCGCCGTCGAGAGCTTCGACGCGGTTGCGCTCGCCCGCTACCTCTCGCACTTCGCCCGCTGGTACGGCGAGGCGGAGCGGGCGCCGGAGGTCGAGCGGGTCGTCCAGCGGGTGCTCGAGCGGGGCCTGCGCGGCCTCGGACTGGAGGGCGCGTGATGAGGACGCTGCTGGTCGACAACCACGACTCCTACACCTACAACGTCTTCCACCTGCTGGCGGCGGCCTCGGGCGAGGAGCCGGTCGTGGTCAACAACGACGCCGTCTCCTGGCGGGTGCTCTCGCGCTCGGACTTCGACGCGATCGTGCTCTCGCCGGGGCCGGGACGGCCGGAACGCTGGCACGACTTCGGCGTCTGCCGCGACATCCTCCGCTACAGCGAGATCCCGGTCCTCGGCATCTGCCTCGGCCACCAGGGGATCGGCAACCTGCTGGAGGGCGGGGTCGGCAGCGCCCCGATGGCGATGCACGGGCGGCTCAGCCGCGTCCGCCACTCCGACAGCGGCCTCCTCGAGGGGATCCCGCAGGACTTCTCGGTCGTCCGCTACCACTCGCTGGCGATCACCACCAAGGTCGGCCCGGAAGGGATCGAGACCGCCTGGGCCGACGACGGCGTGGTGATGGGGGTCGAGCACCGCAGCCGGCCGATGTGGGGGGTGCAGTTCCACCCCGAGTCGGTCGCCACCGAGCACGGCAAGGCGATCGCCGAGAACTTCTACGCGATGGCCAGCCGGCACCGCCGGTCGCGGCCGAAGCCGGCCCACCCGGCGGCGACCGCCTCCGCACCGGCCCCGGCGCGGCGCCGTCGCGCCGGCGTCGGCGCGGCCGGGATGCGCCTGCGGCTGCGCAGCTTCGAGGGCGAAGCCCCGACCGAGCAGCTCTACGAACGACTCTTCGCCGGCGCCGAGAACTCCTTCTGGCTCGACAGCGCCGACGCGCCGACCTGGCTCGCGCAGCGCTCCTTCCTCGGCACCAGCGCCGGCGCCGAGCGCTGCCTGCTCGAATACGACGTCGACGCCGGCGAGGTCGCGGTCCACCGCGACGGCGTCGACACGCTCGAGCACAAGTCGATCTTCGACCTGCTCGACCGCGGGATGGAGCGCTACGCGGTGGAGCCGCCGGAGTCGGTCGAGCGCGGCCTGGTCGGCGGCTACGTCGGCTACCTCGGCTACGAGCTGAAGGCCGACTGCGGCGCGCCCAACGTGCACGGCTCCGACATGCCGGACGCGATGCTGATGTTCGCCAACCGCGTCGTCGCCGTCGACCACACCGAGGGCCGCACCCACGTCTTCGCGATCGGCCGCGAGGAGGACGCCGAGGCCGACCGCTGGCTCGAAGTCGCCGCCGAGGTGGTCGCCGAGGCGATCGCGGCGCCGCCGGAGCCGCGGCCGCTGGTGGCGCCGGAGGAGCCCGGCGCCACTGTCGCCTTCCAGTGCGGCCGCGGCCGCGAGCGCTACCTCGCCGACATCGCCCGCAGCCAGGCCGAACTGGCCGCCGGCGAGTCCTACGAGGTCTGCCTCACCGACCAGATCTCGACCGAGGCGAGCCCCGACCCGTTCGAGCTCTACCGCTACCTGCGCCGCAGCAACCCGGCGCCGTTTGCCGCCTTCCTCCGCTTCGGCGACCGCGCGATCGTCAGCTCCTCGCCGGAGCGCTTCCTCTCGGTCGACCGCGAGCGCCACGTGCAGGCGCGACCGATCAAGGGGACGGTCTCTCGCAGCGAGGACCCGGCCGAGGACGCGGCCCGGCGGGCGGAGCTGGCGGCTGACGAAAAGACCCGTGCCGAGCACCTGATGATCGTCGACCTGCTGCGCAACGACCTCGGCACCGTCTGCGACGTCGACAGCGTGCGGGTGCCGGAACTGATGACGGTCGAGCCCTACGCGACCGTGCACCAGGTGGTCTCGACGATCAGCGGCGTGCTCGAGGTCGACCGCACCCCGGTCGAGTGCGTGCGCAGCTGCTTCCCCGGCGGCTCGATGACCGGCGCCCCGAAGGAGCGGACGATGGAGATCATCGACGACCTCGAGGACGAGGCGCGCGGCGTCTACTCCGGCGCGATCGGGTACCTCGGCGCCGACGGCAGCACCGACCTCAGCATCGTCATCCGCACGATCGTGATGCGCCCGGGACGGACCACGATCGGCGCCGGGGGGGCGATCGTGATGCAGTCCGACCCCGAGGACGAGTTCGACGAGATCCTGCTGAAGGCGCGGGCGCCGATGGCGGCGATCGCGAAGGTCCTCACCGGCAGCGACGAGCCCGGCACGGCCTGGACCGTGAACCTGGAGCCGGCGGACGAGAGGGCCGCGACCGCATGAGCGATCCGGGCCCGACGCAGTCCGAGGCGCCCCGCACCTCGCCGGTCTGGCACGTCCGCGAGGCGACCCTCGAGGACGTGGCCGCGGCGGCGCGGGCGGTCGGCGAGCTGCTCGACGAGCTCGGCGGCCGGCGGCCGGCCGCCGACGAGCTGGAGGCGGAGGCGCGGGCGCTGGTCTCCGAGCCGGGGCTGGGGGCGCTGCTGGTGGCCGAGGCCGGGGGCGAGGTCGTCGGCGTCCTCGCCGCCAGCTACCTGCGGGCGATGCACGTGCCGGGCCGCTACGCGGTGATCCAGGACCTCTGGGTCCATCCCTCCTGGCGCAGCCGCACGATCGGCGCCGACCTGCTGGTGGGGATCGCCGAGCTCGCCCGCGAGCAGGGCCTGGTGCGGATCGAGGTCGGGCTGCCGCAGGAGACCTTCGCCGGGATCAGGGCCACCGAGGCCTTCTACCTCGGCAACGGCTTCGTCTCGCTCGGCATCCGGATGCGGCGGCTGCTCTCGTGAACGAGCTGCTGGTGATCGAACAGCGCCAGGGCGACGGCGACTTCGCGCCGTGGGTACGCGAGGGCGACCGCCGGCTGGCCGGGCAGGACGGCAACCGCCGCCTGGTCGAGCTGCGCAGCGGCCTCCTCCGCCACCCCGGCGTCCGCGCCGAGGCGGCCGACACGGCCGCGGATGCGGTTGACGAGACGCTGCGGTCGCTGCACGAGGACGCCTATCTCGAAGCTCTCAGGGGGGTACGAAGGGGCGAGGAGGTCGTGATGGCCGAGTTCGCCCCACCGGGCCTGGAGCCCGACATCCCGGTCAACGCCGGGCTCCTCGCGGCGGCCCACGAGGCGGTGCGGACGGCGATCACGGCGGCGGAGCGGGTCCTCGGCGGGACGCGCTTCGCCTACGCGGTCTGCCGTCCGCCCGGCCACCACGCCGGCCCGGACTGGATGGCCGGCTACTGCTACCTCAACTCGCCCGCGGCGGCGGCGCAGACGCTGCGCTGGGGTGGGATGGCGCCGGTCGGCATCCTCGACCTCGACCTCCACTACCCGAACGGCACCTCGGCCCTGGTCGAGTCGATGCCGGACGTCTCCCTGCACTCGCTGCACGCGGCGCCGGTGACCAACCTGCGGCCGGGAGCGGCGCTGCCGCGGGTCGAGGGCGAACGCGCCGTCGCCTTCGCCGATCCGCCGCGGGCCGATGCCTACCTCGAGGAGGTGGCGGCCTCGATCGAGGAGCTGGCCGAGGGCGCGGCGGCGCTGGTCGTCTCGCTCGGCTACGACACGGTCGCCGGCGACCCCCACGGCGGCTGGGACTTCCCGCCGGAGCTGTTCGCCGAGGTCGGCGCCCTGCTGGCGGCGGCGGACCGGCCGCTCTGCGTGATCCAGGAGGGCGGCTACGCGCTCGAGTCGCTGGCCGATTGCAGCCACGCCTTCGCCCACGGCCTGCTCGGCGGCCAGGTGTCGAGTTTCTTGTCGTATGCGCAAGAAAGTCGACACCCCGGCGGTCGTGCGCGCGGGGAGGAGGTGGCGTGATGAGCGGCCTCGAGCCTTTCCGCCGCCGCCTCGACGAGATCGACGACGAGATCGCCCGCCTGCTCGGCGAGCGCTTCGAGATCTGCCGCGAAGTCGCCGTCTACAAGAGCGAGCACGAGATCCCGATGATGCAGCCGAGCCGGGTCGAGGAGGTGCGGGCGCGCTACCTGGCGCGCGGCGCCGAGAACGACCTGCCGGCGGACTTCAGCGCCGACCTCTTCGACCTGCTGATCGCCGCCACCTGCCGCGCCGAGGACGAGCTGATGGACCGCCTGGCGGCGGAGGCGAACGGGGGCGGGGGACGATGAGCCCGCTGCCGCCCGGGCCGCGTCGACCGCGGCCGCTGCAGACGCTCGCCTGGATGCGGCGGCCGCTGCCGTTCCTGGAAAGCTGCCACGAGCGCTACGGCGACACCTTCACGCTGCGCATCCTGCGCTGGGGCGACTGGGTCGTGCTCTGCGATCCCGACGACGTCAAACGCGTCTTCACCGCCGGCCCCAAGGTCGGGGTCGCGGTGGCCAACCCGCTGCTGCGGCCGCTGCTCGGCTCGCGCTCGGTGATGCTGCTCGAAGAACCGGAGCACATGGTCCGCCGCAAGCTGATGCTGCCCTCCTTCCACGGCGAGGCGGTCGCCGCCGACGCCGAGATGATGGCCGAGGTGGCGCGCCGCGAGGTGGCGAGCTGGCCGATCGGCGAGCCCTTCGAGCTCTGGCCGCGGATGCAGGCGATCACGCAGGACGTCGTGATGCGGGCGGTCTTCGGCCCCGACGAGGAGGGCCGACTCGACCCGTTGCGGGAGCGGCTGACCGCGCTCACGCGCTGGATGAACACGCCGCGCAACCTGACCCGGCTGGCGCTCGTCGGCCCCGACCGCCTCGCCCGCAGCCGCGACTACCGGGCGGCGATGGGCCCGGTCGAGGAGGCGGTGATGGCGGAGGCGCGGCGGCGCCGCGCGGCCCCGGAGGAGGCCCCGGTCGGCGTCGTCTCGATGCTGGTCCGGGCCCGCTACGAGGACGGCACGCCGCTCAGCGAGCAGGACCTGCGCGACGAAATGCTGACGCTGCTCACCGACGGCCCGACGTCGACCTCGCTGGCCTGGATCTTCGAGCGGCTGATGCGCCATCCCGACAAGCTCGAGCTCGCGCGCGAGGAAGCGATCGCCGGCGGCGACGGCAGCTACGTCGACGCCGTGATCAAGGAGACGCTGCGGATGCGGCCGCCGGTGCCGGTGGTGGTGCGGCGGCTGCTGGAGCCGATGACGCTGGGCGGCCACGACCTGCCGGCGGGGACGACGGTGGCGCCCTGCATCCCGCTTATCCACAACCGCGAGGACTTCTACCCGCGGCCGCACCGCTTCCTGCCGGAGCGCTTCCTCGACGGCCCGGCGCCGACCTATGCCTGGATCCCGTTCGGCGGCGGCGTGCGGCGCTGCCTCGCCGCCAGCTACGCGGAAATGGAGATGAAGCGGGTGGTGCGGACCGTGCTCGCCGACGTCGACCTCCGTCCCGCCGACGAGCGCTCCGAGGGAATGAGAAAAAGCGCGATCTCCTTCAGCCCCGACAGGCGGGCGCTGGTGATCGCCGAACCGCGATCGGCCGGGCGGCCCGCTGCGTCGTCTCTGGCCGCCGTATAGGAGGTTTGATGCAGACCGAGACGATTCCAGCGACGGACCTGCTCATCGTCGGGGCCGGGGCGAAGGCGGCGGCGCTGGCCAGCAAGGTCCACGTCCTCAACCGGCTCGGGCTCGGCCCGATCTCGATGACGATCATCGAGAAGACCGAGCCGGCCGCGTCCTGGCTCGGCCGCAACGGGATGACCTCGGGCGAGGAGCCGCTGGCGATCCCGCCGATCAAGGACGTCGGCTTCCCCTACCAGAGCTTCAAGCAGTTCGGCGAGGCCGGCGAAGCGATCGACGCCGGGCTGCTGCCGTTCTCCTGGCAGCGCTTCGCGATCGAGCGGCGCGAATACGCGCCCTGGGTCAATTCCGGCTCGCCCTCGGTCCGCCATCGCGACTACGGCGAGTACCTCGGCTGGGTGCTGGCCCAGGCCGGCGAGGGGATCCGGCTGCTGAGCGGCAACGTCACCCGGGTCTCGCTGGAGGCCGACCGCGGCCGCTGGGTGGTCGACGTCGAGGAGCGGGGAGCCGGGGAGGACCCGCCGCGCCACGCCGGCCGCGCCCTCGTCCTCACCGGGCCGGGGGTCCACCGCGCCTTCCCGCACGACCCCGGCACCGAGTCGCGGATCTTCCACTGCGACAGTCCTCGCAGCGCCTTCCTCGACATACCGGAGGATCGCGGCCTCGAGGTGGCGATCGTCGGCGGCGGCGAGAGCGCGCTCAGCGCCCTCGTCTTCCTGCGGGCCTTCCGGCCGCGGGCCCGGCTCACCGTCTACACCCCGAGCCTGCCGATGAGCCGCGGCGAGAGCTTCCTCGAGAACCGCGTCTTCGCCGACCCCGACTGCGTCAGCTGGGACAGGCTCGACGCCCAGACCCGGCGCGACTTCGTCAAACACTGCGACCGCGGCGTCTTCGACGCCACCGTGCTGGCGCGGATCGCCGACGACGACCACTGCGGCTTCCTCACCGACCGCGCCGTCCACGTCGCCGAGCTGGGCGACCGCCTGGGGCTCGAATTCGAGTCCCCCGACGGGGTCGTCTCCGAGCCCTACGACTACATCGTCAACTGCACCGGCTTCGACCTCTTGGCCCAGCTGCGCGAGCTCTTCCCGGCCGAGGTGCGGGCAGAGGTCGAACGCCGGGCGGGGCCGCTCTGGGACACGCCGCCGGGGACCGAAGTCCCGTTCGGGCGGGCGCTGGAGCTGCGCGGGATGGAGCCGCGGCTCCACATCCCCGGCCTCGCCGGCCTCAGCCAGGGGCCGGGCTTCGCCAATCTCGGCAGCCTCGGCCTGCTCGCCAACCGGGTCCTACGGCCGCTGCTGCCGGAGCTAAGAACCGGCGCGTTTGCGGGGGATTCGGATAGATTGCAGGACAAGTCTTTATTAATCGACTAGGGGAGGACCAGTGATGGGGGCGCTGTCTAGAGAGCCGAGCGATGCCGCGAGCCGTCTCGAGCGGAGGCCGGCGGCGGGTCGGGGAGTCGCTGTCCTGGCGCTGGGGGCGCTGATCCTCGCCGCGGCGGCGCTGGGGGGCTGCGGCGGCTCCTCGGACTCGGGCGGCGACCTCAGTTTCACCGGCAGTGGCTATCCCGGCGTCGACACCGCCAGCAGCCGCTACGTCGGCGGCCCGATCAAGCGCAGCACGGCGGCGTCGCTGGAAGAAGCCTGGAAGCTGCCGCTGACCGCGCAGAGCACCTACGGCAGCATGTCCTCGACCCCGGTGATCGCCGAAGGCGTCGCCTACACGCAGGACCTGGAGTCCAACGTGCAGGCGATCGACCTCGAAAGCGGCGAGGTCGTCTGGACGAAGAACTACCAGGTGCCCGACCAGGGGCCGAACGGGGTCGTCGTCGCCGACGGCATGGTCTTCGGGGCGACCGCCAGCAAGGCCTTCGGGCTCGACCAGGAAACCGGCAAGGAGGTCTGGTCGGTGAGCCTGCCGCGCAGCGAAAGCGAAGCGATCGACATGGCCCCCGGCCACAGCGACGGCCTCGTCTACGTCTCCACCGTTCCCACCAACGTCAACTCCGAATACCCGGCCGGCGGGGTCGGCACCCTCTGGGCGCTCGACGCCGAGACCGGGAAGAAGGCCTGGCACTTCGACACCGTCCCGCGCAGCCTCTGGGGCGACCCGAAGACCAACGGCGGCGGCGGCCTCTGGTACACGCCCTCCTTCGACGGCAAGGGCTCGATGTACTTCGGGGTCGGCAACCCCTCGCCGTTCCCGGGCGAACCCGGCGCTCCCTGGGGCTCGAGCCGGCCCGGCCCCAACCTCTACACCAACTCGATGGTGAAGATGGACGCCAAGACGGGGAAGATGGATTGGTACTACCAGCAGACCCCGCACGACATCTATGACTGGGACTTCCAGGACCCGCCGATCCTGACCGGCGCCGGCGGCAGGGAGCTGGCGATCGGGGCCGGCAAGTCCGGCATCGTCGTCGCCCTCGACGCCAAGACCGGCAAGCCGGTCTGGAAGCAGCCGGTCGGCACCCACACCGGCCACGACGACGACGGCCTCTACGCGATGCGGGGCGAATACTCGAAGCTGAAGGCGGGCTCGACCATCGCCCCCGGCACGCTCGGCGGCGTCATCGCGCCGATGGCGGCCAACAAGACGACCCTCTTCGTGCCGGTCGTCAACCACCCGGTGGCGGCGACGCAGGCCGGCACCGAACTGCAGGAAGCCCCGGAAATGACCGGCGAAGTCGTCGCCCTCGACATCAAGACGGGCAAGGTGAGGTGGAGCAACGAATACCCGGCGGCCGCGTTCGGCGCGCCGACCGCCGTCAACGACATGGTCTTCGTCGCGACCTTCGACGGCACCGTGCACGGGCTCGACGCCGAGACCGGCGGCGAAGTCTGGCAGGGGACCCTGCCGGCAGCGTCGAACACCGGCCTCGCGGTCAGCGGCGACACGCTGCTGGTGCCGGCCGGGCTGCCGACCGCCGAAGGGCAGAAAGCGGAACTGGTGGCCTTCCGGCTCGGGGGCGAATAGCCTCGGCGGCCCCGGCGCCTACTCGGGCGTCGGGGTCGGCAGCGGCGGTTCGGGCAGCGCCGAGCCCTTGCCGGCTCGCATCGGCAGCACGGGTGCGGCGCCGGCCTTGAGGACTCGTTCGGAGACCGAGCCGAGCAGGGCGCGGTGGATGCGGCTGCGGCCGTGCGAGCCCATCACGATCAGGTCGTAGGGGTCCTCCTTCGCCACGCGGAGGATGGTCTCGGCGGCCTCGCCGCGCTCCAGCCTCGTCGTGATGCCGACGTCGGCGGGGGCCGATGCGGCCGCCTCGCGCAGGACCTTGGTGTGGAGGTCCATCAGGTCGGGGGGCGGTGCGGCGGCGACCGCGGTCGCGACCGGCGGCGCCACCGTGAGTAGGGTGAGGCGGGCGTGCTGGTCGCGCGCCAGCGTCACCGCGTGGTGCAGCGCGGCCTCGGCGTCGGGTGAGCCGTCGAGGGCGACGAGGATGTGGTGGTAGCAGGCCATCGGTCCATGCCGAGCAGGGGCTCGCCGGCGGCGGCCTCCCTACCCTGTTCGGATACCCGACACCACCGGCCCCGCCGCGACAAGGCCGGGCCGCCGAGGGGCGTAGTGTTGGCCGTCCTCGTGTCGACCAAGCGCAGCGCCGGGATCCTCCTCTTCCGCCGCAACGGAGCGGAGCCGGAGTTCCTGCTCGTCCATCCCGGCGGGCCCTACTGGAAGAAGCGCGACCGCGGCGCCTGGTCGATCCCGAAGGGGGAAATCGAGGCCGACGAGGAGCCGCGCTCCTGCGCCCTGCGCGAGCTCGGCGAGGAGCTGGGGCCGGTTCCGGCCCTCGACCCGGAGGAGCTGATCGACCTCGGCCAGGTCCGCCAGCGGGCCGGCAAGGTGGTCGAGGTCTGGGCGGCCGAGGCCGACTTCGACCCGGCCACGCTGGACAGCATCGCCTTCAGCATGGAGTGGCCGCCGCGCAGCGGCCGCGAGGCCGAGTTCCCCGAGGTCGACCGGGCCGAGTGGTTCGCCCTGGAGCGGGCGCGGGAGAAGATCCTGCCGGCGCAGGCGGCCTTCCTCGACCGCCTGCTCGGGCACCTGGGACCGCCGGCCGCCTGAGAAACGGCTGCTGAGGCGGCAAGGCGGACGTATACTCGCCCGCGGGATGGAAAACGGCTCCACTCCGCGCTCTGCGACGCCCGGGGACCCGGCTCAGAACGGCCACCTGCCACTTTCGGCCCGCCTGCTCGGGGTCGGCGTGCGCGGCGCCCGCACCGTCTCCAAGGCGACCGGGATCGACCGCGCGGTCGAAGTCGCGGCCGAGGAGGCGATCGTCGCCGCGGTCGAGAGCGAGGCGGTGGAGCGGGCGATGGCGCGGGTGCTGCAGGGACCGATCGTCGAAGAGGCGGTGCAGGAGGCGCTGGAGAGCGAGGCGGTCAAGCGCGCCCTGCTGGAGGCGATGGACAGCGACCTGGTCGACGAGGTCTGGCGCCGGCTGCTGGCCAGCGAGGAGGCGCAGCAACTGGTCGAGCGGATCGCCGGCGCGCCCGAGGTGCGGGCGGCGATCAGCGCCCAGGGCGTCGGGCTGCTGGAGGACATCGGTCGCACGATCGGCAAGCTCACCCGCAGCCTCGACGACACCTTCGAGCGGGTCGTGCGCCGGCTCTTCTTCCGCCGCCGCCGGGCGGTGCAGACCAACCACGCCGGCGCCGTCAGCCGCGCCCTGGCGATGGTGATCGACGGCGTCATCGTCAACCTCGGCTTCACCGCCGCGGTCGCCGCCGCGACGCTCATCGTCAACGCCTTCGGCGGGGGCGGCGGCAGCGCCTCGAACTTCGCGATCGCGGTCGGCTCGAGCGCCTGGCTGCTGATCGGCGGCGCCTACCTGGTCAGCTTCTGGTCGCTGGCCGGCCAGACGCCGGGGATGCGCTTCGTCGGCATCCGCCTCGAGGACGGCCGACTGCCGCTCCGGCGCTCGGTCAGACGGCTGATCGGCCTCGGCCTCTCCGTCGTCACCTTCGGGATCGGCTTCCTCGGCATCGTCTTCGGCGAGCAGCGCCGCGGCTGGGAAGACCGGATGGGACGGACCGCGGTGGTCTACGACGAGCGCCGGCCGGAGCCGGCGCCCTGGTCGATGCAAGCCGCTGCGACCCCGGCCGCTCCGGCGGCGGCGAGCTCAGCCGAGCCCGCCGCCGAGGCCGAGCCCGCCGCGCCGGCTCAGGGGGTCGGTTCAGGCCCCTCGGTGAGCTTGTAGATGATGATGATCGCGAGGGCGAAGATCGCCAGCGACCAGAACGGATAGGCCGGGATCGAGAGCAGCGCCCCGATCGAGTTCAGCGCGGCGATGAAGATGCCGAACCAGCGCCCGAACTCGCCCCCGGAGAAGAGCGAGAAGGCGGCGACCAGCTCGAGCACGCCGAGGATCAGGATGATCCAGCCCCAGGTGTTGAGGCCGCTGAGGATGTAGGTCGCGTTCTCGGTGAAGAACTTCGAGTCGCCGATTGCGGCGATCCCCCAGATGATGTTCAAGACGCCGGCGACGAGCAGCAGCACTCCGGCGAAGACCCACCAACCGCTGAGCGTAGATTCCCCGTTCATGAGTGACCCCTTCCCTTTCCAATGGCTTGACTGGCCGGTACAGAGAGAACATAGGCGAATGGGGCGACACCAAAAGCGGTTTCCGCCCGATGTGGGCGACGCCGCGGCTAGGAGACGAGCTTCAGGACCTTGAAGCTGCGCGCGCCTTTGGGCGTCTCGACGCTGACGGTGGCGCCGACCCTGGCGTTCATCAGGGCGCGGCCGATCGGCGACTCGGCGGAGAGGCGGCCCTCGGCCAGGTTGGCCTCGGTCGAGCCGACCAGGGTCCAGACGTTGGTCTCGCCTTTGCTCTCGTCGAGGACCTCGGCGGTGAGGCCGAAGGCGAAGGCGTCGGCGTTGGAGCTGGAGTCGACCTCGACGACGACGGCGTTGTGGAGGCGCTCCTGCAGCCGCTTGATCCGCGTCTCCATGTGCGCCTGGTCCTCTTTGGCGACGTGATACTCGGCGTTCTCCTTGAGGTCGCCCTCGTCCCGCGCCGCTTTGATCCGTTTCGCCATCGCCTGGCGCGCCGGCCCTTCCAGCTCCGCCAGCTCGGCTTTCAGATCCTCGATGCCGGCGGCGGTGATCGGCTCGCCTGTCTGCTCCGGACCGTTCATGCGGCCAGCCTGTCAAAAACCGCCCCCAGATGACGACCCCCTGCCTTTTTTCGCCCACAGGGCGAAAAAGTGCAGGGGGGGTATCGGGTTCGCAAGCGGCCGGGTCGGTCATGGCCGCCTCAGCGGCCGGGACGGGGGAGGCCGTCGCCGAGGACGAGACGGGCGCGGTAGAAAAGCGCCTCGTCGGCCGCTGCCTGGCCGGGCCGGTTGGCGGTGCGGCTGGTCCGGTTCTGGCCGGTGCCTGCCGGGTTCTCGTCCCTGACCAGGCCGGCGAGCCGCCCCCGCGAGACAAAGGTCGTGGTCGGTACTCGCTTGCTCATCATTGCTCCTTTTTCGAATTCTTTATCAACTAACTCAAGAATAGCAGAGGGCCATCCGTTCGTACTTCTTCGCCCTGTGGGCGAATAGGTACGAACGGACGCGGCGCCTGGGCCGGCGCGGGCTGATTGGGCTGGGGGAAGCGGCGAGTTGGGCGGGGCGCCACCCGGCAAGAAGCGCGCCCCGCCCGTCGCCTCTTCAGACGGCTGCAGATACCTCTGCGTCGCCGCCGTCCCGGGAGCCCTGGGGAGTCGAGGCCCCGGAGGCATGGGACGGCGATGAACCGTTGAAGCTCTTGGCCTGGACCGGCCGCAGGTAGGCGATCTGGCCCTCGCGCAGCTCCAACCGCTGCAGCTCGGCCCGGGTCAGCTGCGCCCAGACCTCGGTGCCGTCGGCGAGCACCAGCTCGACGCGGATCTCGAAGCCGAGGGCGACGATCCGCTGCACCATCGCCTCCTCGGTGCGCTCGTCGGGGTCGAGCACGACCTCCATGTCGTGCGGGCGCACGAAGGCGTCGCCGAGCCGGTTGACCTCGCCGACGAAGCTCATCACGAACTCGTTGGCGGGGTGCTCGTAGAGCTCGTCGGCGGTTCCCGACTGCTCGACCCGGCCCTGGTTCATCACCACCAGCTGCTCGGCGACGTCCATCGCCTCCTCCTGGTCGTGGGTGACGAAGATCGTCGTCACGTGCATCTCGTCGTGGAGCCGGCGCAGCCAGGTGCGCAGATCCTTGCGCACCTTGGCGTCGAGCGCCCCGAAGGGCTCGTCCAGCAGCAGCACCTGCGGTTCGACCGCCAGCGCCCGCGCCAGCGCCATCCGCTGCCGCTGGCCGCCGGAGAGCTGGTCGGGGTAGCGCTCGGCCAGGCCGTCGAGCTGGACCAGGCGCAGCAGCTCGTGCACGCGCTCGCTGATCTTCGCCTTCTCCCACTTGCGGATCTTCAGCCCGAAGGCGACGTTCCCGAAGACGGTCATGTGCTTGAAGGCGGCGTAGTGCTGGAAGACGAAGCCGACCTCGCGCTTCTGCGCCGGCGTCCTGGTCGTGTCCTTGCCGTTGATGACCACCTGGCCGCCGTCGAGCTCCTCGAGCCCGGCGATCGCCCGCAGCAGCGTCGACTTGCCGCTGCCGCTGGGCCCGAGCAGCGCCGTCAGCGAGCCGTCCGGCACGTCGATCGAGACGTCGTCAAGAGCCTGAAAGTCACCGAAGCGCTTGCGCGCTCCCTCGACTGTGATTCCCATCAGGAACCCTCCTTCGTGTTGGGCATTGAGACCGCGGCGTCGCCGGCGATCGGGATCGGGCCGCCGGAGCCGCGCCTCGCTTTGCGGCCGCCGACGCTCATCAGCAGCAGCGTGGTGAGGGCGAGCAGGGCGAGGACGATTGCCCCCGCATAGGCGGCTTCCTCGTTGAACTGCTCGAAGGCCTTGGCGACGAACAGCGGCAGGGTCTCGGTCTCGCCCGAGATCGAGCCGGAGACGATCGTCACGGCGCCGAACTCGCCGAGCACGCGGGCGGTGGTGAGGACGACGCCGTAGGCGACGCCCCAGCGGATCGCCGGCAGGGTGATCCGCCAGAAGGTCTGCCAGCCGTTGGCGCCCAGGGTGGAGGCCGCCTGCTCCTGCTCGGTGCCGATCTCCTGCAGCACCGGCACCACCTCGCGGACGACGAACGGCAGCGAGACGAAGATGCTGGCGAGGATCATCCCCGGGGTCGAGAAGAGCACCTGGATGCCCCATTCCGAGAGGGTCGGGCCGAACCAGCCGTCGTTGCCGTAGAGGAGGAAGAGCGAGAGGCCGATCACGATCGGCGAGATCGCGAAGGGGAGGTTGATGACCCCGTCGATGACGGCGTTGCCCTTCCAGCGGTGGCGGACCAGCAGCAGCGCGCAGCCGATCCCGAAGACCGTGTTCAGGGGCACCGCGACGGCGACCATCAGCAACGTCAGCCAGATCGAGTGCAGGGCGTCGGGCGTCGTCATCGCCTCGATCGGCGCGCTGAGGCCGTGCTCGAAGGTCTTGTAGAAGATCATCCCGACCGGGGCGAGCAGGAGCAGGCCGAGGTAGCCGAAGGCGAGCGTGCGCAGGCCCCACCTGGCGGGCGCGGTCGGGGTCATCGCCGCCTCCCCCGTCGCGTGAAGAGGCTGACTGCGACCAGCATCGCCAGCGAGAGCGCCAGCAGCACCACCGAGACCGCCGAGGCGCCGGCGACGTTGCCGGACTCGATCTGGCTGCGGATGAAGACCGAGGAGACCTCGGTCTTGAAGGGGATGTTGCCCGAGATCAGGATCAGCGAGCCGTACTCGCCGAGCGCCCGGGCGAAGGCGAGCATGACGCCGGCGACGATCCCCGGCATCAGGTTGGGGAAGATGACGCGCCGGAAGACGGTGAAGCCGCCGGCCCCGAGTGAGGTCGCCGCCTCCTCCATCTCGCGGTCCATCTCCATCAGCAGCGGCTGCACCGCGCGGACGACGAAGGGGAGGGTGATGAAGCACAGCGCCACCACGATCGCCGTCCTGGTGAAGGCGACGTCGACGCCGATCGGGCTGTCGGAGCCGTACAGGGTCAACAGCGTCAGGCCGGCGACGATCGTCGGCAGGGCGAAGGGGAGGTCGATCAGCGCGTTGACCGCCGCCTTGCCCGGGAACTCGTCGCGGACCAGGACCCAGGCGATGATCGTGCCGAAGACGGCGTTGATCGCGACCACGATCAGCGAGCAGACCACGGTCAGCTTCAGCGCCGCCATCGACTCGCTGCCGGTGACGGCGTCCCAGAAGGCGCCGGCGCCGTTGGACAGCGACTCGTCGACGACCGCCGCCAGCGGCAGCATCACCATCAGCGAGAGGTAGAGGACGACCATGCCGCGGCCGAGGCCGGTGCCGAGCCCGGGCAGGCGGATGCCTGCCCGGGGTGCCGCGGGTACCGGGATGTCGTTTGCCGGGTGCGCCTCCATCAGCCGCTCGTGGAGACTCCGAGGTCCTTCTCGATCGCGGCGACCTTGCCGGTTTCGTCGTCGAAGAACTCGTCGTTGACCTTGTCCCAGCCGCCGAACTGGTCGATCGAGAACAGGTCAGCGGGGGTCGGGAACTGCTTCGGGTCGACCAGCTCCGGGTTGGCCGGGCGGTAGCCGTTCTCGGCCCAGATCTCCTGGCCGGCGTCCGACCAGATGAAGTCAAGGAACCTCTGGGCCGCCTCGGGCGCCTCCTTGGTGACCGCGATCGGCGTCTCGATGTGGATCGTGCTGGGCGGGATCACGAAGTCGACGTCCTCGCCCTCTTCCTGGGCCTTCAGCGCCTCGTTCTCGTAGGAGACAAGGACGTCGCCCTCGCCCTGGGTGAAGGCGGCGAGCGCGTCGCGTCCGCTACCCGGCTGCACGACCGTCTTCTCGAGCACCGTCTTGACGGCGTCGAGGGCTTCCTTTTCGGACTTGCCCTGGTTCAGCTGCGAGCCGTAGATCGCCATGATGTTCCAGCGGGCGGCGCCGGAGCTGAACGGGTTGGGGGTGATCACCTCGACGTCCTCGCTGATCAGGTCGTCGAAGGACTCGAGCCCCTCGGGGTTGCCTTTGCGAACGACGAGGACGGCGACCGAGGCCTGTCCGATCCCGTCGAATTTCTGCCTGTCCCAGTCGGGGGAGACCAGGCCGGCGTCGACCAGGCGGGTCATGTCGCCGCCCTGGGAGAAGTGGACGACCGAGGCGGGCTGGCCGGCCTCGACGGCGCGGCTCTGGTCGCCGGAGGCGCCGAAGGAGTTGCTGAAGCTGACGCCGGTGCCCTCCGGGGTGCCCTCGAAGCCGGGCTCGAGGAATTCCTCGTAGACGGACTCCGGGGTGGAATAGCCGACGACGTCGATCTTGCCGCCTGAGCCGCTGGACGAGGTGCCGGGGGAGGTGCCGGCCCCGGCCCCGGTCGCCTCGTCGTCGTCGCCTCCGCCGCAGCCGGCGGCGAAGATCATGATCAGCAGGGCGAGGAGGGCGGCGGGGAGGCCGACCTTCACGCCGCGCCGCCGGGTGTTGCGAGCGTTCCGCATCTATGTTCCTTCCTTTGTCGAGTGACTTACTTCTGAATCGAGGTGCGGCACCCTAGCACAAAGTTGACCAACAAACTAAGGAATCCCGATATGGATTCGGGAGGAATAGACTCGGCAGGCACGGGAGAGCGAGAAATGGGGGGTTGGCAGGGATGAGCGTCGACGCGGTGCATACGCCAGAGGAGCAGCTGGAGGGATTGCCGGACTACCCGTTCGAGTCGCGCTACCGCGAGGTCGACGGGCTGCGGCTGGCCCACCTCGACGAGGGGGAGGGCAAGCCGGTCGTCTTCTTCCACGGCGAGCCGACCTGGTCGTTCCTCTGGCGCAAGGTGATTCCGCCGGTGCGCGACGCCGGCTACCGCTGCATCGCCCCCGACTACGCCGGCTTCGGCCGCTCCGACAAGCCCACCGACCTGGGCTGGTACACCTACGACCGCCACGTCGAGCTGATGGCGATGCTGCTGGAGGAGCTCGACCTGCGCGAGGCGACGGTGGTCGTCCACGACTGGGGCGGGCCGATCGGGCTGCGGCTGGCGGTCGAGCACCCGGACCGGATCTCGCGGATCGTGATCATGGAGACGGGACCGTTCACCGGCCACCAGCGGATGAGCGACGCCTGGTTCGGCTTCCGCGACTTCGTCCGCGACAACGAGGACGTGCCGGTCGGGGTGCTGATCCGCGGCGGCTGCAGGAACGACCCCGGCGACGAGGTGGTCGCCGCCTACGACGCGCCCTACCCGACGCCGGCCTCCAAGGCCGGCGCCCGCGCCTTCCCGCTGATCCTGCCGACGACGCCCGAGGCGGTCGGCGCCGCCGAGGGCAAACGGGTGGCCGACGGCCTGCGCGGCGACGATCGCCCCTCGCTGGTGCTCTGGGCCGACTCCGACCCGGTCCTGCCCTTCAGCGTCGGCGAGCGGGTCTCCGGCGAGCTCAACCTGACGCCGCCGCGGGCGATCGCCGACGCCTCCCACTTCCTCCAGGAGGACGCGGGGGAGGAGATCGGCCGCATCATCGCCGACTGGCTCTGAGGAGCGAGGGCCAAGCAGATCAAGGACGCAGGGAGCGAAGCGTGCTCTGCACGCGAGCGACCGAGGACGCCGAGATGCGCCGGCCCTCGCTCCTCAGAGGCCGGCGGCGCGGCTGACCAGTTCAGTCAGCTCGGCGTGGGAGCGGTCGAGCAGCAGCTGCTCGCGCCGCGGTGGCCCCTCGTCCTCGAGCCAGGTGAGGGTGCCCGGCCAGTAGGGGCTGGGCGGCCGGCCGGGGTGGTGGAAGATCGTCGAGAAGACCCAGCTGCCGCTGTTGTGGAGGCTGCCGCCGCCGGGCAGCGGCCACTCCGCTTCGGCCTCGATCGGCCCGCCGCGGTGGGTGTGGCCGGTGATCACGTGGGCGCCGTCGACTCCCAGGCGGGTCGCCATCTCCGCGGCGGCGGCGACGCCGCCGCGGAAGATCGCCTCACCGGAGATGTCGGACTCGAAGTCCGAGCGAAGGGTTCGGTTCAGCGCCCAGATGGCTGCCGGGAAGCCGGCGCGGGCGGCGGCGCCGAGGGCGCGGCGGCCACGCGGCTTGCCTTGGTTGGCGCCGGCGAGCAGCTCCCAGGCGGCCTCCGAGGGGCGGCCCCGCGCGCCGGGCACGCGCGGGCGCCGGGTCTGGGCGGCGCCGAAGGCGAAGCCGTAGATGGGGCGGAGGACCCGCTCGTAGTCGGCTGGCGTGGCCGGGGCGGGGAGGCCGCCGCGGAGGCGGATCAGCGCTGCCGCGGCGACGCACTCGGCGCGCGGCAGGTTGAGGTGGGCGTCCATGTAGTGGCCGTGGGTGGCGTAGACGTCGTCGCGCAGCCAGACGCCCGGGTAGGCGATCCGCAGGATCGCCGGGCCGAGCCACTCGTCGATCTGGGCGGTCGGGCCGGGGAAGGGGACGGTCAACTCCTCGGTGCGGAGGGCGGGCGGCACGTCGTCGGTAGCGCCGTCGAACCCGAGCCGGTCGAGCAGCGGCTCGGCGAAGCGGTGGTCGTGGTTGCCGGGGACGAGCGTCACCTCACAGTCGCCGACCGCCTCGCCCAGCTCCTCGAAGAACGGCCGCGCGGCGGCGAGCGCCTGGCCGAGTGGCTGGTCGCGCAGCTCGACCACGTCGCCGAGCAGGACGACGCGGTCGGCGCCGCCGATCCGCTCGAGCAGGACGCGGCGGACGGCGGCGTCGCGCAGCATGTCCTCGCCGCTGGAGACGCCGAGGTGCAGGTCGGAGACGATCGCGGTGCGCATTGCCGACGTTTTACTGGACCCGCGTGGCGGTTTCCTCAACCTATGGTTGAGAAAGCCGCCACACACCGCCGACTGGCTGCCCAGCCAGTCGCCCCTTTACACTTCCCGGATGCACGCTTTCGGCGAAGAGCAGCTCGCGCCCGCCAACGGGATCGAGCTCGCCTATCAGGAGATGGGGGACCCCGACGGCGAGCCGCTGCTGCTGGTGATGGGGCTGGCGACGCAGATGGTCGCCTGGGACGAGGAGCTCTGCTCGCTGCTGGCCGATCGCGGCCACCGCGTCGTCCGCTTCGACAACCGCGACATCGGCCGCTCGACCAAGCTCGAGGCCTCCGGGGTGTCGAGCCGCTTCGACATGATCACCGGCCGCCGCGCCACGGCGCCGTACCTGCTGCGGGACATGGCCCGCGACGCCACGGGCCTGATGGACCACCTCGGCATCGACTCGGCCCACGTCGTCGGTGCCTCGATGGGCGGGATGATCGTGCAGACGATGGCGATCGAGCATCCCGAGCGGGTGCGCTCGATGGTCTCGATCATGTCGACCACCGGCAGCCGCTGGATCGGCCTGCCGAGCTGGAAGGCGATGAGCGTCCTCTTCGGAGCGCCGCCGCGAAACCGCGAGGCCGCGATCGAGCGCGCCGTCAGGACCTTCAGCGTGATCGGCTCGCCCGGCTTCCCCTTCGAGGAGGACTACGTGCGCGACCTCGCCGGCCTCTCCTACGACCGCGGCCACGATGCCGCCGGCATCGCCCGCCAGCTGCACGCGATCACCGCGTCCGGCGACCGCACCCGCGCCCTCCGCGACATCACCGCGCCGACCCTCGTCATCCACGGCCGCCGCGACCACCTGGTGCGGCCCGCCGGCGGCCGCGCCACCGCCCGTGCCGTCCCCCGCGCCCGCCTGAAGCTGATCGACGGCATGGGCCACGACCTGCCGCGCCAGCTCTGGCCGAGCCTCGCCGAAGAGATCGCCGCCAACGCCGCCCGCGCCGGCGAGGGCGAGGCGGTCGGCCAGCCGGCCTGAAACACGTCGCGCCCCTTTCGGGGCGCGATCGATGCGGCTGAGAGGAGTCGAACCTCCACGAGCTTTCGCCCACACGGACCTGAACCGTGCGCGTCTACCAGTTCCGCCACAGCCGCGCGGGCAGCCAATTTACCGGTTGGCCGCCGGCCGCCCATTCCCGCCCACGCCCAGCCCCGTCCGCCTGCCGCCCGACGCCTCCATCCACCGGCTCGCTAAAATGCCCGTTCCTCGCCGCTATCGTCTAGGGGACTAGGACGCCGGATTCTCAGTCCGGAAACCGGGGTTCGAATCCCCGTAGCGGTACTGCCTGTTGCGGTGGTCGAACCACAGGCAAAGAGAAAGACGGGTAGATCTCCGCGCGGCTGACGACCCGGATCTCGTCGACCAGCGACTGCAGTAGCACCTTGCGCGTCGGCGGGTCGCCGCCCGCAATTACCTCCCGTACGTGAGACGCCAGCAGCGCCACGTCCTCGTCGCTCAGCGGCTCGCGATCCTCGGGCTCTTCCGCCGCCAGCTCCTCACGTCGGGCCTCTAAGCCGCGCAGCCGTTCGCTCAGCTCGCCGATGCGCGGCGCGCATGCAGACTCGGGCATCGTGCCCTCCTCAAAGGCGCGGAAGTAGCGCTCAAGCGACTCGGACGCGCGGCGCTGCTCGGCGGTGATCCGCTCCAGCTCGGCCTCGCGCTTTGGCTGGTCCGCTTCCAGCTCGACGAAGGCCTCAGAGATCGCCGCGCGGACCAGCGGCTCACGTTCGAGCACCGCCAGGAGCTGCCTGAGGATCGCCTCCTCCAGCTCGTCGGCCGGCAGCCGTTCGCCGTCGCACCCCTTCTTGCCGTAGCGCTGGCGTGAGAAGCAGACGTAGTACCGATAGCGACCGCCGTTGCCGTTGGCCGAGGCTCCCAGGTAGCGCTTGCCGCAGCGGGCGCACTTGACGAGCCCCGTGAGCAGGTACTCGGATTGGTTGGATCGGCGCAGGGAGGTGTCCTCGCTTCGCTCGCGCAGCACCTCCTGGGCGCGCTCGAAGAGGCTCGCCTCGACCAAGGGCTCATGCGGGGCGGGGTAGTGGCTGCCCTGGAAGGACACCTCGCCCAGGTAGGTGCGGTTGCGCAGCATGCCGAGCACGGCGCGCACGTTGAAGGGCTTTCCCTGGCGGGTGCGCAGGCCTCGCTCGGTCAGCCACTTGGCAAGGGCCGATGATCCCTCAAGCCGCTCGACGTAGCGCTGGAAGAGGAGCGAGATGACAGGAGCCTCGGTCGGCTCGGGAACGAGGAAGTGGCGGCAGCTCGAGTGTGCTCCTCATCGCCTCATCAGTAGCCGGTGCCGGTCTTGACCGCGCAACCAATGAGGGGCGGGCTGCGCTGACGCTCGTCGCGGGGGGCTTCTCGGCCATCTCTTCCGCTCAGCCGAATATTCGCCGGCTTTGGTCGCTACCGATCACCCCTAAGAAACGCGGGCGGGCTTTGGTCTCGCTAGGGAACGGAGAGCCGCTAAAAGAGACCTATTCACCGCTTCTCAGCGCTCGGGCGCGCTGACTATCTTCAGCGTCAGCCGCGTCCGTTTGACGCCGGTTCCGGCCAGCCTGACCCTGAGGCGGCCGTCACGGTCCTCGGTGAGCAGCCGCTTGCCCCTGCGGGTCAGCCGCACACCAATCACTTTCGATCGACCCGGGGGGATCGAGAAGCGGGCCTGGCCGATCTCGACCCTGCGGGTCTTTTGGCGCGCGCTCAGCCTCACTACGCCGTCGCAGAGGTCACTACGGCATCGCAGTCGCAGCAGCACCCTGCCGCGCTTCACCTTGGCGACCTTGGGCCCGTGGACGAGCCCCCTCTTGACCCGCACTGCGTTGCTCGTCAACGCGGTCGAGCCGGCGTGGTTGGACGCGGTCACCCGGCAGGTGTAGGAGCCCGGTTTGGTCGGCCGCAGGGTCACGGCGGTGGCGCCGGAGACGTCGGCCCCGTTCTTCTGCCATTGGTAGGCGAAGGATCGCACCGCTCGGTAGAGCTGGGCAGCCGGCAGGTCGCCCGACCAGACCCCCGGGGAGCAGGTGAGCGGCGACTTCCCCAAGCCGACGCCACCAACGACCGGACCGGCGAGGACATTCGGCGAGCGCAGGATGGCGATGCCGCTGGGGGACTGGAGCGTTGCGCCGGTCACTGGCAGGTTGCCACCACCGCTGCCATCGAGGGCCGCGAAGGAGATGTTGGGGACCGGGCTTTCGTTGACCCACAAGACCCGACCGGAGCCGGTGTCGATCGCCAGGAACCTCACCGTTTTCGCGAGGGCTCCCGCGGTGTTGAGGGCAGCTGCGCCGCTGCCGTCGAGGCCTGAAGAGAAGATTCCGGAGGAGAGGTTCCCCCAGAACACCCTGCTCGAGGTCGGGTCGATCGCGATCCCGGTCATGTTGCCGCCTTCGTTTACCCCGGCTGGGAAGACGTCGCCAGCGCCGGTGCCGTCGAGCTTCGCGTAGGAGAAATGTTCGGGGCCGAGGTCGAAGTTCGCCCAGAAGATCATCCGCCGGTCCGGGTCGATCGCCAGCCCGTAGGGGCCTTTCGGGGTTGCCCCGGGGGTGGGGAGATTGCCACCGCCGCTGCCGTCGAGGTTGGCGAAGGAGATCGAGGCCTGGTTGCTCCAGTAGATCCGGCCCGTGGCTTTGTCGATGGCGACGCCGGACGGGCTGTCGATCATCGCCCCGGCGGTATTGAGTTTGCCGCCCCCGCTGCCGTCGAGGGCTGCGTAGTAGATCGCGTCGTTTTCGGGACTGGCCCAGTAGACCCGGTCGGCGGCGGGATCGAGCGCGATCCCGCTGGCGCTGGGAGCGCTCGGGCCCGGCAGCGGCAGGTTTCCTCCGCCGCTACCGTCGAGGGCGGCGTGAGAGATCCTCGCGCCGCCGAGTAGTTGGTCCAGTAGACGCTGTCGGCGGCCCCGGCGACGGTTGGGAAGGCCAGGAGCCCCAGTGAGAGGGCGATCACAGAGGGGAACCTCCTCAACTCCCCACTCCGTCGTACTCCACCCCTCGACACGGTGCCACCCAAGCTGCGCTTCAATCCCTGCCGCTCGCCGCGCACCACTCGCAAGCTCGGCTTCCGCCACCACGTCTTCAAGGTGCGAGCGATCGACGCGGCCGGCAACCGCAGTACCACCAAGCTGCGGCGTTTCGAGGTTCTGAAACCGATCCGGTGAAGCTCGACAACCCTCTTCTGTCGAACTCGATCCGCCAAGAGGCAGCCTTCGAATGAGTCAAGTCGCGAGTTGTGGTGGCTTCCGGGATTTCGAGGCCGCTTCATTCCCCCAGGCATTCCCCCGAACCAGAACACAACGGTATTTGCCTCAGGACTCCGGCCCGACGAGTGGTCGTCGCCGCTGAAACGCCCTCGGTCTCCGGTATTCCTCAACCTCATTCTCCTCTCGCGATCTCTAGCGCGCTCGGCCTCCGCGAACGGCGGGCTTCAGCACCACCGTGCGGGTCTTGACGCCGGTCCCGCTCAGTCTCACCTTCAGGCCTGCAGGGCCGACTCCGCGCAGACGCTTCAAGCCCCTGGGCTTGAGCTTGATCGAGATCGTCTTCGCTTTGCGGGCCGCGATCTTGAACCCGCCTTTGCCGATTCCGCGCCACGTGCTGCGACGTTTTCCGCGCTTGCTCCCCACCTTCACCGACAGCCTCGCGCTTGCCTGACAACGCACCGGGCCGTGGCAGCGCAGCCGCAACCGCGCCTTGCCGCGCTTGACCCGGGCGACCCGCTTGCCCTTGACCTGCCAGATCGCGATCCGGCCCGAAGCGCTCGTGGTGTTGGCGGCGCCGTCGGCGGCGGCCACGGTTACTTCGTAGCTGCCGGGCTTCTTGTAGGCGTGGGTCGTGCTGGCGCCGGCGGCGGAGCTGTTGTCGCCGAAGCGCCAGTCGATCGCGCCGAGGGCCGACCAGGTGTCGGTGGCGGAGACGGAGAAGGGCAGCGGCTTGCCGGCGGGGCCGGAGGCGGGGATCGCGAGCCCGCGCACCTGCGGCGCGATGGCGTCATAGGTGGCGGCTTGGACGACGCTGCTGGCGCCGCTTTTGCTCCTCAGGACCGCCGCCGCGTTGCCCGCCGCGTCGATCGCGACGTCGCCTGCGTATGAGACCGCGCCCGGCGCCGAGATATCGACTGGAGCTCTCCAGGCACCGCCGGTCGCCTTGCTCGTGCCCTGGACGATCTCGCTGGCGCCGTCAACGCGACTCCAGACCGCGACCGCGTCACCCGCGGGGGTGACGGCGACCGAGGCCCCTCCCGCATCCTGACCCGCCACCGAGAGGTCGACAGGGGTGCCCCAGCTGAGGGCGCCGACCGGCTTGCTAGCAGACTGGATGGTGAAGTTGGTTCCGTCGTTCTCACGTTGCCAGACCGCGATCGCGTTGCCCGCCTGGTCGACCGCGACGTCGGGCGCGTGGGCGGTCTGCCCCGCGGCGGAGAGCGTGGTCGGCGCCAGCCAGGCGCCGCCGGCCGGTTTACTGGCGGCCTGGATCACCTGGTGGGTGCCGTTGGAGCGCCACCAGAGCACCACCATGTTGCCCGCCGGGTCGACCGCGGCTCCGGACACGTAGGCGTCCGCGCCGACCACGGAGAGGTCGATCAGCGAGCCCCATTCGGCACCGGCGGGCATGGTCACGGCCTGGGCGATGTACTCGGAACCGTTGTAGCGCTGCCAGGCCGCCACCGCATCGCCCGCCGCGTTGACCGCGACTTCGGCGCCGAAGGCATCCTCGCCCGCTGTCGACAGATGGATCACCGCCCCCCAGGTTCCGCCCGCGGGTTTGCTCGCGGTCTGGACGATGTACTCGGAACCGTTGTAGCGCTGCCAGACCGCCACCGCGTTGCCCGCCTGGTCGAGCGCGACGTCGGGCTCGTCGGCGTCCTCTCCGGGCAGCGAGAGGTCGTCCGGGGTTCCCCAGGCGCCCCCGGCCGGCTTGCTGGCGGCCTGGATGATGGTGTTGGCGCCGTTGGAGCGACTCCAGACGGCCACGGCGTTGCCCGCCGGGTCGATCGCGACGTTGGGCTCGCCGGCGTCCTCACCCGCTGCGGAGAGATCCACCGGGGCGCCCCAGGCGCCGCCGACCGGCTTGCTGGCGGCCTGGACCCTGTAGACGGTGCCGTCGAAGCGGGACCAGACCGCGACCGCGTTGCCCACTTGGTCGACGGCGATCCGCGGCGCGTCGGTATCAGCGCCCGGCGCGGACAGATCGACCGGCGGCAACCAGGATGGGGCGGCGGAGGCCGGGGCCGTCAACAACCAACTGGCCAAGCAGAGCAGGACGGAGGCCACCACCGCGGGCAGCTTTGCCTTCATCCCGCCGGGCGGATGCCAGGCCTTTATCGAGTGCGAAAGTGTGGGAGTGAACCCGATTTTGATGAGAATCAGTGTAATCAGCCCCTTTTGCGAGCGCTGGTCCGTTGAGTCCGGTTGCCCTCCTCCAACGAGGGGACTCGGGGAGAATTACGCTGAGACCGACGACCGTCAGCAGGGGATGAGGCCGGATGACGGCGACTCGGCGGTCCAGTGCTCGCTCCGCGACGCGATCACCTCGATGAACCAACCCGCCGAACGGCGACTGCGGGGCCGGAGGCGCTGCTCCAACGGTCGACAGGATCCAGCTCGCGCCGACGGCCACCAGCCGGACCTCTCGGCGGGCTCGGACCTACCTCATGGCGTTCGGAACGTCCCTGGGCTCGTCACCTGGCTCTGGAGGAACGCTCCCAGCCGCTAACCGCAGGTGGCGAGGCCGAAGAGGGAGGCGTACTCGCGACGTTCCCCGACCTTGAAGGCGGTGCCGAAGCTGATGCCGATCTTGTCGCCGCCGCCGGGGAAGCCGACATTGCCACCCTCGCCGGTTTCCGGCAGGCTCGTGTTCGGGGGCTTGACGGTATTGCTGTAGGTGGTTTCGCCGGAACGGATTCGGAACTTGACCTTGCCCGAGCTGCCGTAGCCGATGTGGTAATAGCCGAAGTCGCCGAAGGGCTCGATCCGCACCGTCAATTTCCAGCCGTTGGCGATCGCGGTGCCCGTGAAGGCGCTGCCGGGGTTCGCGTTGCAGGCAACTTTGTTGAAGCTCGCCAGCTTGGTGCCGGTTGAGTTGCGCGCCGTGATCGCGGCGTCGGCGGCGGCGGCGGCGAGCAAGACCGAGACGGTCGCGCCCGTCACCGCGATTCCGATCTTCCCCCTGGAAACGATTCTCCGGACGCCCAGCACACGTTCAGGGTAGCCGTATTCGCCGACCTGGCCAGAGCTGCGGGGCGCATTTCGTTCATTCGGCCAGGGCTTGAGGTTGGGCGCCACGAGTGGTACCAATGAGCCGATGAGGACGAGGCAACGGACGATCTTGGCCACGGGGCTGGTCAGTGTCGCGATGCTGGCCGCCGCGGCCCCGGCGAGCGCCGCCTGGCACTACAACTTCACGCACTTCATCGAGACCTCGAAAAGCGCGACGTCCTCCGGCGCGACCCTGGTCAAGCGCTGCGCCCCCGGCCTCGCCGGCGACTGGCGCCTGCTCTCGAAAATCTACGTCGACACGCTGTCCCCGAAAAACCCGAACGGGTCCGAAGTCGAAATCGAGGTCAGGGCGAAGATGCCGATCACGACCAAATTCAGGCTGGTCCACGCTGTCGAGGCCGAGTGGTCCGCCAGGTTGCCCAAAGACCCCGACGTCGCCGCCTTCCTGGCCGAACACTACGAGCGCCTGACCCAGAGCCAGGAAGACTTCTACGAAGGCATGAAAGTCAGGTGGCGGCCGGCGAAGAAGAAGCTCGACATCGTCCACAGCGGCCTCTTCTATGACGGTTCCGAACAGCTCGCCCCGGACGAGCTCACGACCCCGTTCAAGCCCAAGCCGGGCTGCTGAGACCGGGGAGGCGCAAGGTCGAGTCACGAGCGCTCATCAAGGGAAGGCCGTTACTCGCAATCGGCGTCGTGATGGCGTTGCTGCTCGTCCCCGGCGCGGCCGAGGCGGCGACGGTCACGGTCGAGACCGAGGAGGACGACTCGGCGCTTTCCTGCGCGCTGCGCGACGCGATCACCGCGGCGAAAACGAACCTGCCGAGCGGTGACTGCGGAGCCGGCGACGCCGCTCCGACGGTCGACAGGATCCAGTTCTCCCTTCCGGCCGGCAGCCAGATCACGCTGCTCAGCCCCTTGCCGCAGATCGACGGTCCGCTGCGGATCGAAGGGCCGGGGGCCGACCAGCTCGAGGTCAACGGCAACGAGGCACAACGCGTCTTCGACGTCGACTCCGGCAGCGTCGCGATCACCGACCTGACCGTTGCCGGCGGCCGCTGCCTGGGCCCCTTCTGCGAAGGCGGCGGGATCCGCAAACATCGGTGACCTAACCCTCGAACGCGTCGTCGTGACCGAAAACGTCGCCGCCGCGGAAGAGGTCGGCACCAATTTCGTCGAAGGCGGCGGCATCGACAACGGCGGCACGCTGAAGCTGATCCTCAGCACGGTCAGCGAGAACCTGGTCGGGACCGCGAACGGGGAAGCGCAGAACGGCGTCGGCGGCGCCGGGATCAGCAACACCGGCACGCTGCTCGTCGATCGCTCGACGATCAGCGGCAACGAGGTCGCGGCGAAAGCGGTCGGGGCGGGCGAGACCAACGGCTACGGGGGCGGCATCGCCAACTCCGGAATGCTGACGGTCAGCCGGAGCACGATCGCCGGCAACGAGGTCAGCGCCTCGGGCGGCGCCATGTTCAACACCGCGCGGGGCGGTGGTCTGTTCACCGGCAACGACCCGGCGCTGACGATCACGGTCGACCGCAGCACGATCAGCGGCAACACGATCAGCTCGAGCACGCCGGACTTCGCGCGCGGCGGCGGCCTTGCGATCAGCGGCGGGACGTTCTCGCTGAGCGCCTCGACCGTGACCGGCAACTCCGCTCCCGGCGCCGCAAACATCGACGCCGGAGTGCCGGCGGCGAGCTTCGCGAACACGATCGTCGCCGACCCGGAGGGCGGCGGCGAGAACTGTGGCATCGCGCTGCCCTCCGCCGGCTACAACCTCGACGACGGCGAGAGCTGCGGCTTCGACCAGCCCAGCGATCAGGCGAACGCCGACCCCCTGCTCGGGCTGCTGACCGACAACGGCGGCCCGACCCCGACCCATGCGCTGCTGCCCGGCAGCCCGGCGATCGATCGCGGCCTGTTCGGCGGCGGTGTCACCACCGACCAGCGCGGCCTGCCGCGGCCCAGCGACTTCCCGGCGATCGCCAACCCAGCCGGCGGCGACGGAGCCGACGTCGGCGCCTACGAGTTGCAGGGAGGGATCGTTCCCGGCGCGGAACCACCCGGTGGCGCGCCGCAGCCCCCGGCTCCACCCCTCGACACGGTGTCGCCAAAGCTGCGGATCAATCGCTCCCCCGGCAAGCGGACCTTCGATCGCACGCCGACCTTCCGCTTCTCCTCCGAGCCGGGCGCGCGCTTCCGCTGCAAGCTCGACAGAGGGCGCGTCAAGCCGTGTCGCTCACCGCGCACCACGCGCAAACTCCGCTTCGGGCGCCACGTCTTCAGGGTGCGTGCGATCGATGCGGCCGGCAACCGCAGTGCCGCCAAGCTGCGGCGTTTTGAGGTTCTGAAGCCGATCCGGTGAAGCTCGACGCCCTTGGTCTGCCGAAGTCGATCCGACCGATGGAACCGCGCAGCGAGACGTGATCGTCGGGACGAGGAAACGGGACGTGATCCGCGCCGGGGCGGGCAACGACCTGGTCTGCGCCGCCGACGGGAACGACCTGATCGTCGGCGGCGCCGGCAACGACACGCTGGTCGGTGGCGCGGTGCGGGACACCCAGCGGCAGTAGACGCAGGGCCTCTCGATGAGGCGCGATCCGGAGCACGCGCCACGGGCACCCTTGGATACGATGTCGCCCATCGTCGCCGGACTCCTCAACCAGCCGGGTCTCTCGCGGCGGCGGAGATCCGCTCGGTGGCTTGGGCTGTGCGTCAGCGCCTGGCTGGCGGCCGCGGCGTCTCTCGCCGCCGGTGCCGAGGCGTCGAAGATCGTCTACACCTGCGCCCCCGATCTCTGCGCCGTCGATCCGGAATCCGGCGCGAGCTCGCCGATCACGACCGACGGGGCGAGCGCCGCCTACAGGTACCCCAGCATCTCCCGGGCCGGCAACCGGCTCGCCGCGGCGCGGGCCTCAGATGTCGTCGTCGGCGCCTACGGCGCCGACCTGACCGAGGTCTGGGGCGGGACGCGCGACATGAACGACGTCGCGATCTCACCGGACGGCTCTGCGATCGGCGAGAGCCACTCCTACGTCGAGACCCGCTACGGCTGCCCCCTCACCGGCGGCTGCCTGGAACTCGTCGATCGCAGCAAGACCTTCTTCCAGGTCGGCCCCGATCCCGGGACGCCCTTCGAGAGCTTCCCCGGGGGTGGCGGCGTCGGCTTCCTCGGCGCCGGGGCGCTGCTCAGCTCCTACTACACCCTGGATGACGACAATCCCCTGCAGAACGAGCGCCACACGATCTGCGTCGCCGCCGATCCGACCGCGATCGATCCGCCCTGTGAGCCGCGGATCATCTCTCCGCTGACTCTGTTCGCGCCCGCCGGATCGCCGGACGGCAGGCTGATCGCCGTGTCGGCGGCGGATGCGTCCGGCATGTCCTCGGTCGATCTCCATGACGCCGGGACGGGAGCGTTGGTGCGTCGGCTCGCCGAGGCCGGTTCCGAACCGGCCTTCTCGCCCGACGGCAGGGAGGTCGCCTACGCCGGAGCCGGCGGCTGGATCTACCTGGTGCCGACCCGGGGCGGAGCCGCGCGGCGCCTGGTCAAGGGCCTCTCCCCGACCTGGGGCGCCGGCTTCGGCCCCGGCCCGACGCTCGCCTCGACCAAAGCCCGCTATCGCAACGGTCGAATCGGGGTCAGGCTGCGCTGCGGCGGCAGCTCCGCCTGTCGCGGCAGCCTGCGGTTCAAGAAGGGCAGGAAGACGCTCGCCGGCGGCAGCTTCCGGGTCAAGGCCGGCAAGAGCGCCGCGGTCTCGGTCAAGCCCACCCCGAGCGGGCGGGATCGACTCGAGCAGTCGTTCCCGTCGCGGGTCATCGTCCAGCTCAAGCCCAAGGAGGGCCGCTGGGTGACGAAGACCCTGCCGCTGCGCCGCTGACGCGGCCCTCGGTGGTCGTCCGGCGGGCGGGCAGCAGTTGAGCCCCAGCCGCGCACCCGCGTCGCGGTGAACGGCTCACCTGAGGCACACCTGCCTTCGAGGACGATGCCACCCGCCGGGCGCGGCCGTTCTTCGAGGATGTTCCGATCGCCGTCGAAGTTCCACGACGATCCGGACATCCTCCAGCCCGGATTTCTCCCGGACAGGTGCCCAGCTACAAGCCGCGTGAGAGCCGACGAGTAGTTACACCACGACTCGCGTGACCATGAGTGATCATGAAAGGGGTCGAAACGGGCCTTTCGCTGACTTAAGCTGACCGCCGTTGACCCTCCTTGCAATGGTCTTCGAGATCTCCGCAATCCTGCTTACAGAGCGAGATTGCACCTTCTCAAGCCGAACGCGACGAGCGGGGCAGCCAGGACTCGAACCTGGAATCGCCGGTTTTGGAGACCGGTGCCTTAGCCAGTTGGGCCACTGCCCCAGAGGGCGGATCGTAACGAGCGGCAGGTGCTCGCGATTCGCAGTGCGGGCGGAGGGACTCGAACCCCCACGGGCCGAAGCCCACCAGGACCTAAACCTGGCGCGTCTACCGATAATTCCGCCACGCCCGCGTGGCTGCCCCGAAGGGCTTAACGCGCGACCAATGCGGCCACGTCGCTGACAGATTCTATGATCGACGGCATGGCGGTTGGAGAGGTACGGCCGGGGTATGAACTCTGGCGGCCGAATCGGGAGAAAGCCGGGTCGATCACGACCAAGTTCGTGATCGTGCTGCTGCTGCTGGCGACCTCGGCGGTGGCGGCGGTGGTCACGGTCGGCGGCTGGTCGCTACTGAAGGGCGGTGGCGGCATGGGCGCCGTCTGCGCGATCTACGCGATCCTCTACGCCTTCTTCGCCTTCCTCGTCGCCCGCTGGAGCCGCGGCATCCTGCCGGTCGCGGCGGCGCTCTCGATGATCCTGGCGATCTTCTGCGCGGTCGGCGCCGGCAGCTGGTTCGAACGCGACAAGGCCGGCTTCGACGAGGCGCTCCTCCCCACCGCTCTGCTCGGCACCCTCGTCCTCATCCTCGGCCTGCTGCAGCTCGTCCTCATCGTCGCCGCCCTCTACGGCTTCAACCAGGAGTGGCACGTCGAGGAGGAGCGCCCGATCGGCTCCGGCGAGGACTACGGCGCCGGCGCCACCCCCGGCGACGGCGCCCCGCAGCCCGCCTGAGCGGCTGGCGGTCCGCCGCCGTCTGGCGATGCCGGAGGTGGGACTCGAACCCACAAGCCCGTTAGGGCAATTGATTTTGAATCAATCGCGTATGCCAAATTCCGCCACTCCGGCGCGAGGAGAACGATAACCCCGATCGGTGGGTGTCGCGGTACTCGGACCCTGAGATGGCCGAATAAACTCCCCCGCCGTGAGCTCGCCTACCCCCGACATCCTCTGGCAGCCCTCGGCGGAGATGGTCGAGCGGGCGCGGATGACGGAATTCATCGACTGGCTGCGGGACGAGCGCGGCCGGGAGTTCGGCGGCTACGACGAGCTCTGGCGGTGGTCGGTCACCGACCTCGACGGGTTCTGGCGGGCGATCTGGGACTTCTTCGAGGTCCAGGCCGACGGCGACCCCTCCGCCGTCCTCGGCTCGCGCGAGATGCCCGGCGCGGAGTGGTTCCCCAACACCCGGCTCAGCTACCCGGAGCACATCTTCGCCGGCAAGGACGACGCCGAGACGGCGATTTTCCACGCTTCCGAGCTGCGCGAGCTCGACGAGCTGAGCTGGGGCGAGCTGCGCCGGCAGGTGGCGGCGGTGGCCGCCGGCCTGCGGGCGCTGGGCGTCGAGCGCGGCGACCGCGTCGTCGCCTACATGCCGAACATCCCGGAGGCGATCGTCGCCTTCCTCGCCGCCGCCTCGATCGGCGCCGTCTGGTCCTCGTGCTCGCCGGACTTCGGCTCCGCCAGCGTGATCGACCGCTTCGCCCAGATCGAGCCCAAGGTGCTCTTCGCAGTAGACGGCTACCGCTACGGCGGCAAGGACTTCGACCGCCGCGAGACGGTCGCCGCCCTGCAGGAGGCGATGCCGAGCGTCGAGCGCACTGTCGTCGTCCCCTACCTCGACCCCGCAGCGGACCTCTCCCCCCTCGCTGACGCGATCGCCTGGGGAGCGCTGCAGGCCGAGCACGCCGGCGCCGAGCTGAGTTTCGACCGCGTCCCCTTCGATCACCCGCTCTGGGTCCTTTACTCCTCCGGCACCACCGGCCTGCCGAAGGCGATCGTGCAGAGCCAGGGCGGGATCCTGATCGAGCACCTGAAGAAGCTGAACCTCCACGTCGACGCCCACCCCGGCGACCGCCTCTTCTGGTTCACCACGACCGGCTGGATGATGTGGAACTTCCTCGTCTCCGGGCTCCTCACCAAGGCGGCGATCGTCCTCTACGACGGCAATCCCGGCCACCCCGACCTCGGCACGCTGTGGGACCTCGCCGAGCGGGCCGGCGTCACGATGTTCGGCACCAGCGCCGCCTACATCGCCGCCTGCATGAAGGCCGGGGTCGAGCCGGGGTCCGGCCGCGACCTCAGCGCCCTGACCTCGATCGGCTCGACCGGCTCGCCGCTCTCCCCGGAGGGCTTCGACTGGATCTACGAGCACGTCGGCGCCGACACCTGGCTCTTCTCGACCAGCGGCGGCACCGACCTCTGCACCGCCTTCGTCGGCGGCGTCGCGCTGGAGCCCGTCTACCGCGGGGAGATCCAGGGGCGCTCGCTGGGCGCCGCGGTCGAGGCCTGGGACGAAGACGGCAACCCGGTGATCGGCGAGGTCGGCGAGCTCGTCGTCACCGAGCCGATGCCCTCGATGCCGATCTACTTCTGGAACGACGAGGAGGGCGCCCGCTACCGCGAGAGCTACTTCGAGATGTTCCCCGGGCGCTGGCGCCACGGCGACTGGATCGAAATCACCGAGCGCGGGACCTCGATCATCTACGGCCGCTCCGACTCGACGATCAACCGCGGCGGCATCCGCATGGGGACGAGCGAGATCTACCGCGCCGTGCTCTCGATCGACGAGATCGTCGACGCGCTGGTCGTCGACGTCCCCCGCCCCGGCACCGACGGCTGGATGCCGCTCTTCGTGGTGCTGCGCGAGGGGGCCGAGCTGACCGAGGAGCTGCCGAAGGAGATCGCCCGCCGGGTGCGCGAACAGTGCTCGCCGCGCCACGTCCCCGACGAGGTCTTCCAGATCGCCGAGGTGCCGCGGACGCTCAGCGGCAAGGTGCTCGAGGTGCCGGTGAAGCGGATCCTGACGGGGACCCCGGTGGAGAAGGCGGCGAGCCGCGACTCGCTCGCCAACCCCGCCGCGCTCGACTACTTCGTCGAGATGGCGAAGACGCTCGAGCCGGTCGTCTAGGCACCGGCGACTCGCTGCGCGCCCAAGCGGCGCCGGTCGCCGCCCCGATCTCCGGGCAGCGCCCGACCGAGACCCAGTCGACCCGGTCCGGCGTGTCGGTGGGCAGGTGGTAGTTGGCGAAGGGGCCATTGCGCATCGAAAGCAGGGAGATGGTGGGAAGGCCGGCGAACAACGTCAGGGCGGGGTCGGTCCAGCCGCCGATCCGGGCGCGGGTCGGAGCAGGGAGCCCGGCGGCCGCGGCGGCGGCGAGCCGCGCCGCGACCCACTCGGCGGAGCGGCGTTCCCCCGGGTCTCCGGCCCCCCGCTCGATCGCCGCGACGACGTTGGCCAGGCCCTGGCCGCGGGTGTTGTGGAAGTGGGCGGTCAGCTCGGCGCCGGCGAAGCGCTCGCGGGCGGCGGCGAAGAACTCGTGGACCTGGCGCGGGTTCGCCATCCCGGTGGTGTCGCCGAAGCCGACCTCCTCGCAGCCGGCGGCGGCGAGCCGCTCCGCGATCTCGAAGACCCGGTCCGTCGCGACCTCCCCCTCGCAGGGGCAGCCGAAGGAGGTGGAGATCACGCCCACGCGCCGCAACCCCGCCTCCCCGGCGCGGGCCAGCGTCGCCTCCAACCCGGCGAGCAAGTCGGCGATCGAGCGGTTGACGTTGCGCTGGTTGTGGCTCTCCGAGGCGGAGAGGAAGACGCTGATCTCGTCGAAGCGGTCGCGCATCTCCAGCGCCCGCTCGAGCCCGCGCTCGTTCGGGATCAGGACCGAGAAGGAGACGCCCTCGCGCCGCTGCACCGCCGCCAGCACCTCGGCCGCATCGGAGAGCTGCGGGATCACGTCGGGGCGGACGAAGGAGGTGATCTCCATCCGCGTCAGCCCGGTCGCCGAGAGCATGTCGATCAGCCGCACCTTGTCGGCGGTGGCGATCGTCTCCGGCTCGCTCTGGAAGCCGTCGCGCGGCCCGACCTCCCGGATCCGCACGCTGGCGGGATGGTCCTTCACGCTCGCAAGCCTATGAGGCGGCCGCCCACCGGGGCGGGCCCGAGGGCCATTCCAGCTGGAGGCGCCGGACGGTCTTCGTGAGCACGGCCCGCACGTAATCCGGCTCGCGCGCGACCTGAGCATGGGTGAAGCGCAGCTGGGCAAGTCCGGCGACCGTGTGCGCCTGGTCACGGCGCCGGTCGCGCGCCTGCTGCGCCGGCGTGCGGTGATAGCGCAGCCCGTCGGTCTCCACCACCAGCCCCAGCTCGGGCCAGAAAAAGTCGACCAGGAAGCCGTTGAGGCGATGGCCCGTCAAGGGGACGGGCAGCCCCACTTCGCGAACCAGGCGGAGGAAGCGTCTCTCCAGCTCGGAATCGGTGAGGCGAAAGGTGTGGGCATCGAGGACATGTCGCAGCGCCGGGACGCCATGCTCGCCCTTGTGCTCGGCGAGAGCGGCGCGAAGAGCCTCCGGGCCGATCAGGTCGAGCCGGTCCGCCTCGCTGATCGCCCGCTCGAGCTGGTGCGGGTCCAGGTAGCGCGCCAGGTCGATGAAGGTGCGGACCGGCCTGGTCAGCGGAATCCCGTCCTGGACCGCGACGTCGCCCGGCCCCATCTTGCCGCGCCGATGGATCCAGATGCCGGGGTGCAACCTGGCCGAGGAGCTCGGGACGGTGATCTCGAATTCGCCGCAGTCCTCGCTGCCGAACCCCCACAGCGCCGCCGCGCTGCGGTGGCTGAGCACCGCCCGGCCACCACAGGAGAGAACCGCGGCCAGCCAATGGCCGTGGCGGCCCAGTTCGCGCCGACCGAGGGCATAGACGCCACGGTGAAGGCGGTGCAGCCGCCCGTTCGCGAGCCGGTGCTCGATGCTGCGCGGACCGAACCCGAGGGCCAGCAGCTGCCGTCGCGTCACCACTCCGTGCTGCCGCCGCGCCAGCGCCCAGGCCGTATCCCCCTCGCGAACCTGTCCGACCGCCAGCCCGTGATGGGTTTCCCACACCATGGTGGGGTAAAGGCGACGCGCCTCCAGGCTCTCCCCCCGAGGTGCGCGGGCCGTCCCAGGGCGGGGCGGCTAGACCATGCCCAGGCCGCCGCTTACTCCTAGGGTCTCGCCCGTTATGTAGCTGGCGTCGTCGGAGGCGAGGAAGGCGACGGCTGCGGCGACCTCCTCGGGCTGGCCGAGGCGGCCGAGCTGGGTCGCCGATCTCATCGTCTCGATCACCTTCTCGCCGATCTCGCCGAACTCCTTGGCGCCCATCAGCAGCGGCGTCTCGATCGGGCCGGGGGCGACCGAGTTGGCGGTGATCCCGTAGCGCGCGTCCTCGCGGGCGATCGCCTTCATGAAGGCGACGATCCCGCCCTTGGCGGCCGAGTAGACCGCCGAGCCCTTGGAGCCGACCCGGCCGGCCTCCGAGGAGATGCTGACGATGCGTCCGTAGCCGGCCTGCTGCATCCCCGGCAGCGCCGCGTGGGTGCAGTTGAGGACGCCGCCGAGGTTGATCGCCAGCACCCGCTGCCACTGCTCGGGCGTGGTGTAGGCGAAGAATCCGAACTCGTCGGTGCCGGCGTTGTTGACGAGGATGTCGAGCGTGCCGGTGGCCTCGACGGCGGCCCGCGCCGACTCGATCTCGGTCACGTCGAGCTCGAGCGCGTGGCCGGCGATCTCGCCCGCGACCCTCTCCGCCCCGGCCGTGTCGATGTCCCCGACCCAGACCTCGGCGCCCTCGGCGGCGAGCCGGGCGCAGGTCGCGGCGCCGATCCCGCTGGCGCCCCCGGTGACCAACGCATTCCGTCCCTCCAGCCGCATCGGCGATGAGCATAGACTGGCGCGCCCGTGCCCGACCTCCCCGCGATCCCGATCATCGGCGGCACCGGCGCCCTCGGCGCCGGGCTGGCGACCCGCTGGGCCCAGGCCGGCGCCCCGGTCGTGCTCGGCTCGCGCTCGGCCGAGCGGGCCGAGGAGGCGGCGGCGAAGGCGCGCGAGGCCGTCCCCGGGGCCGACGTCACCGGCCTGCAGAACGAGGAGGCGGCGAGCAAGGGTGAGATCGTCTTCCTCACCGTGCCCTTCCGCGCGCAGTCGGAGAACCTGAACAACCTGCGCGGCGCGCTTCGTCCCGGCCAGATCCTGGTCGACTGCACGGTGCCGCTGGCGGCCGCGGTCAGCGGCAAAGCGACCCGCTCGCTCGGCGTCTGGCAGGGCTCGGCCGCCCAGCAGGCGCAGGAGATGGTCCCCGACGGCGTCACCGTCGTCGCCGCCCTGCACACGGTCGGCGCCCCCACGCTCGCCGACACCTCGGCCGAGCTGGGCGAGGACGTGCTCGTCTGCGGCGACAAGAAGGCCGACAAGGCGCGGGTGGCGCGGCTGATCGAGCTGATCCCGGGCCTGCGCGCCGTCAACGCCGGCCCGCTGGAGATGGCGCGGATCGTCGAGCAGCTGACGCCGATGCTGATCTCGGTCAACAGCCGCTACAAGGCGCACGCCGGCATCCGCCTCACCGGCCTGCCCGACGCCGACCACTGGGCGTAGCCCGGCGATGCGGGTAGCGCTGCTCGCCGGCGGCACCGGGGGCGCCAAGCTCGGCGCCGGGATGCAGGAGGAGGTCGGCTCCGAGCTGACGGTGATCGTCAACACCGGCGACGACGTCGAGGCGCTCGGCGTCCAGGTCTCCCCCGACCCCGACCTCGTCACCTACTGGCTCAGCGGCGAAATCGACGAGGAGCGCGGCTGGGGCATCCGCGACGACGGCTTCACCGTCTTCGAGCGGCTCAAGCAGCTGGGCGCGCCGAGCTGGTTCGGCCTCTCCGACCGCGACCTCGCCACCTGCCTCTACCGGCGCCAGTTCCTCGAGGAGGGTGGGACGCCGACCGCGGCCCAGGCGCAGATCGGCCGGGCGCTCGGCATCGAGGCGCGGGTGCTGCCGATGTCCGACTCGGCGGTCGCGACCAAGGTGATCACCGCCGCCGGCCGCCGCGAGCTGCAGGAGTACATGATCCTCGACGGGGCCGAGCCGGCGGTCGAAGGGGTCGAGCTGGAGGGAATCGAGGCGGCGGCGCCGACGCCGGAGGTGCTGGAGGCGCTGCGGGTCGCCGAGGCGATCGTGATCGGCCCCTCCAACCCGGTCATCAGCATCGGCCCGATCCTCGCCGTGCCGGGGATGCGCGAGGCGATCGCCGCCTCCCCCGCCCCGGTGATCGCGGTCAGCCCCTACGTCGCCGGCGCCATCGTCAAGGGACCGACCAACCGCTTCATGGAAGGGATCGGCCGCCCCCCCACCGCCGCCGGCGTCGCCTCCCTCTACGCCGGCCTGATCGACGCGATGGTCGTCGACGAAGGCGACCCGGACCCGCCGCCCGCCGAGGTCCCCACCCTCGCCGCGGCGACGCTGATGGAGGGCCCCGCCGGCCGCGCCCGCCTCGCCCGCGTCGTCCTCGACTACGCCGCCGAGCTCGCCGCGGCGCGGCAATGACTACCCTCGGCTCGAGTTGAAGGCGACCGCGGTCCTCCCCGTCAAGCGCTTCGACGCCGCCAAGCAGCGGCTCTCGCTCGGCCTCGACGACGAGCGCCGCCGCGAGCTGGTGGCGGCGATGGTCGCCGACGTGCTGGAGGCGATCGGCGAGGCGCGCGCGATCGAGCGCACGGTCGTCGTCACCGGCGAGCCGGTCGCCCAGGAGCTGGCCGCCGAGGCCGGCGCCGCGGTCGTCCCCGACCCCGCCGACGGCGGCCACGTCGAGGCGGTGCTGGCGGGCATCGCCCGGGCCGAAGCCGACGGCGCCGGCTGCGTCGTCCTCCTTGCCGGGGACTGCCCGCTACTGGACCCGCGCGAGCTCGACCGGCTGCTGACCGGCCTGCCGGAGACCTACGTCGGCATCGTCCCCGATCGTCACGGGACCGGCACCAACGCGCTGGCGCTGAGCCCGCCGGGGGCGATCGTCCCCGCCTTCGGCGAGGGCAGCTGCGCCCGCCACGTCTCCCTCGCCCGCGCGGCCGGCGTCGCCTTCGGGATCGAGGAGCTGGCCTCGCTCGGCCTCGACCTCGACACCCCCGCCGACGTGATCGCCCTCACCCGCGAGCTGGAGGCGCGCCCCGGCCGCGCCCGCCGCACCGCCAAGGCCCTGGGGATATGAGCGCGGAGCTGCGGGTGGTTCCCGTGGCGGGGATCCCCGAGGTGGAGAAGGGGATGGCGGTGGGCGAGCTGATCGCCGCCCGGGCCGAGCTCGGCGACGGCGACGTCGTCGTCGTCTCGCAGAAGATCGTCTCCAAGGCGGAGGGGCGCCTGCGCAAGCTCTCCTCCGTGATCCCCGGCTCCGAGGCGCGCCGCCTCGCCGCCGTGCTGGGCAAGGAGCCGGCGCTGGTCGAGCTGATCCTCGAGGAGAGCGGCGAGGTGCTGCGGGCCGAGCGCAGCGTCCTCGTCGTCGAGACCCGGCAGGGCTTCGTCTGCGCCAACGCCGGCATCGACAGCTCCAACCTGACCGAGGACGACACCGTGCTGCTGCTGCCGGAGGACGCCGACGCCTCGGCGCGCCGGATCAGGGCCGAGATCGCCGCCGCCGCCACGGGGGCGAGCGTCGGCGTCGTCGTCTCCGACAGCTTCGGCCGCGCCTGGCGCCTGGGCCAGACGGAGGTGGCGATCGGCTGCGCCGGGCTCGCCCCGCTCGACGACTGGCGGGGACGGCGGGACGCCACCGGGCGGCCGCTGGAGGCGACCCTGATCGCGATCGCCGACGAGGCCGCCGGCGCCGCCGACCTGGTCCGCGACAAGGCGAGCCGCGTGCCGGCGGCGGTCGTGCGCGGCCTCGGTCGCTACGTCAGCACCGAGGACGGGCCCGGGGCCGCCGCCCTCCGCCGCCCGCGCGAGGAAGACCTCTTCCGCTGAGCCGTCAGCCCGCGACGTCGAGCACGGCGGCGCCCTCGAGGCGGCCGCTGCGGATGTCGTCGAGCGCCCGGTCGGCGTCGGCGAGCGGATAGACGGAGACCTCGGTGTGCACCGGCACCCGCGGCGCCAGGGCGATGAACTCCTCGCCGTCGCGCCGGGTCAGGTTGGCGACCGAGCCCAGCACCCGCTCGCCCCAGAGGCTCTCGTAGGGGAAGGAGGGGATGTCGCTCATGTGGATGCCGGCGCTGATGATCCGCGCCCCCCTGGCGCTCGCCCGCAGGGCCGAGATCATCAGCGCCCCGACCGGGGCGAAGACGATCGCGCCGTCGAGCTCCTCCGGCGGCCGCTCGTCGGAGGAACCGGCCCACTCGGCGCCGAGCCGGCGGGCGAAGTGCTGCGTCTCGGTGTCGCCGTCGCGGGTGAAGGCGAAGACGCGGCGCCCCTGGTGGACGGCGACCTGGCAGAGGATGTGGGCGGAGGCGCCGAAGCCGTAGAAGCCGATCCGCTCGGCCTCGCCGACCAGCCGCAGCGCCCGGTAGCCGATCAGCCCGGCGCAGAGCAGCGGCGCCGCCTGCAGGTCGGGGTAGCCCGCGGGGATCGGGAAGCAGAAGCGCTCGTCGGCGACCGCCAGCTCGGCGTAGCCGCCGTCGAGGTCGTAGCCGGTGAACTTCGCCCGGTCGCAGAGGTTCTCGCGGCCGCTGCGGCAGTAGCGGCACGTCCCGTCGGTCCAGCCCAGCCAGGGGACGCCGACGCGGTCGCCGAGCGCGAACCGCTCCGCCCCCTCCCCGGTTGCGGCGACGGTGCCGACGATCTGGTGACCGAGGACCAGCGGCAGCTTCGGCTCGGTCAGGTCGCCGTCGACGATGTGGAGGTCGGTGCGGCAGACGCCGCAGGCGTGGACGCTGAGCAGGACCTGGCCGGGGCCGGGCGAGGGCTCAGGCAGCTCAGCGGGCCTGAGAGGCTGCCGCTGCCGCTCCAGGACCATCGCGCGCATCGCCCCATGATGGCGCGCTCGGGGGCTCGGCGTCGTAGCTCTCGACGATCTCGTAGAGCGTGGTGCGCTGGGCCGGTTCGCGGCCGGCGGCGCGAGCGGCGGCGATCAGCTGCTCGGGCTCGAGGCGGACGCCGTGCTGAGAGCCGGCCATGCGGGAGATGTTCTCCTCCATCAGCGTGCCGCCGAGGTCGTTGACGCCCCAGCGCAGCGCCTCGGTCGCGCCCTCCAGGCCCATCTTCACCCAGCTCGCCTGCAGGTTGCGGATCGTCTTCCCCAGCGCCAGGCGGAAGGCGGCGGTGTGCTTGAGGTTGTCCTGCATCGAGATCTCCTCGATCCCGTGGGTGCGCCCCAGCAGCGTGTTGAAGGGGATGAAGCTGAGCGGGACGAACTCGGTGATGCCGCCGGTCCGCTCCTGCACCGCCCGCACCACGCGCATGTGGCGGGCCAGCTCGCGCGGCTCCTCGATGTGGCCGAACATCACCGTCGAGGTCGAGCGCAGGCCGGCGCGGTGGGAGGCTTCGATGATCTCGACCCAGCGCTCGGCCGGCAGCTTGTTCGGCGAGATCCGCTGGCGGACGCCGTCATCGAGCACCTCGGCCGCGGTGCCCGGCGTCGAGCCGAGCCCGCACTCGAGCAGGTATTCGAAGACCTCCTGCGGCTCCTTGCCGGAGCGCTCGCAGGCCCAGTTGATCTCCATCGGCGAGTAGGCGTGGAGGTGTAGCTGCGGCGCGCAGTCCTTGGCCAGGCGCAGCCAGCGGCCGTACTCCTCGAGGGTGAGGTCGGGATGGATGCCGCCCTGCATGCAGAGCTCGGTGGCGCCGAAGGAGACGGCCTCCTCGATCCGCGCCGCGAAGTCCTGCTCCGAGACTTCGTAAGCGTCCGGCGAGCGCTTGCCCTGACCGAAGCCACAGAAGGCGCAGCCGACGACGCAGACGTTGGTGAAGTTGATGTTGCGGTTGACGACGAAGGTGACGCGGTCGCCCGCCAGCTCCGCCCGCAGCTCGTCGGCGGCGACCCGCATCTCCTCGATCGCCTCGGGCCGGGTCTCGGCGAACAGCGCCGTCAGCTCGTCCTCGCTCAGCTCCTCCCCCTCGCGCCCCTTCGAAATCGCCCGCTCGGTCAACCCGGCCGGCAGCTTCTCTTCGCCGCGCCGCCCCGACCCGCGTCGCGGGATGAAGCTCCAGTACTTCAGCTTGATCACGTCGAGGACCCCCTGCTCCATCCACTCGGGGTCCATGTACTGCGGATAGACGCAGAGCCGCTCGGTCAGGGCGTAGCCCTTGGGGGCGAGCTGCTTGCGGACCTGGTGGGGGCTCGGGAAGGGCTCCTCGGGGCTGATGTGATCGCCGTTGGCCGAAAGCCCTCCGAGATCGGTAGCTCCTGCTTCGACCAGCTCCGGCCACCAGTCGCTGAGGTTCGGCGGCACCTGGACGCCCACGTCGGGCATCAGCCGCTTGCACTCCTGAATCAGCCGCTTGATGTCGTCGATCGAGGTCTCGGTCGCCCAGTGGGGGAGGGTCGGGGCACCCTCCGAACGTTTTGCGGAACTTTGCCGCGACGGCAGCACGGACGACCGACCCCGCCCCTCAAAGGATCCGAGAGAGGAGGGTGCCCCGACCCTCCCCCACCGCTCGCGCGCAGCCTGATCGGCGATCTCGGCGACCTCGGCTCCGTAGTAGCGCGGGTGCGGGACGAAGTTCTGGAGGATCACCTCCTGGAGATGGCCGTGGCGCTGGTGGCTGGCCGCGAGAGCTTCGAGGGATTGGACCCGCTCCTCCTCGGTCTCGCCGATGCCGACCAAGATCCCCGAGGTGAAGGGGATCTTGAGCTCACCGGCGGCCTCAATGGTCGCGAGGCGCGCGGCGGGGTGCTTGGTCGGGCTGCCGGCGTGGACGGTGTCCATCAGGCGCTCGGAGATGCTCTCCAGCATCAGGCCCTGGGAGGCGGTGACCTCTCGCAGCCGGGCGAGATCCCCCTTGCTCAGCACGCCGAGGTTGGTGTGGGGGAGCATGCCGCGCTCCAGCGCCCGCTCGCAGGCCCAGACGACGTAGCCGGTGAAGTCCTCGTGGCCCCAGTCGGCGAGCTTCCGAGCCACGACCGGGTTTACCTCGGGCCGCTCGCCGGTGAGGACCAGCAGCTCCTTGGTGTTCCGTCTCAGCGCCTGGTCGAGCTGGCGTTCGACCTCATCCGGAGCGTGGATGTGGGCCTGGTGCGTGGCGAAGGCGCAGTACTTGCAGTAGCACTGGCAGGTCCGGGACAGGGAGAGCGTGAAGTTCCGCGAGAAGGTGACCCGGCGCACGCCGGCGAGGCTACCGGAGACCCCTCGCGGGCCGCCCCCAGATGGACGGCCCGGGGGAAACCGCCGTTACGGTTTTTTCGTCGAGCCGGCGGCGGCCGCGGGCGCGACGCGCTGCGGCGGCTCGCTCGGGGCCCGGCCGCCGGCCTCGATCACGAAGCGCCAGACGCCGACCGCGAGCAGCGAGCCGACGATCGGGCCGACCAGGAAGGGCCAGGTCCCGCCCCACTCGTTGCCGACGAGGGCGGCGCCGAACCAGCGGGCCGGGTTGAAGCAGGCGCCGGTCAGCGGGCCGCCGACCATGACCATGAAGACGAAGGTGGTGCCGATCGCCAGCGGGCCCCAGTCCTTGACGCTCTTTTTCGAGAAGACGACCGAGAGGATCACGAGGACGAGCGCGAAGACGCCGATGCCCTCGACGACCGCACCGGCGAGGTCGTTGGCGAGCAGGCCGCTGACCTGGCCGGCGCCGTAGTGCGTGGCGCGACCCTCGTCCAGCAGCAGCCCCTTGGTCAGCAGCGCGCCGAGCACCGCGCCGGAGAGCTGGGCGAGGATGTAGATCACCGCGTCGAGCGGGCTGATGCGCCGGATCGTCGCCGCCGCCAGCGTCACCGCCGGGTTGAAGTGGCCGCCGCTGACGGCGCCGAACATGACGATCACGCCGAAGAGGGTGAGCCCCTGGACGAAGCCGACCACCGCGTAGTCGGAGCCGAACTGGGCCTGGCTACCCGTGGAGACGAACAGCGTGATGACGCTGGTGATGAAGAAGACCAGCAAGAAAGTGCCGATCAACTCAGCAAGGTATGCGGATAGCCCTCGTTCCTGCACTCGTTTCCTCCTGGTTCCCGGGATCAGGTAGCGGCGGGCAGTGTACTCACATTTGCTCGATGGATTAGGTTCCACGCCGAATGAGACGGGCTGTCGCGCTGCTGGCGGCCGCTCTCCTGCTCGCCGGCGTCGCCGGCTGCGGCGAGGACGGCGCGGAACCGGGCGTGCCGAAAGGCGCGGCCGTCGTGCTCGATTTCACTCCCAACGCCGTCCATTCGGGGATCTACGCGGCCGCGGCCGAGGGCTTCTACGCCGACGCCGGGGTCGACCTGGCGATCCACCAGCCGGGCGAATCGACCGACGCGCCGAAGCTGCTCGCCGCCGGTCGCACCGAGTTCGCGATCCTCGACATCCACGACCTCGGCATCGCCCGCGAGCGCGGCCTCGACCTGGTCGGCGTGGTGCCGATCGTGCAGCGGCCGCTCGCCGCGGTGATCGCCCGCGCCGACGGCCCGGTCCGCCGCCCCCGCGACCTCGAGGGCCACACGGTCGGGGTCACCGGGCTGCCCTCCGACGAAGCGGTCGTCGACTCCGAGGTCAGCGCCGACGGCGGCGACCCGGCCGCGGTCGAGGAGGTGACGATCGGCTTCAACGCCGTCTCCTCGCTCGCCGCCGCCAAGGTCGACGCGGCGACCGGCTTCTGGAACGCCGAGGGCGTGGCGCTGCGCCGGCAGGGCGTGCCGGTGCGGATCTTCAAGGTCGACCGCTACGGCGCTCCCCCCTACCCCGAGCTCGTCCTCACCACCTCGCGGCCGATGCTCCGACGCGACCCCGAGCTCGTCGACGCCATCGTCGCCGCGACCCGGCGCGGCTACGCCTTCGCCGAGCGGCAGCCGGCGCGAGCGCTCGACGACCTGCTCGCGGCCGAACCCGGCCTCGACGAGGCCGACCAGCGCGCCCAGCTGGAGGGGCTCCTGCCGGACCTCCACCCCGCCCCGTTCGACCCGAAGGTCCTCCGCGAATGGTCGGCCTGGGACGTGACGCACGGCCTCCTGCAGCGCCCGGTCGACGTCGCCGAAGCTTTCCGCCTCGACTAGCCCTCGCCCAGCAGGCGCTCGGCCAGCTGCGGCAGCTCGCGCGCCATCCGCGAGCGCGGCACCGCGAGGTCGAGCCCGGCCGCCTCGGCGGCGGCGCGGGTCTCGGTGTCGACGTGGGAGTAGTAGCCGAGCACCGGCACGCCGAGGCCGACCAGCGCCTCCGGGCTCTCGACGTCGAGGTCGGCGACGATCAGCTCGGCGCCGTCCAGCGAGGCCTCCCCCAGCGAGCGGGCGAGGACGACGTGGTGGCCGGCGGCGGTGAGCATCGCGTCGACCCTGCTGGCCAGCATCAGGTCGTCGGCGATGCTGACGACGCGGGCCATCAGAGCGCCCGGCCCACTAGATCGAGCGGCGCTGGCGGAACTCCTCGCGCACGCTCTCGGGCCGGCCCCACATCTGCACGACCTCGGAGCGCCCCTCGCGCACCTCGGCGACCCGCAGCTCGCCGCGCACGCCGTCGCCGTCGAGCTTCGCCAGCACGCCCTTGACGGTCTCCGCAGCGGCGGCGTGGCCGAAGCTGTGGGCGACGAGCAGGCGCCAATGCCAGTCGGCGCGCGAGTAGACCTGGGCGTTGACCTGGCTCAACGCCACCGCCGAGTCGATGTACTGGCGCTCGTCCTCGATCCGCAGGTCGACCTCGAGGTCGGTCCAGTCGGGCGGCAGCGCGTCGAGGACGCGCTGGAAGTCGTCGGCGAGGGCCATCTCCCGGAAGCCTAGACGGAACGAAACGGCCGCGGCATCAGCCGAAGAAGACCTGGAAGAGGAGGAAGACGTTGAGGGCGATGATCAGGGCGGCGAGGGTGCCGGCGATCGTGGTCAGCCAGCGCGGGTTGACCAGGTCCCCCATCACCTCGCGGCGGCTGGCGATGATCAGCAACGGCACCAGGGCGAAGGGGATGCCGAAGGAGAGGACGACCTGGCTGCCGACCAGGGCGTCGGTCGGGTCGAGCCCGATCGCCAGCGCCAGCAGCGCCGGCGCCAGGGTGATCGCGCGACGCAGGAAGAGCGGGATGCGGCGACGGATGAAGCCCTGCATCACGACCTGGCCGGCCATCGTCCCGACCGAGGAGGAGGCGAAGCCGGAGGCGAGCAGGGCGATCCCGAAGACCGTCGCGGCGCGGTCGGAGACGAGCGAGCGCAGGCCGTCGTAGGCGCCGTCGATCGTGTCGACGTCGGTGAGGCCGCTGGTGTGGAACAGGGCCGCGGCGACGATCATCATCGAGAGGTTGACCAGGCCGGCCAGCGAGAGGGCGACGACGACGTCGACCTTCTCGAAGCCGAGGATCTTGCGCCGCTCGGCGGCGTCGCGGCCGACGATCCGCCGCTGGGTCAGCGCCGAGTGCAGGTAGACGACGTGCGGCATCACCGTGGCGCCGATGATCCCCGTCGCCAGCAGCAGGCTCTCGGTGCCGGAGAAGCCGGGGACGAAGAGGTGGCTGGCGACCTCGCCGGCCTGCGGCTTGGCGTCGAAGAGCTCGAAGACGAAGGAGGCGACGACGACGCCGACCAGGGCGGTGATCCCGGCCTCGAGGCGGCGGAAGCCCATCTGCTGCAGGGCGAGGATCGCGAAGGCGCCGGCGCCGGCGATCACCCCGGCCGGGAACAGCGGGATCCCGAAGAGGAGGTTGAGGCCGAGCGCGGCGCCGACCACCTCGGCGATGTCGGTCGCCATCGCCACCAGCTCGGCCTGCAGCCAGAGGCCGATCGAGGTGCGGCGGGAGAAGCGCTCGCGGCAGAGCTCGGCGAGGTTGCGGCCGGTGGCGATGCCGAGCTTCGCCGACTGCGTCTGCACCAGCATCGCGATCAGGTTGGCGGCGAGGACGACCCAGAGCAGCAGGTAGCCGAACTTGGCGCCGCCGGCGATGTTGGTGGCGAAGTTGCCGGGGTCGATGTAGGCGACGGCGGCGACGAAGGCGGGCCCGAGGAAGGGCCAGACCCTGCCGAGCCCGCGGTTGTGACCTTCCAGCGAGCGCCGGGCGGCGGCGGCGACGGCCGCCTCGCCGGGGAGGACGTCCTCGACGGTGGCGTCGTCGCGACGGACGTCGTCGACAGCCGTCCCGCTGTCCAGGGAGGGACCCGTCAGCGCTCGCCTCCCCCGCCCGGCGGCAGCAGGTCGGGGCCGGGGATCGGGGTGCCGTGGGGGTCGTGGCTCGGTTCGCCGAGCTTGGCCGCCATCAGCTCCTCCATTTCCTCGGAGATGTAGTGCTCGAGCACCTCCGCCTGCTCGTGGACGCGGTCGTCGGGCATGCCGAGCGCCTCGGACAGGTAGGCCTCGATCAGGCGGTGGTGGCGGATCACCTCCAGCGCCACCCGCTCCCCGGTCGGCGTCAGCCGCACGCCCTTGTAGGGGACGTAGTCGACCAGGCCGAGGTCGGCCAGCCGCTTCAGCATCGAGGTCGCCGTCGCCGGCGTCACCCCCAGCCGCTGCGCCACCTCGCCGTTCAGGACCAGCCCCTCGCGCTCCAGCGAGATCGCGTAGATCGCCTTCGCGTAGTCCTCGATCGCCTCGGTGCCGGGGGCACGCCGAGCGCGCGCCCCCTCCTCGGCGGCCATCAGACCGACACCAGCAGGCCGGTGAGGTAGAGGGCGGCGATGCCGCAGAGGATCCCGGTGACCGTCGACGGGTAGAGCAGGCGCCCCTCCTCGTCGCGCATCGCCGGCGCGATCTGCACGATCACCCTGACGATCGCGCCGACGCCGACGCCGAACAGCAGCGCCGCCAGGCTCGGGTCGAAGGCCGAGGCGCCGATCCAGGCGCCGAGGATCGCCGGCGCCCCGGCGACCAGGCCGAGGCCGAGCAGGCGCCCCGCGCCCGGCGGCGCGCCGCCGCGCAGCGGCGCCACGATCGCCAGCCCCTCGGTCGTGTTGTGGATCGCGAAGCCGACGACGAGGAAGGCGCCCAGGGCCAGCGCCCCGGTCGCGTAGGAGGAGCCGATCGCCAGCCCCTCGCCGAGGTTGTGCAGGCCGATGCCGATCGCCACCAATAGGGCGAGATAGGCGGCACCGCTGGCGCCGCTCCCCTCCGCCTGCCGGCGGCGCTCGTGCAGGTGGGCGTCGATCCCGGCCAGGGCCAGGTAGGCGACGAGGGCGCCGACGAAGACCAGGCTGGCGCCGCCGAAGGCGGCGGGCGCCTCGCCGGCGATCTCCAGCCCCTCCAGCCCGGCATCGATCGCGAGGAAGCCGAGCAGGCCGACGGTGAAGGCGATCAGGACCCCCATCCACTGTTGGCCGAGACGGCGCAGGAAGGGCAGCCAGAGCATCCCCAGGCCGACCGGGATGACGCCGACGTAGATGCCGAGCAGGGCCATCAGGCCATAGAAGCTGAGGTCGGCCTCCGGCGTTTCCGTCGCCACCGGGATCTCGGCTTCGATCGTCCCGCCGGAGGCGGTGAGGACGAAGAGCTCGTAGGCCTCGCCTTCGATCCAGGGGTAGTCGACGACGACCGTGGTCGAGCCGAGGCGGCCGATCTCGCGCCCGCCGTCGGCGACGAAGGGCGCGTAGGCGTCGTTGACGGCGACCTGGGCGACCTCGACCGGGTCGGGGCCGTCGTTGCGCAGCGTCAGCTCGATCGTCCCCGGGTGCAGGACGGTCCGTTCGACCGAGACCTCCTCCACCGGCGGGCCGGTGCGCTCGCCGAGCCCGGGGCCACCGAGCAGCGCGAAGGCGCCGATCGCGACGGCGATCAGCGCCAGCGGGATCGCTCCCAGCGCCCAGGCGGGCAGGCCGCCGCCGAAGCCGCGCTCCGCCCTCGCTCCGGCCTCCATCAGACCGGCCCCCCGGCGCCCCAGGGGAGCTTGCAGTAGAGCGAGGTCGCCGCCGTCGAGCTCATCGCGGCGGGGTCGCCGACGCGGAAGAACCCGGTCCAGCCCAGCTCCGCGAACTCGCTGACGTGGGCGTGGAACATGTAGTCGCCGTCGTAGGGGAAGCGCAGCTCGAGGATCCCGCGCTGGGCCTGGCCCTGGATCACCGTGTCGGTGAATTCCCTCGGCTCGAGCGAGGTGCCGGTCGGGAAGAAGTCGAAGAAGTTGCCGTGGATGTGGAACGAGTTGACCGGGTCGTACTCGAGCACGTTGACGAGGTAGACCCGGACCGGGCTGTCGCGCTGCACCCGGATCGGCTCGTTGACGTAGTGGAAGCCGACCGTGTTGACCGCGTAGACCTCGTTGGAGAGGTCGAAGTTGGTGTCGAACCCGTTCATCACCATCACCATCTCGTCGGCTTCCGGCCGACCCTGCTTGGGGTCGACGATGAAGGCGCCGTAGAGGCCGCGGGCGATGTGGGAGGCGAGCGGGGCGACGTGGCAGTGGTAGAGGTGGACGCCGAACGGGGAGGCGTCGAACTCATAGGCGAAGCTCTGCCCCGGTTCGATCTGGCCGCCGCCGCGGCTCTGGCCGATCCCCGGCATGCCGTCCATGAAGGCCGTGTGGACGCCGTGGAAGTGCATCGTGTGGGGATGTTCGGAGGCGTTGACGAAGCGGACTCGCAGCAGCTCGCCCTCGCGGGCACGCAGGGTCGGGCCGGGGACGCGGCCGTTGTAGGTCCAGGCTTCGTACTTGACCCCCGGCGCGACTTCGATCTCGCGGTCGTGGGCGACGATCTCCCATTCGCGCAGGACGCGGCCGCTGGCGAGGCGGCGGGTCTTGCCGTAGTCGAAGTCGCGCAGAACCTCGGTCGGGTCGAAGCCGTTGGCGGCGTGGTCGACGGAGCGGCCGTGGGCGAAGCTGGCGTGCGGGAACTCACCGGGGCCGGCGTGGTGGCCCGCACCCGCCCCCATGCCCGGGTCGGTGCCCGTCGCCGCGGCCCGCGCCGAGCCGGCCGAGCCGCGCTCGGCGACGAGGGCACCGAGCCCGATCGCCGCCGGGGCCGCGAGGGCGGCGCCGCCCAGCAGGCTGCGGCGGCTGAGGCCGCGGCCACCCTCGGCGGGCCGCTCGCGACTGTCCTCGAGTTCCTTCACCCGGGGGATTTTGACACATCTAAAAGCAGATTTCGAGTCATCAAAATCCGGCCGGCTGTTTTTCGTCGCCACCTGGGCGACAAAGGCGCAACGGCGTGGCCCGATCGGCGGCCTTCGTAGAATCGACCCATGCGCACCGAGACCGAGGTCGAGCTGGACGCGCAGTACCGCCAACTGCGCGAGGAGTGCGGCCTGGTCGATCGCTCCGCCCGCGGCAAGCTGGCGGTCCGCGGCCCCGACGCGGCCGAGTACCTGCAGGGCCAGCTGACCAACGACGTCGAGGCGCTGGAGCCGGGCGACGGCCAGTACGCCGCCCTGCTCGACCGCAAGGGGCACATGCAGGCCGACATGCGGGTGCTCCGCCCCGCCGCCGAGGAGATCCTGCTCGACACCGAGCCGGAGGCGCTGGCGGCGACGCTGCGGCACCTGCGGATGTACTCGATCGGCCGCGACGTCAGCGTCGCCGACGTCAGCGCCGAGCGGGCGATCCTCTCGCTGATCGGCCCCCGCAGCGTCGAGATCGCCGGCACCGCGGCGCTGCCGGAGAACAGCTGCGAAGCGACCACGGTCGGCACCGTCGAGTGCCTCGCGGTGGGCACCCGGGACGGGATCGACCTGATCCTCGCCGCCGCCGAGGCCGAGGGCGTGAGCGAGCTGCTGCTCGCGGCCGGCGCGGCGCCGGTCGCCGCCGAGGCCGCCGAGATCCTCCGCATCGAGGCCGGCGTCCCCCGCTTCGGCGCCGAGATGGGCAGCGAGACGATGCCGGCCGAGGCCGGCATCGTCGAGGACGCCGTCAGCTTCACCAAGGGCTGCTACATCGGCCAGGAGACCGTCGCCCGCCTCCACTACAAGGGCAGGCCGAACCGCCACCTGCGGGGGCTGCGACTGAGCGCCCCGGCCGAGCCGGGGTCGGCGCTGCGGTCGGGCGAGAAGGAGGTCGGCCGCCTCGGCAGCGCCTGCGTCTCCCCCGCCTTCGGCCCGATCGGGCTCGCCATCCTGCGCCGCGAGGCAGAGCCGGGAGCGCAGGTCGACGTAGGTGAAGATGGCGTTACGGCTACGGTAGTCGACTTGCCCTTCGGTTAGATTCAGCCGCGATGGGTCGTGGGAGAGCCAGGCGTGCGGGGTCTTGGCGTCAAGTGCGCGCGTTCGCCCTTGCCGGCGCGCTGGCCGTCGCGGCGCTGGCCGTCGCCGGCTGCGGCGCCGAAAGCCATCCCAACGATCCCCGCCCCGGCGTCTCGGTCCGGGTCAGCCTCACGATCGGCCCCAAAGCGGTGATCGTGCAGCCAGGCTCGATCGCCACCGGCCCGGAAAAGACCCAGCAGATCCCGCAGAACCAGAACCACCCGCAGCCCTCGACCGGCGGCAAGGGGCCGCTCAACGTCACCCTCGTCGCCGCCAACCAGACCAGCACCGACACCGGGCTGGAGCTGCGCGGCCCGACCAGCGCCAGCTCCGGCACGATCTACGCCCACAGCCCCGGCACCCTGCAGACCGACCTCCCCAGCGGCGTCTACGCGATCGCCGCCAAAGGCATCCCCGGCGCCCGCCCCGGCAAACTGATCGTCGGCAGCTACCGAGCCTCCTCCGAGAACGACGTGCTGCTCCCATAACCCAACTTGTGATGGATTGACCCCCCTATAGGGTCGGTAATGCATCACAAGTTGCAGATTGGCCTGGGCGTCTGACGGGGGTGCTTGTATCGGTGGGGTGACCGTCGTTCTTGCCATTGCCGTCGTCCTGCTCGCTGCGGGGCTCGTCTACGCGCTCGTCTCGCGCCGCGAGCAGCCGGTCGAGCAGCCCGATTTCGCCGCCGCCGTACAGGAGGCGGCCTCGCGCGCCGTCGCCGATTCGCTGCCGAGCCTGATCCAGGCCAACGACGAGGCGCGCAAGCTCGACGCCCAGAAAGCGACGGCGGACCTCGAGCGCAGGCAGACCGAGATCAAGAACCTGACCGAGCGGATCGCCAAGGGCCAGGAGAAGATCGAAGCCGAGGTCCGCCGCCGCGGCGAGACCGACCTGCAGACCCGCACCCTGCTCGAGCAGATGGGGCAGACGATCGGCAGCCTCAACTCGGAGACCGCGGGCCTGAAGAAGGCGCTGCGCCAGCCGCAGACGCGCGGCCAGTGGGGGGAGCTGCAGCTGCGCCGCTGCGTCGAGATCGCCGGGATGACCGAGCACGTCGACTTCGAGCTGCAGGAGACCCTGCGCACCGAAGAGGGGCGGCTGCGGCCGGACGCCCGCTTCCTGCTGCCCGAGGGCCGCAGCTTCGTCGCCGACTCCAAGGTCCCGCTCGATGCCTTCCTCGACGCCCAGGAGGCCGAGGTCGAGAGCGAGCGGCGCACCCACATGGAGCGCCACGCGCGGCAGGCGCGCGAGCACGTCCGCAGCCTCAGCTCGAAGGACTACCAGAGCCAGTTCAAGGCCGGCGAGATGCCGGACCTGGTGATCTGCTTCATCCCCAACGAGCCCGCCCTGCACGCGGCCTTCGCCGCCGACCCGACGCTGTTCGACTACGCGCTCGAGCGCAACGTCCTGCTGGTCAGCCCGACCTCGCTGATCGGGCTGCTGCGGACGATGGAGCTGGGCTGGCGCCAGGAGCGGATGGTGGCCGAGGCGGCCGAGATCGCCGAGGCGGCCGGCACCCTGCACGCGCGCTTCGCCAAGTTCCTCGGCGACTTCGACAAGATCGGCCGCGGCCTGACCACGGCCGCCACCGCCTACGACGCCGCCGTCGGCTCGATGGAGCGGCGGCTGCTGCCGCAGCTGCGCAAGGTCGAGGGGCTCGGCGTCGCCCCCGGCAAGGAGATCGAGCCGCCGGAACCGGCCGAGATCACCGTCCGCGCGATCACCGCGCCCGAGCTGGGCGAGGCACGGGACCCCGAGCTGCACGAAGCCTCGGACGCCGCGTAGGATTCGCCGCAGTCAGCGAACGAATCCGCGGGAGGACCCCCTTTTGGCAGTGGACACGAGCAAACTCGCGAACCTGGACGTCGAGCCCGGCACCCTGCCGGGGTCGATGGCGGCCTGGGTGATCCGGCAGGAGCGCGAGGGAGAACCGACCGACGCCTTCCAGCTCGAGCAGATCGAGGTGCCGGAGCCCGGCGCCTTCGAGGTGATCGTGCGGATGATGGCGGCCGGGGTCAACTTCAACAACGTCTGGGCGGCGCTCGGCAAGCCGGTCTCGGTCTTCGGCTACGGCGACCACCCCGAGTACGGCCACCACATCGGCGGCTCCGATGCCTCCGGGATCGTCTGGAAGGTCGGCGAGGGCGTCACCCGCTGGAAGCCGGGCGACGAGGTCGTCGTCCACTGCAACCAGGCCTCCTACGAGGACGTCGAGGTCCACGGCCTCGACCCGCTGGCGGCGCCGAGCCAGAAGATCTGGGGCTACGAGACGACCTGGGGCTCCTTCGCCCAGTTCACCAAGGTCCAGGCCCAGCAGCTGCTGCCGCGCCCGACCAACCTCTCCTGGGCCGAGTCCTCCGCCTACGGCCTCACCTACTTCACCGCCTACCGGATGCTGATCGACCAGTGCAAGCTGCAGCCCGGCCACAACGTGCTGATCTGGGGCGCCGCCGGCGGCCTCGGCGTCTTCGCCGTGCAGCTCTGCAGGGCGGCCGGCGCGAACGCGGTCGGCGTCGTCTCCTCCGAAGAGAAGGGCCAGCTGATCAAGCAGCTGGGCGCGGTCGACTACATCAACCGCCGCGAGTTCGCCGAGATGATGCGGACGCCGGAGAACCTCGCCGACCCGGCCGCCGACAAGGAGCGCTTCAAGGCCTCGCGCGGCTTCGCCAAGAAGGTGAAGGAGATCCTCGGCGACGCCCCCGACATCGTCTTCGAGCACGTCGGGCGGGCGACCTTCCCGACCTCCGTCTTCGTCGTCAAGCCGTTCGGCAAAGTCGTCATCTGCGGCGCCACCTCCGGCTACCAGCTCGACTTCGACGTCCGCTACCTGTGGATGCGCCAGAAGCAGATCATCGGCTCCCACTTCGCCAACGCGTATGAGTGCATGCGCGCGAACCAGCTGATGGCCGAGGGCAAGGTCCGCCCCGTCCTCTGGCGGACGATGGGCTTCGACGGCGTCCCGGAGGCGCACCAGCTACTGCACGAAAACAAGCACCTCGGCAAGATCTCGATCCTGGTCGGGGCCGAGTCCGAGGACGATGGTCGCTACGACGAGGGGCCCGGCGCGATTCGCGCCGAGGTCGGGGCATGAGGGCGCACGCGCGACCGGAAAGGACGTACTGATGGTGGAGGTCTGCACGCTCGAATGGCACATCGCCCCCTTCCGGGCCGACCGTTGGCTCGACCTCTGGGAGCCGGCGGCGGCGAAGATGCCGGCCTACGGAGCCAAGAGCTGGTCCCTGACCCGCTCGGTCGACGACCCGCAGGCGTTCAGCCAGAGCGCGGTCTGGGAGAGCCGGGCGGACTTCGAACGCTACTGGTACTCGGAGGAGATCGCGACGGCCCGGGCGGCGATTATCGACCTCTACGATCTGCCGCTGCTGCCCGCCTGGCACACCGTCGTCGCCGCCGAGTAGGCGCCCCCCGCTAGCCGCGCGGTCGCGGCGGCAGCACCTTCCAGCGGAAGGCGACCGGGCTTTGGTCCTCCTTGCCCCCCGGCGTCAGCGCCCGGATCGTCAGCGAGTGGGCGCCGGGGGGCAGGTGTTTAAACAGGCGCGGCGAGTGGCACGTTCTGTAGACGCCCTGGTCGAACAGGCACTGGAACCAGGCGTCGCCCTGGTCGGCGGCGAAGACGAAGCGGGCGGTGCTGCCCCGCATGCGCTTGGCGGGGTGCTTCAGCAGCCGCGTCTGCGGCCGCACCGGCTCGACCAGGGGCGCCGCCGGGGCGCCTTCCTCCGGCGGCTCCAGGCCGTAGGTCGCCGTGTACTCGCCGGGGCCGGCGGCGACGATCGAGTGGACGCGGTCGCCGCCGTCGGACCAGCCCTGCCAGAAGTAGGTGGTACCGCCGATCTCGGCCGTCTTCGGCGCCGAGACGGAGATGTGGGAGTCCTCGATCGCGGTCAGGTCGAAGGGGGCCGCCGCGGTCACCGTGCCCGCGCTCAGCGTCACCCCGGCCGGCTCGGAGGCGACCGCGAGGTCGACCCCGCGCGCGTCGAGCAGGAAGGTCTTCGTCGCCGAGAGACCGCGATCGTCGGTTGCGGTCAGGCTCAGTTCGATCTTCGAGGGGAAGTCGTGGTCCGGAGCGGTCAGCTCGCCTTCCTCGACCGAGGGGAAAACCTGCAGCGGGTGGGCGTGGCACCCCTGCGAGCCGCCGGGGCAGTGGTAGAGGCGGGTCTTCCAGTAGAGCTTCGATTCGTCCAGCGGCTGCCCCGGGTCTTCGCCCACCGCTTCGGAGTCGGTCGTCGCGGCGCCGCTGAAGTCGATCCGCTGGCCGACCCCCCAGGTCAGCGTTTCCAGCGGTTCGTCGATTTCCACCGCCGGCGGCGAGTCGCCCGGGAAGATCCGCACCTGGGCGACGCTGCTCGCGCCCGAGCCGTCGCTGACCTTGACCGAGACGGTGCGGTTGACCGCGGTTTCGTATTCGCGCGTGCGTTCTTCGCCGTCCGGCGTCTCGAAGGAACCGTCGCCGTCGAGGTCCCAGGCGAACTGCAGCGCTTCGTCGTCGGGGTCGGTCGAGTCGCCCGCGTCGAATTTCACTTTCAGTGGCAGCTCTCCCCAGCGGACGCTGGCCGCGAGGCGCGCCGCCGGGGCGCCGGGGTCGTAGGAGATGCGGTGGATCGAGCCCGAGTAGGGGCCCTGGCCTTCGCCGACGAGGCTGGTGTAGAAGATGTCGCCGCCGGGGCCGGTGGCGATGTCGACCCCCGGATAGGGGCCGGCGTCGGTCATGAAGGGCGCCGTCGTCAGCGGGTCCGGCTCGCCGTCCCCGTCGGCGCGCATCACGTACATGCAGCCCCGCACCGAATCGGCGAAGAAGAGCGCCCCGTCGTAGGTCGACGGGTAGGAACCGCCGGCGTAGAAGGCGGCGCCGGAGATCGCCGAGCCGTAGTAGTAGGGGCAGGGGTCTTCCGGGGTGACCCCGGCGGCGTGGTCGTAGTAGAGGAACGGCGTCGCCGTGCTTCCCGGGTCTTCGTAGAGGCGATCGCAGGCGTCGACCGGAATCCAGTAGAAGCCCGGGTTGACCGCCGCCCCTTCGAAGCAGGGCCAGCCGGAGTTGTAGGCCTGGGCCGGCTGTAGCGGGAAGCGGTCCAGCTCCTCGTCGGTGCCGTTGCCGACGTTGGCGACGTAGACCTCTTCGGTCGCGGCGTTGATCGCGAAGCGGAACGGGTTGCGGAAGCCGAATCCGATGATCCGCCGCGCGTTGGGGTCGGAGCTGGCGGCGAGAGGGTTGCCGGCCAGGCCTTCGCCACTGTCGGGGTCGATCCGGATCAGCGAGCCGTCGAGGCTGGTCGGGTCGGCGCCACCCAGCCCTTCCGGGGTGAGGACGTCCTGCGAGCGCAGCGAGCCCCCTTCCGCCGCCGGCGCCACCAGCGCGGTGCCAGCCGGGGCGGGCGGGTCGCCGCACTGGTTCTTCAGCGGCCAGCCGAACTGGCCGTAGTCGGAGGCGTTGAAGCTCGCCCCGTCGCCGCCGCTGGCGAAGAGCGCCCCTTCGGGGCCGAACTCGAGGTTGCCGATCGAGTGCGAGGAGTTCTGCTGGCACCAGTCCTCGACCAGCGTTTTTTCGGCTCTCGCTTCGTTGTCGGCGGCGGTGATGCGGACGAGCCGCCCGCTGACCGGGCAGGCGTCGACATCGGCGTCGGGCGGTTTCGGGCAGGCGTCGCCGCTCTGGTCGGGTGCGCCCCACTTCGGCGCCGGCGCCGGGTCGCCGAGCAGGTGGTCGTAGGTGTAGAGCGCGTAGACGTAGGGCCTGCCGCTGCTGAACTGCGGGTCGACGGCGAGGCCGAGCAGGCCGCGGTCGCCGCTGTCGTAGACCTCGGTGCGGAGGTCGTCGAAGACTTCCGGGCTGCCGTCATAGAGGCCGAAATAGAGGAGGATCTTGCCCGACTTTTCGGCGATGAAGACGCGGCCGTCGGGCGCGAAGGCCATCGCCGTCGGTTCTTCGAGGTTGTCGAAGACGACCGAGTCGCGGAAGCCGCTCGGAAGCGTCTCCGCGGCGGCGGGCGCGGCGGCGGCGAGCAGGAGGATCGAGGCGAGGGCGGCCAGCCCCACCAGGCGCCGCTTGCTTGCTCTCATCGGCGGCTGCGGTTCACGCCCGCTCCAGCGGGGCCATCGTCAGCCCTGCCGCCTCGAGCTGCTGCCAGTAGTGCTCGGCCGGCTCGCGCGGCCCGGTCCAGACGATCGCCTGGCCGCCGTGGTGGATCTGGTCGGCGATCCGGTGCCCCTGCTCGAGGCTGACCCCAGGCAGCACCCGCGCCAGCGTCTGCGCCACGTGCTCGAAGGTGTTGTGGTTGTCGTTGCGAACGATCACGCGCCAGTTCCCGCCAAGGCCGGAGCCGGGTCCCGAGGTGCGCGGACGCTCGACCGTCGTCGTCGACATCGCCCGCCATTATGGACGGATCAGCCGTCCCCTGGACAGCCGCTTTCCCTACCTGCCTGGAATCGACGCTCTCCGTGCCCTGGCCGTACTCGCGGTCTTCTTCTATCACGCGCGGGTCAACTGGATGCCCGGCGGCTTCCTCGGCGTCGACCTCTTCTTCGTCATCAGCGGCTTCCTGATCACCTCGCTGCTGCTGCGCGAGTTCCGCGGCGGCGGCCACGTCAGCCTCGGCCGCTTCTGGCTGCGACGGGCGCGGAGGCTGCTGCCGGCGGTCGGCGTGCTGATCGCGGTGACGATCGTCGTCGGGGCGATCGCCGAGCCGGACCGGATCGACGAGCTGCGCGGCGACGCCGTCGCCTCGCTCGCCTACTTCGCCAACTGGCACTTCGTCTTCGGCGACCAGTCCTACTTCGACCAGTTCCAGCGCCCGTCGCTGTTCACCCACCTCTGGTCGCTCTCGGTCGAGGAGCAGTTCTACCTCTTCTGGCCGCTGGTCTTCGCCGCCGGGATGAAGCTGTTCGGGCGCACCCGGCTGCTGCTCGGGGTGCTGGCCGGGGCGCTGGGCTCGGTGGCGCTGGCCTGGATCCTCTTCGACCCCGGCAGCGACGCCTCCCGCGTCTACTACGGCACCGACACCCACGCGGTCGGGTTGCTGGCCGGGGTCGCCCTGGCCCTCGTCTGGAGCCCGATCGAGCTGCGCCGCCACTCCTACGGGCGTCGCGTGGGGCCGATCCTCGACGCGGTCGGGGTGCTGGCCCTCGCCTACGTCCTGCTCAGCTTCGTCCGCGTCCACGACTACGACCTGGCGCTCTACCACGGCCGCTACCTCTGGCTGGCGATCGCCACGGCGCTGCTCGTGGCTGTGCTCGCCCACCCGGCGGCGCGTCTCGGAAGCCTGCTCGGCCGGGCGCCGGCGCTCTGGCTCGGACTGCGCAGCTACAGCTTCTACCTCTGGCACTGGCCGGTGCTGGCGCTGACCCGGCCCGGCCTCGACGTCGACCTGCCCCGCGGCGTGCTGATCCCGCTGCAGCTGGCAGCGGTGCTGGCGCTGGCGGACCTCTCCTACCGCTACGTCGAGCTGCCTTTCCGCGGCAAGGCGAAGCTGCCGGCCGTGCCCGAGCGCTGGATGCGGGTGGCGCGCCCGGCGCTGCTGGCGGCGGTGCTGATGATCGTCGTCGTGGTCGGCTGGAGCGGCATCGTCAGCGGCGACAGCCACCACGTCGACTCCGCCGCCGCCTCGACCGCCGAGGTGGCGATCGTCAGGCCCACGGACGGCCCAGCTGAAGAAGAGCGGGCCGATGCGGGCGGCAGCTCGAAGCTGGAAGCGGCCCCACCTACCGAGCACCCCCGCATCGTCGCCCTCGGCGACTCGGTGATGATCGGAGCCGCGGAAAGGCTTGCGACGCGGCTCGGCCCCGGCTTCTCGATGAGCGCGAAAGTCAGCCGGCAGGCAAACGAATTCGTCGAGATCGTCCAGCGCCTGCGCCGCGAAGGCCACGCCCCCGACGCGCTGATCATCCAGATGGGCAACAACGGCCCGCTCTACGGCGAAGACATGGGAGCGATCCAGAAGGCGACGGCGGGGATCGGCCATCTCTTCCTGATCAACGACCACGCCCCGGTGAGCTGGGTCGAAGAGTCCAACCGTGCGCTCGCCGAAGCCGCCCGCGACTGGCCCCACACGACCCTGATCGACTGGCGCGCGGCGGCCACATCGGAGGACGGGCTGCTCTGGGACGACATCCACCTGACCCCGGCCGGGGCCGGCGTCTATACCCGCCTGGTCTCAGCCGCGGTCCACGAAGAGGTCCCATTCCCGCCGCGGCCGGCGATCGCCGATCGCGTCGCGCTGGGCGGCTAGAAGGGACTGGGGACGCGGACGACGATGTCGTCGACGCTGGCGACGACGCCCTCCGCGTTCTTCGGCGCCCCGACCGAGATCGCCGAGGCGCGCCCGGTCAGCTCGCCGGCGCCTTCGTCGGTCGCTTCGACGGCGAGCGTCTTGCCGACGTAGCCGCTCAGCATCGCCTGGCCCTTTTCCGGGCCGCTGGTGGCGTTGACCGCGCGCAGCCGCAGCACGTTGGCCTCGTTGACGCCCATCACCGTCTCGACGTTCTTTTCGATCGCCAGGTATTTGGTCCCTTCGGCGGTGACCTTGATCAGCTGCACCTTGCGCTGCAGCGGGTAGACCAGCAGCGCGTACTTGGCCCCTGCCCCGGCCCGCAGCTCGACGGCCAGGTAGGCCTTTCGCTGCAGCGCCTTCGGGGTGCCGCTGAGCAGGCGCTCGGTGGCGGCGATCTCGAGGTCGCGGCCGAGCACCGGGGTGCGGTAGGAGCAGGCGTCGGTGCGCTTGCCGACGGTGATCCGCAGCGCGTCCTCAGCGCCGCCGCGGGCGCAGCTGCGCCCGGAGAGCTTGACCAGCTGGCCGCGCTGGGCGGTCGATTCCATGCCGTTGCGGTAGATCCCGACCATCGCCGCGCCGGCGCTGGCGCAGGCGAGGAGGCCGACGGCGAGCGCGGCGAGGAGGGTGGCTATCGGTCGCTTCTTCATCAAAACTCGGGAGGGGCGCCCGTCGCAGCCTAAACACAGTCATGGCGCAAAGATGCGGGCCGAAGGGGGTTGAACGGGGGATTTCGGCCCAGCGTGACCGACCCCACGCGCCGAGCTGCCACCGCAAATATCATTAAGCGCATGAGCGACCACCGACTTCCCGAGCGCGATCGCCCCTGGGTGATGCGCACCTACGCCGGCCACTCCGACGCCAAGCGCTCCAACGAGCTCTACCGCACGCAACCTCGCCAAGGGCCAGACCGGCCTCTCGGTCGCCTTCGACCTGCCGACGCAGACCGGCTACGACCCCGACCACGTCCTCGCCCGCGGCGAGGTCGGCAAGGTCGGCGTCTCGATCGCCAACAAGGGCGACATGCACCAGCTGCTCGACGGCATCCCGCTCGACGAGATGAACACCTCGATGACGATCAACGCCACCGCCGCCTGGCTGCTCGGCCTCTACGTCACCGTCGCCGAGGAGAACGGCGTCGAGCGCGACAAGCTCACCGGCACGACCCAGAACGACATCATCAAGGAGTACCTCTCGCGCGGCACCTACGCCTTCCCGCCCGAGCCCTCGATGCGGCTGATCGCCGACATGGTCGCCTTCAGCGTCAACGAGATCCCGAAGCTGGAACCCGACCAACATCTGCAGCTACCACCTGCAGGAGGCCGGGGCGACGCCGGTGCAGGAGATCGCCTACGCGCTCTCCACCGCGATCGCCGTGCTCGACGAGGTCAAGGCGCGCGGCCAGGTCGCCGAGGAGGACTTCCCCAAGGTCTTCGGCCGGATCTCCTTCTTCGTCAACGCCGGCGTCCGCTTCATCGAGGAGCACGCGAAGCTGCGGGCGATGGCCGAGCTGTGGGAAGAGATCGGCCGCGAGCGCTACGGCGTAACCGACGAGAAGATGCTGCGCTTCCGCTACGGCGTCCAGGTCAACTCGCCTCGGCCTGACCGAGGCGCAGCCGGAGAACAACGTCCAGCGGATCGTGCTCGAGGCGCTCGCGGTCACGCTCAGCCGCGACGCCCGCGCCCGCGCGATCCAGCTCCCCGCCTGGAACGAGGCGCTCGGCCTGCCCCGCCCCTGGGACCAGCAGTGGAGCCTGCGGATCCAGCAGGTGCTCGCCGAACGAGACCGACCTGCTCGAGTACCCCGACATCTTCGAGGGCTCGGTCGTGATGGACGGCCTGGTCGCCGAGCTGATCGAGGGCGCCCGCGCCGAGATGGCCGTGGTCGAGGAGCACGGCGGCGCCGTCAAGGCCGTCCCCTACATGAAGGCGCGCCTGGTCGAGTCCCACCGCGAGCGGGTGGCGCGGATCGAGCGCGGCGAGCAGAAGGTGATCGGCCAGAACGTCTTCACGTCGAGACCGAGGGCTCCCCGCTCACCGCCGGCGCCGACGGCGGCATCCTCACCCCCGACCCCGAGGTCGAGCGCGAGCGGGTCGCGGCGCTGGAGGAGTGGAAGGCCGGGCGCGACCCCGACGCGGTCGAGGCGGCGCTGGCCGAGCTGGCCCGGGTCGCCGCGAACGACGGCGAGAACATCATGCCGGCGACGATCGCCGCCGCCAGGGCGGGCGCGACCACCGGCGAGTGGTCCGCGGTCCTGCGCGAGGCCTTCGGCGCCTACCGCGGCCCGACCGGGGTCAGCGGCGCGGCGCCGCCAAGTGACCGCCGAGCAGCTGGACGAGATCCGCGCCCGCGTCGACGAGGTCTCCGGGACGATCGGCCACCGGATCAAGATCCTGGTCGGCAAGCCCGGCCTCGACGGCCACTCCAACGGCGCCGAGCAGATCGCCGTGCGCGCCCGCGACGTCGGCATGGAGGTGATCTACCAGGGCATCCGCCTGACCCCGGAGGAGATCGCCGAGTCGGCGCTGCAGGAGGACGTCGACGTGGTCGGCCTCTCGATCCTCTCCGGCTCCCACCTGGAGCTGATCCCCGAGGTCGTGCGGCTGCTGCGGGAGGAGGACGTCGAGGTGCCCGTCGTCGTCGGCGGGATCATCCCCGCGGCCGATGCCGAGCGCCTGCGCGAGACCGGCGTCGCCGGCGTCTACACGCCGAAGGACTTCGACGTGAACAAGATCATGGGCGAGATCGTCGACCTCGTCGGCCAGCGCGCCGGCGCCCCCGCCTGATCCGTCCCCGCCGCGCTACAAGTGGACACCGAGGCGCCCGCCTCGCCACAATGAAGCCATGAGCGAGCTGAACGGGGACCGGTCCGCCTGGCTGCGCTGCTATCGCTGCTGGTCCCAGAACCTCGAGATCCAGATCCACTACGACGCGATCCGCCGCGTCGACCCCGACAGCGGCGCCCTCGCCGACGGCGTCGACGAGGTCCAGGAATCGGTCGTCCAGTGCCTCGACTGCATGCACGACCAGCCCCACCTCACCTTCGAGGGCGACCACGTGGTGCCGATCGAAGACCGCTGGCCACGGATGGTCGCCGGCACCCCCTGGGTCGCCTCCTGCACGGTCACCGTCGACCAGGACCGGGTCGAGAGCTGCTCCGGCCCTGAGGCGATCGAGTTCCTCACCTACGGCGCCTTCGGCGACGCCGGCGTGCGCGAGTTCTTCACCCACGTCCGCTTCCACAAGCACGACGACGAGCAGATCGTCGTCCACCTCCTGGTCGAGCTCTACGCCCGCTCCGCCCAGGAGGCGACCGAGGTCCTGGAAGACGCCGCCGAGGGCCAGCTGGAGATCACCTCCTTGGCCGAGGAGTCCCGCCCCCCGGCCCACGCCTCCGGCGAGGCCCACTAACCGCCCGCCCAACCCCTTTGGAACTGCATCAAATTCTGGCCCCTCTAGGGCCAGAATTTGATGCAGTTCGGTGGCGAAGGGCCTGGCGGACGTTGTGGAGAAAGGGATCGGGGTCGCGGTCGAGCATTTTGTAGGTGGTGCGGTGGACGTCGTAGCCCTCCGCCTTCAGGTCGACATCGGTCTGGTGGTCCTTCTCGAAGGTGGGGTGGTCGCCGTGAAAGGCCCAGCTGTCCGTTTCGACGACCACCTTCTGGGCAGGCCAAAGGAAGTCGACCAAGTGGCCGGCGACGAGAACGTTCGAAACTGGAGCGGGAAGGCTCGCCTCCCGACACAGGGCGAAGAAGTCGATCTCCGTGATGGATTTCGTCTCCAGTGCCTCGGGATCGACCTCCGCCGCGATCCTTCGCAGCTTCGCGGCCCCCTTGCGCCCACGGGTGCGGCCGAGGATCCGGGCCAGCCGATCCCACGAGAAGCCGTCCCGCTTGTAGGCCTGGACAAGGACGCGCTCGAGTCGCTTCGCGTCGGTACAGGCGGCGAGGTCGAGGAGCACCCTCTCCATTGCAGCGATGGGGATACCACCCTCCAGGGTCACTTCGAACGGCTCCAAGCGCCGAGTCTGGTGGAGCCTCACGCCCGGGTGCCCCGCGGGCTTGAAGCCACCCGACCGCCGCATCACCTCGATCTTCCGGCCGGAGCCGCAGATACCCCAGAGGCGGCCAGCGCTGAAATGCGACAGAACGGCTCCCGGACCGCAGGCGAGGACAGCGGCCATCCACCTTCCCTGCGGCGCAAGACGCGAGTGGCCCAACGCGTAGACACCTTGGAAGAGCGGGATCAACACCCCGCGCTCAACGCGACTCCGAACAGCCTTGGGCGAAATCCCGAGATCCAGCAGCTGCCACCGAGCCAAGACCCCGTGCTGCCGCTCCGCCAGGCCACGAATGATCCCGGTATCCCCAACCCCAGAACGAACTGCATCAAATTCTGGCCCCGCGAAGGCCAGAATTTGATGCAGTTCGGGGGGTTGGCGGGGCATGCCGCCAGCCTGGCCGAGAGGGGCGCCTGTGGGGCGCGCAGATCGTGCCGAGTTCGCGCTCGCAGTCGCGCGGAAGCGCGACTTCGGTCAGGTGGCGATGGGGCCCGCGGGGGTCCCCCGCCGCTGCGGCTCAGTCGACGTTGTCGGCGGCGGCTTCGGGCGACTCGCCCGGGTCTTTCTTCGGGACCAGCACCAGGCGCTTGAACTCGGCGACGAGGACGCCGTCCTGGTTGAGGACGCGGGTGTGGACCTTGACGATGCCGCGGTCGGGCTTTGATTTCGAGGGCTTGACGTCGAGCACCTCGGTCTCGCAGAAGAGGGTGTCGCCGTGGAAGACCGGGTTCGGGTGGCTCAGTTCTTCGGTCGCCAGGTTGGCGATCGCCTTGCCGGAGACGTCGGAGACCGACATCCCCAGGGCCAGCGAGTAGACCAGCGGCCCGACGACGACGTTGCGGCCCTGCTGGGAGCCCTTGGCGTAGACGTCGTTGATGTGCAGCGGGTGGTGGTTCATCGTGATCAGGCAGAAGAGGTGGTCGTCCGCCTCGGTCACGGTCTTCGCCGGCCAGTGCTTGTAGACGGCGCCGACCTCGAACTCCTCGAGGTAGCGGCCGTAGCTGTGGGCGCCCGATGCCTCGCGCTCTGCCTGGTCGGTGGTCAGGTCGTACGTCTCGGTCATGCTCGCTTTCGTCTCCCTTTCGTTGGCGCGGCGGATGCTATCTGCCGCATCTCCTCCGGCGCGGCGATAGGGCGGATCGTCCCTCTAGACTCGCGCTGATGCAGATCGGGATCATCGGGCTCGGCTACGTTGGCCTGCCACTGGCAGTCGCCTTCGCCGAAGCCGGGCACGGGGTCGTCGGGCTCGACGTCGACCCGGCCAAGGTCGAGGCGCTGAACGGCGGCCGCAGCTACATCGAGGACATCCCCAGCGAGGCCCTGGCGCCGCTCGGCGAGCGTCTCCGCGCCACCGCCGACTACGCCGACCTCGGCAACTGCGAGACGGTGATCATCTGCGTGCCGACGCCGCTGACCGACTCGCGCGAGCCCGACCTCACCTACCTCGAGGACTCCGCCGCGGCCCTGGCCGAGGTGCTTGGCGCCGGCCAACTGGTGGTGCTGGAGTCCACCACCTACCCGGGGACCACGCGCGAGCGGCTGCAGCCGATCCTCGAGCGCTCGGGCCTCGCCGCCGACAGCGACTTCCACCTCGCCTTCTCGCCGGAGCGGATCGACCCCGGCAACACCGAGTACACGGTGCGGACCACGCCGAAGCTGGTCGGCGGCATCACCGACGCCTCGACCGAGCGGGCGCGCCAGCTCTACGAGCTGATCTGCGACGAGGTGATCGCCCTCACCTCGCCGGAGGCGGCTGAGCTGGCGAAGCTGCTGGAGAACATCTTCCGCTCGGTCAACATCGCCCTCGTCAACGAGCTCTCCCAGCTCTGCGACCGCCTCGGGATCGACGTCTGGGAGGTAGTCGACGCCGCCGCGACCAAGCCGTTCGGCTTCATGCGCTTCGAGCCCGGGCCCGGGATGGGCGGCCACTGCCTGCCGGTCGATCCCTTCTACCTCGCCTTCCGCGCCCGCCAGCTCGACTTCTACCCGGAGTTCGTCGAGCTCGCCGGCAAAGTCAACCAGGCCCAGCCGGCGTTCTGCGTCGAGCGCATCGAGCGCGCCCTCAACACGGTCGGCAAGCCGGTCAACGGCAGCGGCATCCTCATCCTCGGCGCCAGCTACAAGGGCGGCGTCGGCGACACCCGCGAATCGCCGGCGCTGAAGATCATCGGCCGCCTCCAGGACCTCGGCGGCGACGTCTCCTACCACGACCCCTTCGTGCCCGAGCTGCGCGGCCACGAGCTCGCCTCGGTCGACCTCGAGCAGGGGCTGGCGGCGGCGGACCTGGTGGCGATCGTCACCGCCCACCCCGGCATCGACTACGGGGAGGTCGTCGCCAAGGCGGCCCAGGTGATCGACTTCCGCGGCGTCACCCGCGGCATCGAGGCCGACAACCTGGCCCGCCTCTGAAGCCCACTCGCCGCGCGGCGGCTAGTGGACTTTTTTCAGCTTCGCGCGTTCCTCTTGGCGTTCGACGACCTGGGCGATCAGCTTCAGCACGTTGGAGTCGCCCGAGGCCTTGATGTGGCCGGTCTCGACCGCCTTGCGGTAGCTCTTGATCGTGCCTTTCTCGGCCAGCTCGTTGAACTGCGGGCGGTCGATTTCGACCAGCACCCGCTCGTCCTGAGCCAGGTCCTTGCTGATCTTCGGCCCCGGCAGCTCGACCCGGTAGAGCTGGATGTCGTGTTTGGCTTTCAGCTCGAGGCCGAAGACCAGTTTCAGTTTCTGCAGGGCGGGGACCTCGGCCTGGAATCGCTCGACGGCGGTGCGGATCAAGTCGGCGGTCGATGCCATTCGCTAGCCGCGCCCCATCTAGATCCTGTGCCTCTGCAGCAGCTTTTTGCCGATCACCATGCGCTGGATCTCCGAGGTCCCCTCGCCGATCAGCAGCAGCGGCGCGTCGCGGTAGAGGCGCTCGATCTCGTACTCCTTCGAGTAGCCGTAGCCGCCGTGGATGCGGAAGCACTCCTCGACGCACTCCTTGCCGGTCTCCGAGGCGAGGAGCTTGGCCATCCCGGCCTCGAGGTCGGAGCGCTCGCCGGCGTCCTTCATCCGCGCCGCTTTGCGGGTGACGAGGCGGGCCGCCTCGATCTTGGTCGCCATGTCGGCGAGCTTGAACTGGATCGCCTGGTGCTGGGCGATCGGCTTGCCGAAGGTCTTGCGCTCCTGGCTGTAGCGGAGGGCCAGCTCCAGCGCCCGCTGGGCGATGCCGACGCCGCGGGCGGCGACGTTGACGCGGCCGACCTCGAGCGCGTCCATCATCTGCACGAAGCCCTCGCCGACCCCCGCCTCGCCGCCGAGCACGCGCTCGGGCGGGCAGCGGTAGCCGTCGTAGACGAGCTCGGTCGACTCGACGCCCTTGTAGCCCATCTTCTTGATCTTGGGCGGGATCGTCAGGCCGGCGAAGTCGCCCTCGTTGACTTCCTTCCAGGGCTCCTTCTCGGTGATGAAGCAGGTCATCCCCTTGTAGGCCGGTTCGGCCTTCGGGTCGGTCTTCATCAGCACGAAGACGACGCCGGAGCCGAGCCCGTTGGTGACCCACATCTTCTGCCCGTTCAGCTCCCAGCTGCCGTCCTCGCCCTGCTTGGCGGTGGCCTTGATGCCCTGGACGTCGGAGCCGACCTCGGGCTCGGAGAGCGAGAAGGCGGCGCGGATCTCGCCCGTCGCCATCTTCGGCAGGAAGTACTCCTTCTGCTCGTCGGTGCCGAACTTCATCAGCAGGTAGGAGCCGATGAAGTGGGTGTTGACGACGCCGGAGATCGAGATCCAGCCGCGCGAGAGCTCTTCGACGATCATCGCGTAGGTCGTCAGGTCGAGGCCCATGCCGCCGTACTCTTCCGGGATCGTCACCCCGAAGAGGCCGAGCTCCTTCATCTGCTCGACGATCGGCTCCGGGAAGGAATCCTCGTGGTCGTAGTGCTCGGCGTTGGGGATGATCTGCTCGTCGGCGAACTGCCGGACCATCTCGGTGATCGCGCGCTGGTCCTCGGTCTGCTCGCTGAAAGACACGATGTCTACGGCCATTTCTCCTAGCTCGTGAAGTCGGGGACGGAAGCCTGCGGCGTCGAATCGGTACCGCGGAGCCGGTCGGCCAAGGATATAGACGCGGGGTCGAGGCCGGGGTCGATCGCCCGCAGCGGCGCCGCCGCCTTCAGCAGCATCTCCTCGTACTCGTCCTCGGCCTCGGAGCCGAGGACGATGGCGCCGCCGGCACCGACGGAGGCGCGGCCGCCGGCGAGGACGATCGTGCGGATGGCGACGCTGAGGTCGCAGCCGCCGCCGAGGCCGAAGTAGCCGATCGCGCCCGAGTAGACCCCCCGCGCCGCCCCCTCCAGGCGGTCGAGGATCTCCACGGTGCGCAGCTTCGGCGCCCCTGTCATCGAGCCCGGGGGGAAGCAGGCGCGGACGCAGTCCGCCGCGGCCAGGCCCTCGCGCAGGCGGCCGCGCACGGTGGAGACCAGCTGGTGGACGGTCTCGTAGGTCTCGACCTCCATCAGCGAAGGCGCCTCGACGCTACCGGCCTCGCAGACGGCGCCGAGGTCGTTGCGCAGGAGGTCGACGATCATCAGGTTCTCGGCCCGGTTCTTCTCGTCGGCGGCGAGAGCGGCAGCGAGGCGGGCGTCTTCGGCGGCGTCCTCCCCGCGCCTGCAGGTGCCCTTGATCGGCCGCGCCTCCACCCCGCCCTCGCGGCCGACCGCGAGGAAGCGCTCGGGGGAGGAGCTGAGCACGGCGAGGTCGCCGCAGCGCAGGTAGGCGGCGAAGGGCGCCGGGTTGACCCGGCGCAGCCGACGGTAGAGGTCGAACGGCTCGGCGTCGACGTCGGCACTGATCGCATTGGTGAGGCAGAGCTCGTAGCTCTCCCCCGCCAGCAGATGGGTTTCGCAGGCGGCGATGTCGTCGAGGTAGCGCCGGCGCGAGCGGGCGAAGCCGAGGCCCAGGTCGGCGGAGGCGCGGTCGAGGCCGGCGGGAGCGGGGTCGCGGCGGGGGGCGGCGGTCGCGCCCACCGCGCCGGCCGCCGCGGCCGTCCCAGGCGCGGCCGGGGGCGCCGCGGCGCCGAGCGCCGCCGCCGTCTCCTCGATCCACGCCTCAGCCCGCCCGTCCTCGCCGGCCTCCGCAAGGGCGAGCAGATAGGTGTGGCCGAGCTCGTGGTCGAAGGCGAGCAGGCGGTCGGCGAAGACCAGGGTGGCGTCGGGATGCGGGGAGCGGTGGGCGAGACGACCGCCGCAGTCCGCCTTCAGCTCGTAGCCGAGGTAGCCGACGAACCCGCAGTCGAAGGCGAAGGGCAGCTCCGGCAGCCGCGCCGGCCGCAGCCGCCGCAGCTCACGGTCGAGGTAATCGAGGATCGGCTCGCGGACGACCTCGGTCCTGCCGCCTCGCTCCACGGTGAGCGTCGTCGTCGCGACGTCGTAGGCGATCGTCGACGCGAGCGGCCCGCTCGCGTCGCCCATGAACGAGAAGCGCCCGTCCTCGCCCGCGGCGGCTCCGTCAAGCCAGAATGCGCCCTCGCTCTCCCCGTAGAGCGCCACGAACGCCGCCTCGGCATCGGTTGCCCCCGCCAATCGCCGCCAGCGCAGCTCGCAGCGCCCGTCAGGGTCCCGCTGTGGCGGTTTCCTCAACCCATGGTTGAGGAAACCGCCACGTCGACCGGCGGTCGGCGCCCGCTCCAGCGCCCCGCGGTCGCCGAGCGCCAGGTCGCGGAAGTTGGCGAGCAGGCGACGGCCGTGCTGGGCGGCGACCGACTCGGGGTGGAACTGCACGCCCCACTGGGGACGGGACCGGTGGGCGATCGCCATCGGCACACCGTCATCCGACCAGGCGATCTCCTCGAGGCAGTCGGGCAGTGGCCGCGCCAGGCAGAGCGAGTGGTAGCGGACCGCGTCGAAGCGGCGGGGGATGCCGGCGAAGAGCGGCGACCCCGAATGCTCGACGGCGCGGACCCGCCCGTGCAACGCCTCGGGCGCATGGACGACGGCGCCGCCGTGGACCCAGCCAAGGCCCTGATGGCCGAGGCAGACGCCGAGCAGCGGCAGCTCGCAGCGCAGGATCGCCTCGGCGCAGACGCCGAAGTCCCGCGCGCGCTCCGGCCGTCCCGGGCCCGGTGAGACGACCACGGCGTCGAACCCACGCCGCGCCAACTCCTCCCAGCTCGCCTCGTCGTTGCGGACGACGACCGGCTCGCTGCCGTTCACCTCCCAGAGCAGCTGGAAGAGGTTGTAGGTGAAGGAGTCGTAGTTGTCGATCAGCAGCGTTCGCATCGCCGGGGGCACCGAGCAAGCAAAATACCCCTGCGATGACGACCGCCCCCAAGCCCGACCGGTCCCAGGGCGTGTTCGAGACGCTGCTGGTCCTCGACGGCCACCCGGTCGAGCTCGAGGCGCACCTCGGACGCATGGGCGGCAGCGTTCGCGACCTGTTCGGGACCGATCTCCCCGGCGAGGTGCCCGAGTTGGCGCGGGAGCGAGCCGCCGGGGTCGGGACCGGACGCCTGCGGCTGACGATCGCCCCGGACGAGGGGGGTCGCCTCCGCTGCCGGGCGACCGTCGAGAAGGTCGACCCGGCGATCGTCTTTCCGAGCCGTGAGAACAGCCCGGCCCTGCGCAGCGTCCGCCTCGACGGCGGGCTCGGCGGGCACAAGTGGCGGGACCGTTCCCGCCTCCCCCAGCTGGCCGCCGGCGAGGTGCCACTGCTGCTCGACGCGGGCGACGAGGTGCTCGAGGCCGGCTGGGCGAACGTCTTCGTCGTCCGCGACGGCGTCATCTCCACACCCCCGCTGGACGGCCGCATCCTCCCCGGCGTCACCCGCGCCCGGGTGCTCGACGTCGCCCGCGACCTCGGCGTACCGGTGCGCGAGCGGGCGATCCACCGCGACGAGCTGCTCGCCGCCGACGAGATACTCCTCACCGGCTCGGTGCGCGGCGTCTCCTCGGCCCGCTCGCTCGACGGCGAGCCGCTGCCCCACGGCTGGGATCTGGGCGACAGGCTCGCGATGGCGCTGCTGCGGCGCTGGAGCCGACACCCACAGTCCGTGGGCGCCTGAACCCGGCGGCGGGCCGGCCGGCGCTGAGGTTGGTGATCAGACAGCCCGCAAGCGCGCCGCGACGCGGTCCGCCCGCTCGGCGAAGCGGCGCAGCGCCTCGTCCTCGCCGCCGTCGCCGTTGTGGACCGGCCGCGCCACCTCGGTGAGGATCGGTTCGACCGCCGCCACCTCGAAGGCCTCGGCTTCGACCGGTTCCGGCACCGCCCGGACGCTGCCCGCCGAGACGGCCCGGCTCGCCTCCAGGGCCGCGGCGCTGGCGCTCTCGGCCAGCTCGGCCGCGCGCCGGGCCTGGCGGGCGGCGTCGAGCGCCGCCTCGCCGACGGCGCTGACCCCGGCCTCCGAGGCCCTGGCGATCGCCAGCGCCGCGTCGACCTTCAGCTCCAGCTCGCTCAGCAGCGGCGGCGCGGCGCCAGCCGGCACCAGCCAGTCCTGAGTGCTGTCGCGCTCGGCACCCTCCATTGCCACCCAATCTACGGGCGCGGCAGGCGGCAAACGGGCGCGACTTATTAGATTCCCCTTCGCCTACTTGAAGAACGCCGACCGAGGAGCAGCTTGAGAAACCCCAGAGACTTCTTCCACCCGCTGGCGATGGGCGCGCCGGAGCCGCTGCGCGAGATCCCCGTCCGCCCCTCGCGGATGATCCACTTCCTCGACTTCTCGAACGAGAAGATGGTCGCCAAGGCCGGCGACATCGCCCAGAAGACCGACATCCTGCTCGGCAACCTCGAGGACGCGATCCCCTTCGACCGCAAGGAGGCCGCGCGCCAGGGCCTGATCAAGGCGGCGAAGGAGTCGGACTTCGGCCAGACCTCGCTCTGGACCCGGGTCAACTCGCTGGAGAGCCCCTGGGTGCTCGACGACCTGACCACCCTGGTCGGCGAGATCGGCGACAAGCTCGAGGTGGTGATGGTGCCCAAGGTCGAGGGCGCCGTGGGACATCCACTACGTCGACCGCCTGCTCGCCCAGCTCGAGGCGAAGGCGAAGCTGGACCGGCCGATCCTGATCCACGCCATCCTCGAGACCGCGCTCGGGCGTCACCAATCTCGAGGAGATCGCCGCCGCCAGCCCGCGCATGCAGGGAATGAGCTTCGGCCCGGCCGACCTCGCCGCCTCGCGGCGGATGAAGACGACCCGCGTCGGCGGCGGCCACCCCGGCTACCGCGTGATGGAGGACCCGGACGACCCGGAGAACCCCGAGGCCGACCGCGTCAGCGCCCAGCAGGACCTCTGGCACTACTCGATCGCCCGCATGGTCGACGCCTGCGCGGCGACCGGCATCCTGCCCTTCTACGGGCCGTTCGGCGACATCAAGGACACCGCCGGCTGCGAGACCCAGTTCCGCGCCGCCTTCCTGATGGGCTGCGTCGGCGCCTGGTCGCTGCACCCGGTGCAGATCGACATCGCCAAGAAGGTCTTCAGCCCGCCGCCGGAGGAGGTCCGGTTCGCCAAGAAGGTGCTCGAGGCGATCCCCGACGGCCGCGGCGTCCACATGATCGACGGCAAGATGCAGGACGACGCGACCTGGAAGCAGTGCAAGGTGATGGTCGAGCCTGGCGGAAATGCTCGCCGAGAAGGACCCGGAGCTGGCCGAGGCCTACGGGCTCTAGGAAAATCCGTGTAATTCGCGGGAAAAACAAACTTCTGGGGTTCGGGTGCACCCATTTCTTGCAGGGCCGCACGCCGTGACCCCAGCGCTGTTCGCGCGTCGGCTTGCAGCCGCTAACGTGATCCAAAGCGGCTGCCGATACGGAGGACAGCTGACCGCAACCCTCGCCCATCCGCCGCCTTAGAACCCATACCAGGACCCCCTCCCTCGGCCCCATGCAACCCCCAAGCGAACTTCCCCTCGAGAACCCCTTCCGAGCACAGCCGGCGCGGCGCGAAGCGCTGGTCCAGGACCGGCCCACGCTGGGGACGATGCCGCTCGCCCGCCGCGGCGCCGGCTGGTGGCTCCTCCCCGCCATCGACTTCGCCTCCTCCTCCGTAGCCCTGGCCGCGATCGCGCTGCTCAGCGGCGCCTCGGTCTTCCCCGCGCTGCCGGTCGCGCCGCTGATCCTCGTCGGCGTCTACGGCCTGCTCGGCGTCTACGGCGCCCAGCCGGTGCGGGCGGCACTGGCCGGCGAAGATGGCGCCGGCTGGCCGGTGATCCGCCTCGTCGTCGCCGCGATCTTCGCCTGGGCGGCCTCGCTGATGACCTCGATCGCCGCCGGCGAGCAGCTCGCCCTCTGGGCCGGCTTCGTCGCCCTCGACACGGCCTGCCGCGCCATCAGCTCCCCCTACCTGCAGCGACTCAACCGCCAGGAGCGCTGGGTTCTGGTCGGTGACGAGGCGACCGCCGAGCGACTGCGCGCCTACGCGCCGCTGAAGAGCTTCGCCACCGTCGTCGGCACCGTGCCCCCGACCGAGCGCGACACCGGCTCCTCCGGCCGAGTCGCCGCGCTCGAGGTGGTGGAGCGCTACCACGCCGACCGCGTCGTCATCTCCAGCCAGCACGCCGACGACGAGGGGCTGCTGGAGCTGATCCGCGCCTTCAAGTCGATCGGCGTTCTCGTCAGCCTCCTCCCCCGCCCGCTCGACCTGCTCGAGGCCCAATCGGTGACGCCGAGCCAGCTCGGCGGCGTGCCGCTGGTCGAGGTCGAGGCGCTCGCCACCCGCGGCGCCATCCCCTACACCGGCCCCGACCGCCGCGCCAGCCGCCGCACCAAAGTCAGCGTCGTCGTCCCGGCGATGAACGAGGGCAAGAACATCGGCCAGGTGCTGAGCCGCCTGCCCTCCGACCTGCACGAGGTGATCCTCGTCGACGGCAACTCCAGCGACGACACCGTCGAGGCCGCCCGCCGCGCCTACCCCGGGATCCGCGTCACGACCCAGAGCGGCCGCGGCAAGGGCGACGCCTTCCGCACCGGCTTCGCCGCCGTGACCGGCAACCTGATCGTCATGCTCGACGCCGACGGCTCCGCCGACCCGGCCGAGATCCCCCGCTTCGTCGCCGCCCTCGAGGCCGGCGCCGACTTCGCCAAGGGCTCGCGCTTCCTCGAGGACGGCGGCAGCGCCGACATCACCTGGACCCGCAGCCTCGGCAACGCCTTCCTCAGCGGCACCGCCAACGTCCTGCACGGGACCCACTTCACCGACCTCTGCTACGGCTACAACGCCTTCTGGGCGCGCTGCCTGCCGTTCATCTCGCTCGACGTCCCCGGCTTCGAGGTGGAGACGCTGATCAACCTCCGCATCGCCGCCGCCGGGATGAAGATCACCGAGGTGCCGAGCTATGAGGAGGAGCGGATCTCGGGCCAGAGCAACCTCAAGACCTTCCGCGACGGCTTCCGCGTGCTGGGGACGATCCTGCGCGAGGCGCGCCGGCGCCGCAGCATCCATCGCGACCGCCCCGCGCGCGTCGCCGCTGAGGCGCAGAAGCCCGACGCCGCCGCCTCCGCCGCCTGACGCGGCAGGGAAACCCCATGTCCGACCGGTCCGGCGGGGATGCCGCCGACGCCGCTACCGTCACGGGGATGGAGGCCGACGCGGCGCGACGTTCCACGGGCTCGGTGAGGCGACCGATCAACGCCCCCGGCAGGCCCTGGGACTCGACCAGCATCGGCCACGCGGCGCCGATCGTCCTCACCACCGGCCTCGGGCTGCTGATCTGCTCGGTCGCCAACACGCTCTCGCGCTCGGCCCTCGACCCCTCGCCGCTGATCTTCTGGGCCGGCGTCCTGTTGCTGGCGGTGCCGATCTTCTACCGGCTCACCGCCGAGGAGGCCTCGGCCCGCGAACGACTGCTCCTCGTCCTGCTCCTGGGCTTCTCGCTGTACTGCGTGAAGCTGTTCCGCGACGCGCCGATGTTCACCTTCTCCGACGAGCTGGTGCACGCCTACAACGCAAACCAGATCGTCGACCACCACGAACTCTTCCGCAACAACCCGATCCTCGAGGTGACGCCCTACTACCCCGGCCTCGAGGGGGCCGCCTCGGCGCTGATGACGCTGACCGGCGTCTCAAGCTACGTCGCCGGCGCGGTCCTGATCGGCACCGCGCGGCTGCTGCTGCTGGCCTCGCTGTTTCTGCTCTTCCAGCGGGTCAGCGGCTCCGCCCGCGCCGCCGGCCTCGGCGCCGCGATCTACACCGGCAACTTCAACTTCCTCTTCTGGGGCGCCCAGTTCTCCTACGAGTCGCTGGCGCTGCCGCTGCTGCTGATGGCGATGATGGCCCTGGCCGAGCGCGAATCGGCGCCGCGGGAGGCGCTGCGCACCTGGGGAGCGCCGGTGGTGCTGGCGATGGCGGCGATCGTCGTCACCCACCACCTCACCTCACACGCGATGGCCGCGGTGCTGGTCGCGCTCTCGCTCGCCTACTGGTACGTCCACCGCACCTGGCGGCCGCCGAACCCGTGGCCCTTCGCGATCTTCGGCATCGCCCTCGCGGTCGCCTGGCTGGTCGTCGTCGCCAGCTCGACCGTCGGCTACCTCTCGCCGGTGCTCAGCAACGCGATCGACGCGATCGACAACACGCTGCGGGGCGAGGACGCGCCGCGCGGCCTCTTCCAGAGCGACAGCTCGACGGTGCCGCCGACGCCGCTGGGGGCGAAGGCGCTGGCGCTGCTGGCGGTGGCGCTGCTGGCGGCGGGACTGCCGTTGGGCCTGCGCGAGGTTTGGCGGCGCTTCATGCGCCAGCCCTTCGCGCTGCTGTTCGGGATCGCCGCGATCGGCTTCTTCGGCACCCTCGCCCTGCGCCTCGCTCCGCCCGCCTGGGAGACCGGCAACCGGGCCGGCGAGTTCCTCTTCGTCGGCCTCGCCTTCGTGCTCGCCCTCGCCTGTCTGGAGACCCTGCGTCGTCGCGCGGACGGGACCGTGACGCGGGCACTGGTCGCGGCCGGGATCGGCCTGGTCCTGGTCGGCGGCGCCATCTCCGGCTGGCCCTGGGACTCGCAGACGGCGCAGCCGCTGCGGATCAGCGCCGACGGCGGCACGATCTCCTCGCCGCCGCTTGGGATGGCCGAATGGGCGGAGGACGAGCTGCCCGCCGGCCGCTTCGCGGCCAGCACCGCCGACGCCGGCCTGCTGCTGGTGCCGGGGGCCAAAACGGCGCTGGCGGGGGCCTCGCCCGACGTCGAAGACATCCTCGACGAGGAGAATCTGGTCGGCTGGGAGCTGCCGCTGCTGCGCCGCAACCGCCTCCGCTACGTCGCCGTCGACCGCCGCCAGGTCGCCTCCGACACGCTCCGCGGCTACTACTTCTCCAACCGCGACGACCCCGACGAGCTGCGTCCCAAGAGCGTCGTCTCCAAGTTCAACGAACTCCCCCGCATCGGCCGCGTCTACACCAACGGGACGATCACCGTCTTCGACCTGGAACCGCTGCGATGAGGGGACACAAAGACCTCAGGCTCGCCGTCGCGCTCGCCGTCGCGGGCGCCGCCCTGGCGCTGGCGGTCCCGGTCGACCCGCTGCGGCTGCTGCTCGTCGCGCCGCTGACCCTCTTCCTCCCCGGCTACGCCCTCGTCGCCGCAATCTTCGCCCGCACCCGCCTGCGCCTCGCCCAGCTGCTGGTCTTCAGCGTCGGCCTCAGCCTCTCCGTGCTGGCGCTCGGGGCCCTGCTGCTCAACTACCTGCCCGGCGGCATCCGGGCCGGCTGGTGGGCGCTGCTGCTGATCCTGGTCGTGCTCGGCGCCAGCCGCGCGGCGGCGCTGCGACGACCGCGGCGGGGCGGGGCGGCTATCTCGCTCGCACGGCCGCGACTGGACCTCGCCCAGGCCGGTCTGCTGGCCGGCGGCGGAGCCGCGATCCTGGTCGCGATCGTGCTTGCCTACGTGCCGCTGGCGGCCGACGACGCCGTCGGCTACACGGAGATGTGGATCCAGCCGCTGCGCGGCGAAACGACCGGGGTGCGGGTCGGGGTCGGCAGCGCCGAGCAGGAGGAAGCCTCCTACCGGCTGTTCGTCAGCTTCGGCGCCGCAGCGCCGCCCCAGGGCCGTTACTTCAGGCTGGCGTCGGGCGAGAGCGAGGTCGTCAGCCTGCCGGCCGAAGGCGGGATCAGCCGCGACGTCCCGGTCAGCGCCGCGCTCTTCAAACGGGACGAACCGGGCCAGGCCTACCGGCAGGTCTCGACCTGGATCGGACCGCCGAGGGCCGGATGAGCGGCGGCGGCGACCTCCTGGTCGACATCGTCGTCGACAATTACAACTACGCCCGCTTCCTGCCGGCGGCGATCGAGAGCGCCCGTGCCCAGACCCACGGCAACGTCAACGTGATCGTCGTCGACGACGGCTCCGGCGACGAGTCGCGCGACGTCCTCGCCGGCTACGGCAGCGAGGTGACGGTGGTGCTGAAGGAGAACGGCGGCCAGGCCTCCACCCTCAACGCCGGGCTCGAGCTCTGCGAGGGCGACGTGGTGATCTTCCTCGACGCCGACGACACCCTGCACCCCGAGGCGGCCGCCGCGGCCGCCGCGGCCTTCGCCGCCGACCCGACCCTGGTCAAGGTCCAGTACCGGATGGAGGTGATCGACGGCGAGGGCAGGCCGACCGGGGTGACCAAGCCGGCCGCCCACCTGCCATTGCCGGACGGCGACGTGCGAGCGGCCGAGCTGGCCTATCCCTATGACCTCGTCTGGATGGCGACCAGCGCCAACGCCTTCCGCGGGGCGGCGCTGCGGCGGGTGATGCCGATCCCCGAGGGCCCCTTCCGCACCTGCGCCGACTGGTACCTGGTCCACCTCACAGCCCTGCTCGGCCCCGTCCGCTCGCTTCAGGAGGTGCTCGGCTGCTACCGGCTGCACGGCGCCAACAACTACGAGCCGCAGGCGGCGGAGCTGGACCTCGACCACCTGCGCGAGACGATCGGCTTCGCCGAGGCCACCTCGGCCGAACTGCTGCGGCTGGCCGCCGAGCTGGGGCTGCCGCGCCCCGAACGGATCCTCTCGCTCGCCGACCTGGCGAACCGGATGATCTCGGTGCGGCTGGAGCCCGGTCGCCACCCCGTCGCCGGCGAGCGCCGCGGCCGCCTGCTCGCCGACGCGGTGCGGGCGACGCGGCGACGCGACAACGTCTCGGCGGCGATGCGGGCGATGTTCGTCGCCTGGTTCGCGGCGATGGCGGTGGCACCGCGCCCGCTGGCCCGTCGCCTCGCCGTCCTCTTCCTCTTTCCCCAGCAGCGCCCCGGGCTCAACCGCCTGCTCGGTCGCTTCCATGGCGGCGACCGCGGCCCGACCGTCGCCGCCGCCTGAGATGCGGATCCTCCTGGTCACCTCGATGGTCCCCGACGCCAGCGGCATCGGCGCCATCCCGAAGCTGCTCGCCGCCGAGCTGGAGGGCCTGCGCGAGCGCCACGAGGTGACGCTGCTGAGCACCTTCGGCGAAGACCCCGGCCAGGCCGAGGCCGCCGACCGGCTGCTGCGCTCCGACCTCGACGCCCATATCGTCGACCGCCGCCGCGCCCCCTCCCCGGCCCGCCGCTGGCGCGTGCGCGCCGAGCTGGCCGCCACCTGGCTGACCCGCCGCCGGCCCTGGCGGGTGGTCTGCGGCGCCGCCGGCGTGCAGCCGCTGCTCGACCGCCTCGCCGCCGAGGGCCGCTTCGACGTCGTCGCCGTCGAGGACAGTCCGATGGCTGTGCTGCGCTACCCGGCCGGCATCCCGGCCGTCTTCACCGAGCACGAGGCGATCCGCGCCCCGGCCAGCCAGTGGCAGTCGCCGCGCCTGCGCGAACGGCCGCGGCGGGCGCTGCGGGCGCTCGACTGGCGGCGCTGGGACGCCTTCATGGCGCGGGCGTGGGAGCGCTTCGACCTGCTCCAGGTCTTCTCCGAGTCCGACGCCGAGGCGGTGCGGAGGCTGGCGCCGGCGCTGGCACCGCGGATCCGCGTCAATCCCTACGGGATGATCCTGCCGCCCGCCGACGACCCCGCCCGCGAGGCCCCCGGCGCGATCCTCTTCACCGGCACCTTCGCCCACCTGCCCAACCGCGAGGCGGCGATCTGGCTGGCCGGCGAGATCATGCCAGCGGTGCGCGAGCGCCACCCGAGCGCGCTGCTGCGGATCGTCGGCCGCACGCCGCCGCGCGAGGTGCTGGAGCTGGCCGGCCCCGGCGTCGAGGTCGTCGCCGACGCACCCAGCATGGAGCCCTTCCTGGAGACGGCAGCGGTGATCGTGGCGCCGGTGCGCAGCGGCGGCGGCATGCGGATGAAGGTGCTGGAGGCGATCGCCAGGGGCAAGGCCGTCGTAACCACCGGCCTCGGCGCCGAAGGCTTCAACTGCTTCGAGGAGGAGCCGCCGCTCGCCGTAGCCGACGACACCGAGGGAGTCGCCGCCGCGGTCGCGGCCCTGCTCGGCGACGACGCCGGCCGCCGCCAGCTCGGCGAGCGGGCCCGCGGGTTCGCGCTGCGCCACCACAGCCCGGAGGCCTGGGCGGGGCGGCTCGAGCGCGTCTACGAGGAAGCCGGGGCGATCCGGCGGTAGCCCTCGTCGAGCCCCAACGCCAGCTGGCGCCAGTCGAAGGTCTCCTCGACCCAGCGGCGGCCGTCACGAGCCCGCGACGGCCAGTCGCCACGCTCCAGGTCGATCGCCTCCAGGCGCTTGGCCAGGGCGGTCGCGTCCCCTTCCGGGGTCAGCTCCCCGTGGCGCTCGGGCGGCACGGCCTCCGGGATGCCGCCGTTGTCGGAGACCGCGACCTCGAGACCGCGAGCGCCTCCTTGACCACGTTGCCGAGGCCCTCGGCCTGTCCCGCCGGAGTGGTTCGACTGGGCAAGGACGAGAACGTCGGCCTCGTTGAACGCCTCCAGCACGACTGAGCGCGGCTGGCGGCCGCGAAAGTCGACCAGCCCGGAGATGCCGAGCCCGGCCGTCAGCTCCTCGTGCTCCGCCCGCGCGGGGCCGTCGCCGATGACGGTGAGGGTCGCCGCGACCGAGCCTCCATCCGTCAGCGTGGCCAAGGCTCGGAGGAGCACGTCGAGACCCTTGTATGGGACCAGCCGGCCGACGAACAGCAGGCGCAGCTCCCCCGGCCGGGCATCCTCCGCGCGGCCCGCGGAACGGGAAGCCCTCCAGGCGGATCCCCGAGGGAACGACATCGATCTCGCGGTCGCACCCGAGGTCGCGCAGCTTCGGGGCAATGACGTTGGAGGTGGCGAAGACGCAACCGGCCCGCCGGAAGAGGTCGTCGTAGATCCCTCCGGCATCGTCCGTTCGGCCGCCTCGTCGTGGGTGTCGAAGCCGTAGCGCGGGTAGACGGTCGCGTCATAGTCGTGGAACCCGACGGCGAGGGGGATGCCGTAGTGCTCGGCGGCGCCGAGGACCTCCCGTCCCGTCCAGCCGAAGTGGGCGTGGATCAGCGTCGGCTTGACCTTGGCGATTGGGCGCTCCAGCCACCACCACTCACGGCGCCTCCCCCACGGGCCCAGCCGCCGCAGCAACTCGTCGCGGGGCCGCGGCGCGAGCACCCGCTCGGGCGACGGAAACTCGAACAGCGCTTCGTCCACGATCCACTTCGCCCCGACCCAGGCCTCCCACCCGAGCCGGTCGAGTTCGAGCACCCGGTCGACGACGAAGGTCTCGGACGCCGCGCCGAAACCCAGAACCGTGTGCAAGACCTGGCCCCGAAGAGGTCGCCTCTATCGCCGAGGCGACAATAGCTGGGGCTAGACTGCCGACGTTCCCAGCAAGGTCGCAATGACTTCCAAAATGCCGCTCGACCTCAGCGTCATCGTCGCCAGCCACAACCGCCGCGATCTGCTGCGGCGCTGCCTCGACTCGCTCGCGCTCCAGACCGCCGACCCGGCCGCCTTCGAGGTGATCGTCGCCTTCGACGGCTCCGAGGACGGCAGCGCCGAGATGGCACAGGCTCTGCGGACGCCCTACCGGCTGCGCGTGCTGGCGCTGCCGAAGCAGGGCCACGCCGCCGCCCAGAACGAGGCCCTGGCGATCGCCGAGGGCGATGCCTGCCTGCTGCTCGACGACGACGTCGTCGCCTCGCCCGACCTGGTCGCCGGCCACGTCCAGGCCCATCGCGAGAACCCGATGACGATCGGGATCGGGGCGCTGACACAACAGCCGGTGGCGGCGAGGGACTGGTACGCGCACGCTTTCGCCCGCGGCTGGAGCGAGCACTACGCCGAGCTGGAGGAGCGCGAGGCGCGCTGGACCGACTGCTACGGCGCCAACATCTCCTTCCCCCGCCGGACCCTGTTCGAGCTGGGCGGTGTCTCGACCGACCTGCCGGCGGCAAAAGACTTCGACCTCGCCTACCGGCTCTTTACCGCGGGCTGCACCCCGCGCTACCTGCCAAATGCCCACGGCACCCACGACGACCAGAAGCGCTACGGGAAGATGCTCGCCGACGCGGAGCGCCAGGGGGCGATGCACGTCGAGCTTTCGCGGCGCTTCCCCGACGCGGCGACGACCCTGCTCGACTGGGAAGCCGGCGCCGGCCCCCGCGAGCTCGCGGTGCGGCGCTGGGCGATCACCCTGCACGTGCCGCCGCCGACGCTCGCCTGGATGGGGCGCTTCCTGCCCGGCGACGGGCGCAAGATGATCTGGCTGCACTTCGTGCGGCGGCTCGCCTTCTGGCGGGGGGTACGTGCAAACTTGACCCGGCACAGCTGGGTGCTGGTCACCCATAACCAGGTAATCGACGCGATCGCGGAGAACCTACGTTGAACACACCAGTCGTATGGACCGCACCGAACTCAGCGTCATAGTCGCCAGCCACAACCGCCATGACCTCCTCCGCCGCTGTCTCGACTCGCTGGCGGCGCAGACGGCCGACCCCGCGAGCTTCGAGGTGATCGTCGCCGACGACGGCTCCAACGACGGCACCGCGGAGATGACGGAAGCCCTCGACACCCACTCGCTCAGCCAGATCAACGTGCAGGCCGGAGTCGGCCTGCACCTCATCGATTCACAGCCGCAGAAGGCCAAGGAATCGCTCGCGGAGCATCAAGGACTCCTCGAAGTCCGCCCTCGACGAGGTGCGCTCGCTCCTCGGCGTCCTGCGGGCGGGCAACGACGGCCAGGATGCCCGGCTCGTGCCCGAACCGGACCTGTCACGGTTGCCCGGCCTCGTGGACTCGGTACGCACTCAGGGGGTCGACGTGACCTTGAGCGGTACGGTGGATGACCCGCCCAAAGCCGTGCAACTGGCGATCTACCGCATCGTGCAGGAGTCGCTCACCAACGTCGTGCGGCACGCCGGGGCGACGCGCGCGACCGTCGGCATCCGTCTGGACGCGGGCGACATCGTGGTCGAGAGTCGCCGACGATGGCGACGGCTTCGACCTCGCGGTCGCGGGCGGTCGCGGCCTGCAGGCCGCGACCGCCCGCGACGACATCGCCATCGTCGGCGACTTCGACCACGATGTCAGGTCCGGATGCCAACAGTCCGGCGTGCCGGGCACGTTGGTGGTCGCTCCTGCACGATGCGGTAGATCGCCAGTTGCATCGGCGGGTCATCCACCGTACCGCTCAAGGTCACGTCGACCCCCTAAGTCGTCGTCGGCGGCACAGGCAACCGTGCAGCAGGTCTGTTCAGGCGCAGTGGTTGCCGCCCGCCACCGAGCGGCGCCGGCCTCGTCGCCGAGGGCGGACTTCGAGACGTCCTTGGCCTTCTGCGGCTGTGAATCCATAAGGCGCGGCCAACTCCGGCCTGCACGTTGATCTGGCTAGGCGGATGATATTCGTCATCTCCGCGGTGCGGTCGTCGTCGGCGACGATCACCTCGAACCAGTACCATGCTGCGCCGCCAGCGGGTCGAGCGCGGCGGAGTGGCCATGGCGGTTGTGGCTGGCGAAGCTGTGAGCACTAGTTCGGTGCGGTCCGTGCGAGCTGGTCGTGTTCAACGTAGGTTCTCCGCGATCGCATCTGCGTACACCTGCGATGGGTCACCCAGCACCCAGCTGCCATCTTTGCACGTACCCCCGCCAGAAGGCGAGCCGCCGCACGAAGTGCAGGCCAGGTGACCTTGCGCCCGTCGCCGGGCAGGAAGCGCCGTAGGGCGAGCGTCAGCGGCGGGCGCGTAGCGCCCAGCGCCGCACCGCGAGCTCGCGGGGGCCGGCGCCGCTTCCCAGTCGAGCAGGGTCGTCGCCGCGTCGGGGAGGCGCAGAAGCTTCCGAAGTGGCCTGGCGCTCCGCGTCGGCGAGCATCTTCCCGTAGCGCTTCTGCAGGTCGTCCGTGGTGCCGTGGGCATTTGGCGGGTGAGCGCGGTGCAGCCCGCCGGTGAAGAGCACCCATAGCGAATGAGAAGTCTTTTGCCGCCGGCAGGTCGGTCGAGACACCGCCCAGCTCGAAGGATCGCGGGGGAAGGAGATGTCCACGCGGTCGCAGTCGGTCCAGCGCGCCTCGCGCTCCTCCAGCTCGTGATGCTCCGTTCCAGCCGCAGCAAAGCGTGCGCCGCCGGCTGTGCCCGATCCGATCGTGACGGGTTCTCGCGATGGCCGTGGCCGGCGACCAGGTCGGGCGAGGCGACGACGTCGTCAGCAGCAGGCAGGCATCGCCCTCGGCGATCGCCAGGGCCTCGTTCTGGGCGGCGGCGTGCTGCTTGGGCAGCGCCACGCAGCCGGTATCCGCAGAGCCTGTGCCATCTCGGCGCTGCCGCTCCTCGGAGCCGTCGAAGGCGACGATCGCCTCGAAGCAGCCGGGTCGGTCTGGAGCGCGACAAGATCGAGGCGGCTACGCCGGATCGGCGGCGCGGTGGGGTGGTGCTGGAGCGCAATCGCCAAGGTCAAGCCGACGCTGATCGCCCACTTGGGCTTGGACGTCAGGCCGCCCCAAGCACTGCGCCTGCCCTGGCTGGGGACCCGCGAACGGAACCGTGTACCCGCGCTACGGCTTCGACACCCACGACGACGATGCAACAGAAATGCGGAGGATACGACAACACTTTCCCAGGCCACCTTCGCCACCCCTCCAACGTCATTGCCCCGAAGCTGCGCGACCTCGGGTGCGACCGCGAGATCGATGTCGAGTTCCTGGGGGATATACGCCTGGAGGGCTTCCCGTTCCGCCGGCACCGCGGAGATCCCCGCCGGGGAGCTGCGCCTGCTGTTCGTCGCCGTCCCCTGCGACCTCGACGTGCTCCTCCGAGCCTTGGCCACGCTGACGGATGGAGGCTCGGTCGCGGCGACCCTCACCGGTGGCGCGCGGCCAGCTCGGCATCTCCGGGCTGGAAGTCGTTCGCGGCCCGCCACGCTGCGGGTCGTGCTGGAGGCGTTCGACGAGGCCGACGTTCTCGTCCTTGCCGGTGAACCACTTCTCCCAGGCGGACAGGGCCTCGGCAACGTGGTCGAGGAGGCGCTCGCGGTCTCAAGGTCGCGGTCTCCGACAACGGCGGCATCCCGAAGCCGCCGCCCAAGCGCCACGGGAGCTGACCCCGAAGGGGACGCGAGACCAGCCAAGGTCCTGGAGGCGATCGACCTGGAGCGTGGCGAACTGGCCCCCATCGCGGGCTCGTGACACCATCGAGACCTTCAACTGAAGCCGGCGCTGGCGTTGGGGCTCGACGAGATCCCGGCTTGTGACGCGCTCGAAGCAGGGCGGCGCAGCGCGAACCCGCGGCTCCGCCTGGCGGCGGCCGGCGTCGTCGCCGAGCAGGGCCGCGACTGCCTGTGTGGTCATCGGCTACGGCGAGCGGCGGCTCCTCCTCGAAGCAGTTGAAGACCTTCGGCGCGGCCAGTGGCTGCGAGCGGGTCATCGCCTCCACACCTCATCCGCCATCCGCCGCCGCTGCCCCGCAGCCGGCGCCACGATCACCTCCGTCTCGACCTCCATGCTGTCGGCGACGACCTGCACGCCAGCGCCAGGCTCGGCGCGTCGCGCGGCGGCGTGCGGCCGACGATCCGCAGCAGCGCGCTCAGGGTGGCGCTCGCGCACCGCGCCGGCCAGCCAATCGCCGCCTCGCGGCTAGGTGTCGAGGAAGGCCACGATGTTGGGCGT
>CAVPEX010000038.1:0-9790 GCA_963703585.1 uncultured Solirubrobacterales bacterium | reverse complement strand
GGCTCGCGGCCACCGCGATCGTCCTCGGGCCCGAGACGCGGCATGGGCCCCTGGCGCCACGGGTGACCGCCGCCATCGCCGCCGCGGCCCCCACCAGCCACGTGATCGTCCTGCATCCCGAGGCCGGGCCGCTGGGAGGCTAGCGTGAAGTCACGTTCGGCCTGACAGCAGCGAGGTCGCGGCGCTCTCGGTCTTCAAGACCTGCGAGCGTTCCCGGGCGTCAGTCAGGGCCCCACCGCATCGGCGATCCTGCGAGATGCGCGAGGATCTGGAGCGACCGGAAAGATGACTCCGGCGTTGCCTTCGCGCCTTTCTTCGCCTGCTCAAAGAGCACGGCAACGCGGTCCGCATACTCCGCATTGACGACGAAGTGAACCTCCGTCTCGTCGCCCGGTACCTGTCAACGAAGATGAGACACCCGTCGTTTCGAATTCAGTGAGCAACCTCCTCGGTCTCGGGCTTGTTGATCCACGCCGCCGTCGGCAGCGTGGGCGGCCGCGGCGCGCCCCGCACGAAGCGCTCGGGGTTGGCGGCGTAGGCGGTGGAAGGCCCCCGTTTCTCGGTTCACCCTCAGTGAGAGTCACGGGTTCGTAGTCGCCGGCACCGTAGCGTCCACCGCCGACGCCTCCCGGAGCGAGCCCGTAGGGCGAGAGGAGGGACCGACCGCCACGTCAGCGGGATGCCGGAAGCTGCCTTCCCCTGAGCCATAACTGCCGAAGGAGAACTGGAAGGTTGCCGCCACCGCGGATGACGACATCGACAAGCACACAAGTGCCGCTGCCAACACCAGCGTCTGCCAAAGACCACGCGAAGCGGTTGCTCGAGCTGCGATCACTGGCGCCCCCTTGCCGAGAGTGGATCGGACTCGAGAGTTGTTTATCGGTACGCCATGGTGAAAGTTAATACTGAATGATTGATGGTGATTTGTTCAATTCAGGGTCCCAGCACTCAGGTGAATTCCATCGGGCACCTGACGGGGCCACCAAAACGCTAAATGCGACACAACACGCGGTCGAACTTCAAATAGTCTGGCGCGATGGAGGCATGGCGACCCGGACCACGGACCTTTCTCGCCTGGGTCGCGATCGTCGCGGCGCTGCTGGCGCCGGCGCTGGCCACGGCGAAGCCCCACCGCGACGTGCAGCCACGCAAGCTCAGCCTGCGCCTGCAACTGCCGGCCAGCAACGGCTACTCGGTGCTGCTGGAGACGCTCGGCCACCACCAGGTCACGCTGACGGCATCGAAGGGGGACGTGATCGCGAGCTACGTCGCCCGCGGCAGCGTCTCGCGGCACCGGATCGACGTCGACCTCGGCCCGCTCGGGCACGTCTCCGGCCGCTTCTCGGGATCGCCCTTCCACCCCTACCGCGGCTTCCCGCTGCACCGCGACTGCCGCGGCCGTCGACCGATCTTCGAAGGCGGGCCGTTCCGCGGCACGATCCGGTTCCGCGGCGAGCACGGCTACACCCGCGTCTCCACCCACCGCGCCGGGGCCGTGCTCACGCGCACCTACCGGCGCGTCTGCAAGCCGGGCTACGCGGACCTCCCGGGCTCCAAGCGCCGCGGCGAGCGAGGCAGGCCCCCGCGGGCGCTGGTCGTCGCCTTCTCGGCGATCGACCGCTCACGCGAGCGCACCGTCTCCTTCGACACGTTCGGTTTTCAGGTCGAAGGCGGAAAGCACCCGGCGGCCGAATCGGAACCGGCCTTCCTCGTCTTCGCCGGGACCGAGGAGCGCCTCGGCCGCGTCGCGATCGAACGCGCGGCGCTGCTGATCGGCGCCGAGGGATCGGTGCTCCTCAGCCCGCTCGCGGTGCGCCCGCTCGAGGCGACCTTCGCCCCGCCCGCGCCCTTCGCCGGGACCGCCGCCTTCCACGAAGGCGTCCCGACCGGCGAGCGCTGGACGGGGACGCTCGGCGTCCACCTGCCGGGCGCGGGCCTGGTGCCGCTGACCGGCGCCGGCTTCAAGTCGAAGCTCTGCCGGGCGGCGTCTGAAAAGCAGCTCCTCCGCTGCGAACGCCGGCTGCCGCTGGCTCAGATCAGCGGCTCCCAGTCCCAGCTCTTCGGCGACGCCAGGCTCTCCTGGTCGAGGTAACGCCTGAACTCGTCCAGCTCCGCCGGCTCGACGCTGTAGACGTGGTCGGGCTCGGGGAAGTGGCGGGTCCGCACCTCCTGGCCGTAGCGCTTGACCGCGGCGACCATCTCCTCGTGCAGGTCGGCGTAGCGCTTGACGAATTTCGCCACGTGGCCGGTGGTGATCCCCAGCAGGTCGTGGAAGACCAGCACCTGGCCTGAGGTCGCCGGGCCGGCGCCGATGCCGATCGTCGGCACCTCCAGCCGCTCGACGATCGCTTCCGTGATCGCCGCCGGGACCGCCTCGAAGACGATCGCGAAGCAGCCGACCGACTGCAGCGCCAGGGCGTCCTCGCAGAGCTGGATCGCCCCGGCGGCGGTCTTGCCCTGGGCTTTGTAGCCGCCGAGCTTGGTCGCGGTCTGCGGGGTGAGGCCGACGTGGCCCATCACCGGGATGCCGGAGCGGACGATCGCGCGGGCGCGCTCGACCGCGATCCCCCCCGCCTCCAGCTTGACCACCTGGCAGCCGGTCTCCTTGACCAGCCGCTGGGCGTTCTGGACCGCCAGCTCGTTGCTCGACTCGTAGCTGCCCATCGGCATGTCGCCGACCATCAGCGGCGTGCGAAGGCCGCGGCGGACGGCTTTGCCGAGGACGATCATCTCCTCCATCGAGACCAGCTCGGTGCCCGGGTAGCCGAGCACCACGTTGGCCGCCGAGTCGCCGACGAGGACGATGTCGACGCCGGCCGCCTCGGCCACGGTCGCCGAGGGGTAGTCGTAGGCGGTGACCATCACGATCGGTTCGCCGTTGGCCTTCATCTCGGTCAGCCGCGGCAGGCTGACCGGCTGGCGGCCTGAAGGCGGCGGCGCGGTATGGGAACGGGCTCCTGAGCTCATTTGAGCAGCACCTCCGGGTGGCTGTCGACGGCGATGGAACGGTTGTCCTCGTCGACGTGGACGACGACCGGCGAGTAGCGCTCGAGGTCGGCCTCGTCGTAGGCGCCGAAGGAGGCGACGATGATCTTGTGGCCCGGGGCGGTCAGGTGGGCGGCGGCGCCGTTGACCTGCATCGCGCCGGAGCCGGCCTCGCCGTCGATCACGTAGGTGACGAAGCGCGAGCCGTTGTCGATGTCCCAGATGTGGACCTGCTCGTTGGTGATCAGGTCGGCCCCGGCCATCAGCTCGGTGTCGATCGTGATGCTGCCGATGTAATCGACGTCGCAGTCGGTCACCGTTGCCCGGTGGATCTTCGACTTCAGCATCTGCCTCTGCACTGGCTCTCCCTTCGCGGCGGCGTTTTCAAAGTTGGATCAAGACGTTGTCGGTGAGGCGGGCGGCGCCGACCCGGGCGGCGACGGCGACGAGGACCGGGCGCTGGCCCAGCTCCTCGACCGGCTCCAGGGTCTCGGCCTCGCGGGCCTCCAGGTACTCGGGCTCGATGCCCGCCTCGGCGAGCTCGCGGCGGGCCGCCTCGAGGCCGGCGGCGAGCGAGCTGGCACGGGCCTCGCGCTCGGCGGTGGCCAGCGCCCGTGAGAGGGCGGCGGCGCGCTCGCGGTCGCCGGGCCCGAGGTAGGCGTTGCGCGAGCTCATCGCCAGCCCATCCGGCTCGCGCACGGTCGGCAGCACCTCGATCCGCAGCGGGAAGTCGAGGTCACGGACCATGCGGCGGATCACCGCCGCCTGCTGGGCGTCCTTCTGGCCGAAGTAGGCGACGTCGGGGGCGACGACGTTGAAGAGCTTGGCGACGATCGTGGTGACGCCGCGGAAGTGGCCGGGGCCGCGGCGGCCGCGGTCGCCGTCGAGCACCTCGGTCAGCTGGCCGCCGACCTCGACCCGGGTGGCGAAACCGTCCGGGTAGACCTCGGCGACGGAGGGGGCGAAGACGATGTCGACGCCGGCCTCGGAGGCGAGCCGCAGGTCGCGCTCCTCGTCACGCGGGTAGCGCTCGAGGTCCTCGCCGGGACCGAACTGGGTCGGGTTGACGAAGAGGCTCATGACGACGACGTCGCACTCGGCGCGCGCCGCCCGCAGCAGCGAGACGTGGCCCTCGTGCAGGTAGCCCATCGTCGGCACCAGCCCGATCGTCCTCCCCTCGCGGCGCGCCGGCTCCAGCGCAGCGCGCAGCTCGGCCTTGGCGCGAAGCACGCTCGCAGCCGCGTTCGAGGGGGTATCGCCAGTGAGGAGGTTCAGATTCATACGGTCCATGCCCTTCTGGGTCACGGCCATCGGTTTCCAATGATACGCCCTGGTGCTACTGGAACTCGATCTTGCGGATCGGCTTGGCGGGGGCGCCGGCGGCGATCGTCGCCTCGGGCAGGTCGCGGGTGACCACCGAGTTGGCGCCGATCACGCAGCGCTCGCCGATCCGCACGCCGCTGGTGACGGCGCAGTTGACGCCGAACCAGCAGTTGGAGCCGATCTCGACCGGACCCTTGGAGGTGAAGCCCTGCCAGGTGATCGGCTTCTGGGGGTCGTCGAAGCGGTGCTCTGCGTCGCCGACGAAGCAGCCGTTGGCGAACATCGTGTGGTCGCCGATCGCGACCCGGCCCTGGGCGGCGATCATCGTGTTGCGGTTGAGGAAGCAGCCCTCGCCGATCGCGATCTCGGCCTCGGGCGCCAGGGTCAGCCAGCAGCCCGGCTCCAGCAGCGTGCCGGCGCCGATCCGCAGCCGGCCCTCGTCGAGCGCCTCCAGCACCTCGCCCTCGACCGGGTGGCGGATGTAGAAGCCACCGCGGGCGGCATGGCGGTCGATGCGCAGCCGCCGCAGCCGGCGGTGGTTGCGCTCGTACCAGCGCCGCTTCGCCCACCACAGCCTCCACCCCGTCAGCTCGGCCACGCCCCTAGCTTTCCAGAGGTCCCGGCAGTAGGGTCGCCCCGCGCGGGACCAGCACGAGCGAGAGGACGAGGTCGATGAGCAGCATGGAGATGAGCGCCGAGTACGCGGCCGAGCTGCGGCAGATGCTGCACGAGGGTGCGGAATCACGCGTGAACGGCGAAGAGGTGCTCGCGGCCCGGCGCCTTCCGGCACGGCTGTCCGAGAAGGCGGCGCCGGTGCTGACGCCGCGGAGGCTCTACGGCTTCGGCCTGAAGCTGAAGGCGGGCGGCCGCGAGGTCAGGCTCGAGGGCGAGGCCGCGGCCTGGGACCGCGGTGGCCTGAAGGTCTCGACCGAGACGCGGTCGGGAATGACGGCGCTGACGCTGGAGTCCCCCGGCGACGGCGAGAAGACGACCCTGGTCGCGATCGGCGTCCGCGACGACCCGGTCAGCCGGGAGCCGATCGGCGCCCTCCAGGGCGGCGCCACGGCGGCGGGCTGACGATGGCGGGCGAGGAAGGCGCCCTGCGCGGCGGCATCGACCTCGGCGGCACCAAGATCCAGACCGCGATCGTCGACGCCGGCGGCGAGGTGCTGGGCCGGTCGCGGCGGCCGACGCCGACCAGCGGCGGCCCGCAGGACGTCGCCGAGGAGATGGCGACGGCGCTGCGCGAGGCGGCCGGGGAAGCCGGGGTCGAGACGGCGGCGCTGGCCGGGATCGGGGTCGGCTCGCCCGGCGACGCCGACGAGAAGACCGGGATCGTCTCCGGCGCCCGCAACCTGCCCGGCTGGGAGGGCAGCTTCCCGCTGGCCGACGCCTTGAAGCAGGCGCTCGGGGCCGAGGTCCGGGTCGGCAACGACGTCCAGGTCGCGACCGAGGCCGAGTTCCACCTCGGCGCCGCGCGCGAGTTCCAGAGCCTGATCGGGGTCTTCTGGGGGACCGGCGTCGGCGGCGGCCTCGTCCTCGGCGGCAAGCCCTGGCTCGGCCGCGGCGCCGCCGGCGAGATCGGCCACGTCGTCGTCAAGCGCGGCGGCGCCAAGTGCCCCTGCGGCCGCAAGGGCTGCATGGAGGCCTACGCCGGCCGCTCGGCGATGGAAGCCGAGGCCCGCCGCCGCCAGAAGGAGGGCGTCGAGACCGACCTCTTCAAGCTGATGGAGAAGCACGGGAAACCGCGCCTGACGAGCAGCATCTGGGAGCGCGCCCTGGACCAGAACGACCACCTCGCCGAGGACCTGATCCACCGCGCGATCGAGGCGCTCGGGACCGGCATCGCCTCCTCCGTCAACCTGCTCGACCCCGAAGCGGTGATCCTCGGCGGCGGGCTCGGGGTACGCTTCGGCGACCGCTTCATGGAGCCGCTGACACGGGAGATGGGCAAGCACCTCTTCCTCGACGAAAAGCCGCCGGCGGTGCGGGTCGCCTCCCTCGGTGACCTCGGCGGCGCGATCGGCGCTTCGCTGCTGTTCGCTCGCTGAGGGCGGGCGGGCGGGCGTGGGCGTGGGGTCCACCCCATGCTCTCTGCGGGCACGAAGCCACGAACTCCTAGCCGTACCTTCTGGAACGGCAGGGAGCCGACCGACTCGTAGCGGCTCGTCTTCGACTCCGGCAGCAGCAGCGCGATCTTCTTGCCGCCGTCGTCTCCTCCACCCCCACACCCGGCGACGATCACCGAAAGGGCAACGAGACCCGCCCGCCGCGATCATCACCAATCCAATCCTGGATCTCCTTGATTTCACGATCCACCTCCTCCGTTCCGTGTCAGGCCGGAAAAACCATGCGGCCAACACACCGGTTCCCGCCTTTCCGCATTTCATACATGCGCGTCTGCTCAGCCTCCCACCGTTACTGCCCGGCGGGCATCCGCTAGTACTCACATCGGACCCGGGTGCGGCTACGGAGCGGTACTGAGGCGTTCGAAGGGACTACGCCGCGACCGGCAGGCGGCGCCGGCTTCGCTTCGGCTTCGCCGGCTGCACCAGGCCGCTGAGGAAGCGGCCGGTGTAGGAGCCGGCGACGGCGGCGACCTCCTCCGGGGTGCCGTCGGCGACGATGCTCGCCGCCGCCGTCGCCGCCCTCGGGGCCGAGGTCGATGATCCAGTCGGCGGTCTTGATCACGTCGAGGTTGTGCTCGATCACGACCACCGTGTTGCCCGCTGTCGACGAGGCGCTGGAGCACGTCGAGCAGCTTGCGGACGTCGTCGAAGTGCAGGCCGGTGGTCGGCTCGTCGAGGATGTAGAGGGTGCGGCCGGTCGCGCGCTTGGCCAGCTCGCGTGGCGAGCTTGACCCGCTGCGCCTCGCCGCCCGAGAGCGTCGTCGCCGGCTGGCCGAGCCGGATGTAGTCGAGGCCGACGTCGTGCGAGGGTCTGCAGGCGTCGGCGCGATCTTCGGGACTGGTTCGCGAAGAACGTCGAGCGCCTCCTCGACGGTCATGTCCAGCACGTCGGCGATGGTCTTGCCCTTGTAGTGGACCTCGAGCGTCTCGCGGTTGTAGCGCTTGCCCTCGCAGACCTCGCAGGGCACGTAGACGTCGGGCAGGAAGTGCATCTCGATCTTGATGGTCCCGTCGCCCTGCGCAGGCCTCGCAGCGGCCGCCCTTGACGTTGAAGCTGAACCGGCCCGGCTGGTAGCCGCGGACCTTGGCCTCGGGGGTCGAGGCGAAGAGGTCGCGGATGTGGTCGAAGACGCCGGTGTAGGTCGCCGGGTTGGAGCGCGGGGTGCGGCCGATGGGCGACTGGTCGATGTCGATCACCTTGTCGATGTGCTCGAGGCCCTCGACGTCCGTCGTGCCGGCCGGGGATGCGCGCGCGCGCCGTAGATCTGCTGCGCCAGCGCTGGTGCAGAGGATGTCGTTGACCGAGCGTGGACTTGCCCGAGCCGGAGACGCCGGTGACGCGCGACGAACACGCCCGAGCGGGAAGCTGACGTCGATGTCCTTGAGGTTGTTCTCCTTCGCGCCCCGGACCGTGAGCTCACGTTGCCGTTCGCGGCTTCCGGCGCACGCTCGGGGACGGGGATCTGCCGCTCGCCCGGAGAGGTACTTGCCCGGTGATGCGAGTCCGGCGTCGGCGCAGATCTCCTCGACGGTGCCCGGCGGCGACGACCTCGCCGCCGTGCTCGCCCGCGCCCGGGCCGATGTCGACGACGTGGTCGGCGACCTGCGATGGTCTCCTCGTCGTGCTCGACGACGATGACGGTGTTGCCGAGGTCGCGGAGCCGGATGCAGCGTCTCGATCAGGCGCTCGTTGTCGCGCTGGTGCAGGCCGATGCGAGGGCTCGTCGAGGACGTAGAGGACGCCGACCAGGCCGACGCCGATCTGGGTCGCCAGCCGGATGCGCTGCGCCTCGCCGCCCGACAGCGTGGCGGCGGCGACGGTCCAGGGTGAGGTAGTCGAGGCCGACGTCGACAGGAACTTGAGCCTCGCGCGGATTCTCTATGACCTGCTCGCCGATGGTCAACTCGGCCGGTCAGCGAGATCGCCTCGAACCAGTCGGCGCCGCCTGCGCGACAGGTGCGCGACCTCGGAGATGTTCAGCCCGCCGACGGTGACCGCGAGGACTTCGGGTTGAGCCTTGTGCCGCCGCAGTCCGGGCACGATACTTCCGACATGTACTCTCGACCTCTGCCGAGCGTCTCAGAGGTGGTTTCCTCGTAGCGGCGCTCGAGAAGGTTGAGAATCCCCTCGAAAGTGGTCCTGTAAGTGCGCGAGGAGCCCGAAGCGGCTCTTGTAAGTCACCTGCAGCTTGATCGTCGGCGCCGTAGAGCAGCGCGTCGAGCGCGCGGGTGGGGAGGTCCTTGATAGGCGTGGTCATCTTGAAGCCGAACTCGTCCGCGACTCCCTTGACCAGCGCCATCATCCAAGTCGTCCGTCCCGCGCGCCCGAACGGGGCCAGCGCGCCCTTTGCGATCGATCGTCTCGTGATCCGGGATAATGAGATCGGGGTTGACCTGTGCGCGCCGAGCCCGTGGCACTCCGGGCATGCGCCGTATGGGCTGTTGAATGAGAAGCTTCTGGGCGCGATCTCCTCCATGCTGATGCCGCGATCGGGTACACGCGAAATTCTCGGAGAAGAGCAACTCCTCGTCGCCAGATTTGTCATCCTGAGCACCGCGAAGGATCTCCTGGTCGGGACTCTTCGCTTCACTCAGAGTGACAGCGTCGCCCATCACGTGAACTGCCAGCGTGCCGGAGCCCTTGCGTAGCGCGGTCTCGACGGAATCGTTGAGGCGCTTCTCGATGCCGGGCTTGACGATGAGGCGGTCGACCACTACCTCGACTGTGTGAATATTGTAGCGGTCGAGCTCGATGTCGTCGGTGACGTCGTGGACCTCCCCGTCGACCCGCGCGCGGACGAAGCCCTGTTTGCGACGTCGTCGATGGGCTTGCGATACTCGCCCTTTTTGGCCGCGAACAGCGGTGCGAGGACCTGGAAGCGGGTGCCGTCGGGCAGGGCGAGGACCCGGTCGACCATCTGGGCGACGGACTGGCGGGCGAGCGGGGGCCGTCGCTGGGGGCAGTGAGGGTGGCCGATGCGGGCGTAAAGCAGGCGCAGGTAGTCCAGATCTCCGTAACCGTCCCGACCGTCGAGCGCGGGTTGCGGATAGCGGTCTTCTGGTCGATGGAGATCGCCGGGCAGATGCCTTCGATCGAGTCGACGTCCGGCTTTTCCATCCGCTCGAGGAACTGCCGCGCGTAGGCCGACAGCGACTCGACGTAGCGCCGCTGCCCTTCGGCGTAGATCGTGTCGAAGGCGAGCGACGACTTGCCCGAGCCGGTCAGCCCCGTCATGACGATGAGCGAGTCAGGCGGAAGCGTCAGGTCGACGTTCTTGAGATTGTGCTCCGCGCACCGGAGATGACGATTCGGTCAGAGGCAGGCACCACGTCCGAGTCTACCTAGGCGAACA
>CAVPEX010000037.1:0-25140 GCA_963703585.1 uncultured Solirubrobacterales bacterium | reverse complement strand
GGCATCGCTTTCTTCCCCACTCCGGTGTGGAGAGAGTCGGTTACGCTTTTCTAGCTAGATAGCTAGCTAGATCCTGCTAGGGTGGGGAGATGGCGCATGTCGGGATGCACGAGGCGAAGACGAACCTCTCGCGCCTGGTGGAGAGAGCGCTCGACGGCGAGGAGATCGTGCTGACCCGGCGCGGCGAGCCCGCGGTGCGGCTGGTGCCGGAGCGCCGGGGTGGCGGCTTCGCCTCGCTCGCCGGTGTCTGGAAGGGCGAGGTGAGGATCGCCGAGGACTTCGACGAGCTTCCGGACGACGTCGCCGAGCGCCTCGGCCTGCGCCCTTGAAGCTGCTGCTCGATACCCACCTCGTCCTCTGGTGGATGGCGGGGGAACCCAGCCGGATCGGCGAGAAGGCGCTGGCGGCGCTCGGCTCCGATGGGCGGGACCCGATCGTCAGCGCCGTGACCGTGTGGGAGGCGGCGATCAAGCGCGGCCTCGGCAAGCTGGAGGCGCCCGGCGATCTCCTCGCCCAGCTCGAGCGTGCGGAGGTGGAGCTGCTGCCGATCGCCGCCCGCCACGCCGATCTCGTCGCCTCCCTCCCGCTCCATCACCGCGACCCCTTCGACCGGCTGCTGGTGGCGCAGGCGACGGTCGAGGGCCTCGCTCTCGTCTCCGACGACGAGTCGCTGCGGCGCTATGACGTGGAGGTCGTCTGGTAGCCGCCGGTCGCCGAGCCGGTAGCGAGGCGGCGCGCCTATGATCGGGGCGTGGTCCTCCCTGAGGCGAGCTGCGGCGGTGCCCGCTGATGCGCGGCGTGATCCAGCACGAGCTGGGGCCGCCGGAGGTGCTGGTGGTCGAGGAGCTGCCGACGCCGGCGCCAATCCCGACCGAGGTGCAGGTGCGGGTGCGCGCCGCCGGCGTCAACCCGGTCGACTTCAAGGTCCGCCAGGGCGGCCGCTCCAGGTTCCTCGGCGACCCTCCCTTCCGGGTCGGCTGGGACGTCTCCGGGGTCGTCACCGAGCTCGGCGCCGGCGTCACCCGCTTCAGGGTCGGCGACGAGGTCTTCGGGATGCCGTGGTTCCCGCGCGAAGCCGGTGCCTACGGCGAGTACGTCACCGCCCCCTCGCGGCACCTTGCCGGCAAGCCGGCGGTCCTCTCCCATGAGGAGGCCGGGGCGTTGCCGCTGGCGGGGCTGACTGCCTGGCAGATCGTCGTCGACACGATCAACCTGCAGGCGGGCGATGACCTGCTGATCCACGGCGCCGCCGGGGGCGTCGGCCACCTCGCCGTGCAGATCGCCAAGGCGCGCGGCGCCACCGTCTTCGGCACCGCCCGCTCCGAGCAGGCCGACCGCCTCGCCGAGCTGGGGATCGACCGCACGATCGACTACCGCGAGGAGGACTTCGAGCAGCTGGTCTCCGACCTCGACGCCGTGATCGACCTCACCGGCAGGCACGGCGAGGCCTCGCTGCGGGCGCTACGGCCCGGCGGCCTGCTCGTCTCGGTCCCGAGCGGCACCAGCGAGGCCGTGCTCGAGCGGGCCAAGGAGAGCAACCGCCGGGCGACGGGCTTCCTGGTCGAGCCGGATCCGGTCGGCCTGGCCGGCCTCTGCCACCTGGTCGAGAACGGCCAGCTCCAGGTCCAGGTCGACCGCGTCTTCGACCTCTCCGAAGCGCCGGCGGCGCACCGCGCGGCCGAAGAGCACCACGGCGGCGGCAAGATCGTCCTCCGCGTTCCCTAGCGCCCGCGCCGCCCGAAGCTGTGGCCGGCGGGGGCGACGGCGCGGAGCTCGGCGACGGCGAGGCGCCGGCAAATCCGCTTGGGCTGCGCCGGCTCGGACCTCTCCAGCTCCCGCACCTCGAAGACGAGGACGTTGGTCGTGCCTTCGCGGCGCTCGAGCTTGCCGCGGGCGCGCAGCAGCGGCGCCGTGCGGACCAGGGCGCGGTGGCGGTCGTAGACCTTGCCCGGCACGATCAGGTTGACCGAGCCGCGCTCGTCCTCGAGCAGCATGAAGACGATCCCCTTGGCCGTCTCCGGGCGCTGGCGGGCGACGACCATGCCGGCGACCTCGACCGTGGCGCCGTCCTCGATCCGCTCGAGGTCGCTGCTGCGGGCGATCGCCGGGTCGAGGCCGGGGCGCAGCAGCTTCATCGGGTGCTTGCCGAGGGTCAGCCCGGTCGAGCGGTAGTCGGCGATCAGCTTCCCCCAGGCGCCGAGCGGCTCCAGCGCCGGCGGCTCGGGCGGCTCGATCGGCAGCGCCAGCTGCGTCGCCCCGCCGCCGCCGCCGCGCCCGGCGGAAGCGACGCCGACCCGCCAGAGCGCCTCGCGTCGCTCGCTGTCGCCCTCGGCCGGGATCCCGTCCAGCGCCCCCGCCCAGGCCAGCCGTTCCAGGTCCGCCAGCCGCGCCCCCGAGCGCGAGGCCAGCTCCGCCACCCCGCGGTAGGGACCGGCGCGCTCGCGCTCGGCGACCAGCGCCTCCATCTCCTCCCTGCGCACCCCCTTCACGTAGCCGAGGCCGACCCGCACCGTCAGCCCGCCGCGCACCTCCTCTGTCCCGCCGCGGCAGGGCGACTCGACGTGGCAGAGGACACGGCTGCGGTTGGCGTCGGGCGGGGCGACGCGGATGCCGCGGCGCTGCGCCTCGTGGACGAGCGAGTCGGGCGGGTAGAAGCCCATCGGCTGCTCGTTGAGGAGCGCGCAGAGGAACTCCGGCGCGTAGTGGATGCGCAGCCAGGCCGACTGGTAGGCGAGCAGGCCGAAGGCGGCCGAGTGCGCCTTCGGGAAGCCGAAGCCGGAGAAGCCCTGGATCTGGTCCCAGATCCGCTCCGCCAGCTCGGCGCTGGCCCCGTGCTTGGCGGCGGCGCCGGCGAGGAAGCGCTCGTGGTGCCCGTCGATCGCCTGCTGGGAGCGCTTGCGGCTCATCGCCCGCCGCAGGCTCTCCGCTTCGGAGGAGGAGAAGCCGGCGAATGTCATCGCCACCTCCAGCACCTGCTCCTGGTAGACGATCGTGCCCAGCGTCTCCGCCAGCACCGGCTCCAGCGAGGGATGGGCGTAGGGGACCTCGAAGCCGGGGTCCTCGCGCCGCCGCTTGCGGCGCTCGATGTAGGGGTGGACGGCGCCGCCCTGGATCGGCCCGGGCCGGACCAGCGCCACCTGCACGGTGAGGTCGTCGAGGTTGCGCGGCCGGGTCCGCGGCAGCATCTGCATCTGCGCCCGGCTCTCGATCTGGAAGACGCCGGTGGTCTCGGCGGCGCGGATCGACTCGTAGGTCTCCGGGTCGTCGATCGGGATCCGCGAGAGGTCGAGCCGCTCCCCCCGCGCCGCCTCGACTTCGTCGACGCAGCGCTCGACCGCGGAGAGCATCCCCAGCCCCAGCAGGTCGATCTTCAGCAGCCCGGCGTCCGAGCAGGAGTCCTTGTCCCACTGGATGATCTGGCGGCCCTCCATCGCCGCCGGCACGATCGGGCAGACCTCGACCAGCGGCTGGGTCGAGATCACCATCCCGCCCGAGTGCTGGGAGGCGTGGCGCGGCAGGCCGAGGGCGTCGTGGCAGAGCCAGAGCAGCGCCTTCCAGCGGGGCGAGGCGGCGCGCTCGGGGCCGATCGCGGCGACGACGTCGCGCTCGATCTGCCCCGCCGACTCGTGGAAGCCGACCGTCTTCGCCACCCGCTCGATCTCCCCCGGCGGCAGCCCCAGCACCTTGCCGAGGTCGCGCACGGCGCCGCGCGGGCGGTAGGTGGGGAAGGCGGCGACGAGGGCGGAGCGGTCGGCGCCGTAGACCTCGTGCACGCGCGGGATCAGCACCTCGCGGATGTCGCGCGGGAAGTCGAGGTCGATGTCGGGCATCGTCTCCCCCACCTCGTCGTTGAGGAAGCGGCCGGAGAAGAGCTTCGTCTTGACCGGGTCGATGTGGGAGAGCCCGGTCAGGTAACAGACGATCGAGCTGACGCTGGAGCCACGGCCCCGCCCCGGCGGCAGCACCGAGCGCGCCGAGCGGTCGCCGCGCACCTCGGCGGCGACGTCGCGGGCCAGCTCCAGCAGGTCGTGGTGGAGGAGGAAGAAGCCGGAGAGGTCGAGCTGGCGGATCGTCGCCAGCTCTTCGTCGAGCCGCGCTTCCGCCTCCCCCCAGTGGGGCTTGCCGGCGTAGCGCTCGAGCAGGCGGTGGCGGCAGAGCTCGGCCAGCTTGTGGTCGGCGTCGTCCTCCTGCGGGTAGCGGTAGCCGAGGTCGGTGGTGAGGTCGAAGCGGAGGCGCTCGGCGAGGCGCACGGTCTCGGCCACCGCCGCGGGGTGCTCGGCGAAGCGGGCCGCCATCTCCGCCGGCGCGGCCAGGGCCGAGGTGCGGTTGCCGCGGCGGCGCGGCTCGGACTCCTCCAGCGTCTCCCTCAGCCGGATCGCGACGAAGGCGTCCTGCAGGTGGGTGCGGCGGCGGTTGTGGGAGTGGACGTCGCCGGTGGCGACGCAGGCGGCGCCGAGGCGCTCGGCGAGGCCGGCGAGCCAGCGGTTGCGGGCGCGGTCGTGGCGCCAGTAGGGCCGCTGCAGCTCGACCCGGAAGCGGTCGCGGCCGAAGGCGGCGAGCAGGCGGCGGCCGAGGCGCTCGCCGGCGGCGGTGTCGCCGCGCTCCCAGGCGCCCGCCAGGGCGCCGTCGCGGGCGCAGCCGGAGAGGCAGACGAGTCCCTCCGCGTGCTCCTCGACCTGCGCCAGCGTCGCCCAGGGCGGCGCGGCGGTCCGCGCCGTGTTGTCGCGGGTGTGGGCGTGGGCGGCGGTGAGCAGCCGGCAGAGATTGCGGTAGCCGGCCGCGTCTTCGACCAGGAGGGTGAGGTGGACGTCGGCGGGCGCCCCGGCGGGCCCCGGCCCGGACCCGTCCCCCGGCCCGGTCCGCACCGTCAGCTCCGCTCCCGTGATCGGCCTCACCCCGAGCCCCTTGCAGGCGTGGGCGAACTCGAGTGATCCCCAGACCCCGTCGTGGTCGGTGACGGCGAAGGCCGGGTAGCCGAGCGCGGCCGCGGCGGCCGCCATCTCCATCGGCGTCGAGGCGCCGTCGAGGAAGGAGAAGGCGGAGTGCCCGTGCAGCTCGACGTAGGGGACGCCGGCGGCGCTCCCTCCCCGCGCCCCCATCAGGCCCGCTGCCGGAACCAGCGCCTGCCGCCGATGCCGCGGAAGGCGGTCAGGGCGCGGCCGTCGGCCAGCGCCAGCTCGAAGTAGTGGCGCCGCAGCGGCCGCGGCGTCCACCAGCGGTCCTCCACCACCCACTCCTCGCGGACCGCCTCGACGGCGACGCCGCCGACCTCGACCGGCAGCCCCTCGGCGTCGAGGCGAACCTCGACCGGCCGCGGAGAGTAGAGCCGGCGCAGCCCCGGCGTCACAGTTCCGGGAAGGGAGTCAGCATCGCCCAGCGCTCGGGCACCCTGGAGGCGGAGTCGACGGGGAGGATCCTCAGCAGCGCCTCGGCGCCCTGGGCGGCGCGGACCTCGCCGACCGCGGCGCCGAGCCGGCGGCGGCGCGGCTCCGGCCCGCCGACCGCGAGCTCCAGCTGGTCGCTGGCCGCCGGGCCAAACCCGAGCGCGCGCAGCCGCAGGACCTCGGCGGGGCCGGGCAGCGCCTCCAGGCGGAGGAGCAGCAGCCGGCTCAGGACCCGCGCCGAGGCGCTAGGGCGGCCCAGTACCTGCTCGACGCTCCAGCTGCCGCCGCCGGCGAGCAGCGCCCCCAGCCGCAGCCCCAGCAGCGTCCGCCCCCGTCGCTGCGGCGCCGCCAGCAGGCGGTCGACCAGCAGCTCCAGGGCGCGGTCGAGCTGTCGCCCGGCTGTCCCCTCGGGGAGGTCGATCTGCTCGACCAGCTCCTCGTGGGGGACGCGCGGGCGCAGCGGCTCGTCCTCGCCGCGGGCGAGGCGCAGCGCCCGCAGGCCGAGCGGCCCGAAGCGGTCGGCGACCTGGTCGGGGGAGATCCCGGCCAGCTGCCGCAGCGTCTCGATCCCCAGCCTCTGCAGGGCGACGAGGAAGTCGGCGGCCTCGCGCTCGGGGGCCCCGAGCCGTGTCCTCAGCGCCGCGACCGGGACCGGCCGCCGCCAGCCGGTGGCGGCGACGAAGGCTGCGAAGCGGGTCGGACCGGTAGCCACCCGAACCGGCGCCTCCTCTTCCTCGCGCCCCGCCGCCGCCACCGCCTGGCGGGCGACCGAGAGGACGGCGGCGCTGCCGCCGCCGTGGATCCCCCGCAGACCGTCGACGGCGAAGAAGGCCTCCCCCGGCCGCTCGGACTCGACCGCGGCGCCGATCCCCTCCAGCGCCCGGACCATCGCCTCGGTCCTCTCCGCCGCCTCGACCGGATCGGGAAGCTTTGCGCGCCCGGGCCGAGGCCCCCCGGAACGACCCGGGCGCGCGGGAGACCCCTGGCGGCTGTCGATGGCGCAGGCGATCTCCATACGAACGTATGTTCGTATAGACCGCCGCCGAATTCAAGGGCGATTTCGGAAGAAATCCCCAGCGGTGTTCCTTTCCCGGGCTATGCACGGAAAAGGCGCACCGCTGTTGACAGGGGCGCGGAGCGGGCGGCTGGAGCCTGGGGCCGCTCAGTCTTCGCGCGCGACCTTCGCCGCCTCGGCGCTGCCGAGGTAGGGCGTCAGCGCGAACTCGACCAGGTCCGGGAGCAGCGACTCGAGCTCGGCGGTGCGGCCGGCGAAGATGCGGCGGGAGATCAGCGAGACCATGCCGCCGACGAGGGCCTCCTCGGTGGCCGGCGAGAGCCGCGAGAGCACCTCGGGCGAGCGGCCCTTGCGGCCCGCTTCGAAGTAGGGCACGAGGCTCTGGATCGCGGCGTCGTAGCGTTCCACCACGACCGGTCCCGCGACCAGCGCCTCGACCATGCTGAGGCGGGCGAGGTTGGGCTCGGAGGCGAGGAAGCCGAGCATCGCGCCGATCCCGGCCTTGACCGCCTGCGGCCACTCCTCCTCCGCCTCGAAGGCGGCGCCGATGCGCTCGCGCAGCTCGTCCATCACTGTGTCGTAGGCGGCGACGAAACACTCGTCCTTGCTCGCGAAGTGCTCGTAGAAGGTGCGCCGCGAGACCGCCGCGTGGCGGGTGATGTGGGCGATCGTCGTGCTCGCGTAACCGTTTTCGGCAACAGCCTCGGCGAGACCGGCGATCAGCCGCTCCCGCTGGTTGTGGACGACGAACTCGCGCGGCAGCCCGTGCCGGCCCGGAGGCAGGCGGGAGAGCTCCGGCGGGTAGTCCTGAGATTGGGGAACCGAAGTGTCGGCGGGGTCAGCGGCCACAAGGGCGAAGATACCGGTCGGGGAAGTTGGAGCGACGACGAAGTCCCTACCCGCTTGGGTCAGCCTTCAATCCGACCTCAGTCGGCGGACTCGGTCGCCAGCTCCGAGGCGGACCGTTTTGCCGCCTCGGAGCCGACGTAGGGAGTCAGCGAGAACTCGACCAATTGCGGCAGCAACTGCTCTATCTGCTCGGTTTCGCCGGCGGTGATGCGCTGGTAGATGATCCAGAAGATGCCGCCGACGATCGTCTCCTCCAGTGTCTCCGGCAGCTGCTCGCCCTGCGGCGAGACCTTGCGGCCGACCCGGAAGAGGGGGATGAAGGCCTGCAGCGACTGCTCGTAGCGTTCGATCGAGGCGGGGCCGGCGGAGAGCGACTCGACGAAGCAGGTGCGGGCCAGGGCGGGCTCGGAGGCGACGGCGGCGAGGAAGGCGGAGAGGCCGGCGTTGACGCGGGCCGGCCAGCTTTCGACGCTGCCGGCGGCCTCGACGACGCGGCGCAGGGCCTCGTCGACGGCGTACTTCTGGGCGGCGAGGAAGCAGTCTTCCTTCGAGGAGAAGTTCTCATAGAAGGTGTTGCGGGCGATCCCGGCGCGGCGGACGATGTCGGCGACGGTCACCGCCCGGTAGCCCTTGGCCATCGTCTCCTCCGCCAGGGCGGCGATGATCCGCGCCCGCTGGTGCCTGGCGATGAACTCGCGGGAGAGTTGCTGGCGCCCCGGAGGGGGCCTCATGGTCGAGCTGCGCTGGCTCACGAACGCCAGAGTACCTGAGTCGGACACGGCGGCATCTGCAAGGTCAGCGCGGATACCTCTAGAGTACCGGGAGTAGACAGATCGTTCTCCTGATCGAACCTCGATTCACCCCACACGGGCATGGGGGGCACAAGCTCTGGTGGTCTCGCCGAAGCGTCAACGGATCCTGGCAGGAATGCTCGAGGCGGTCGGGTCGGAAGGCTACGCCCAAGCCTCGGTGCAGTCGGTCCTCGACCGCACCGGCCTCTACCGGCAGGCCTTCTACGACAGCTTCGCCGACAAGCAGGACTGCTACCTCCAGGCCTATGACGCCGGCGTCGAGCGGATCGAAGCGCGGATCCGCGAGGGGATGGAGGGGACGGTGACATGGCGGCAGGGGCTGCGGGCGGCGCTCGACTCGATGCTGACCTTCCTCGAAGAGGAGCCCGACGTCGCCCGGGCGCTGATCGTCGAGGTCCACGCGGCCGGTCCCGAGGCGCTGGCCAAGCGCGACACGGCGGTGCGCCGCGTCGGCAGCTACCTCGACCGGGCGCGGGCGGGCGGGGGCGGGGCCGCGATGGCGCCGGTGATCGCCGCCGAGGCGGTCGCGGCGGGCATCCACTCCGTTCTGCACGCGCGGCTGGCGGCGCGCACCGACAACGGCTTCCGCAAGCTGCTGCCGGGGTTCATGTACATCGCGGTGCTGCCCTACTTCGGGGCCGAGGCGGCGAGCGCCGAGATGTACGGCGACCCGACCTGAATGGCATACGCTGATACCGATGAGTTCGCTGAAGGCCTATGCCGTTCGCAGCGAGCGAGAGCGCGTGCTCGAGGCGATGGTCCGGCTCGCCGCCGAAAAGGGATACGAGGCGACGACATTGGCGGCGGTCGCCGACGCAGCGGGGATCTCGCGGCAGCGCTTCGACGAGCTGTTCGCCGACAAGCAGGCCTGCTTCCTCGAGGCCTACGACGCCGCCGTCGACGTTCTCCTCGCCCACGTCGCCGGCGCCTACGAGAGCGCCGACGGGGCGCCCTGGCCGGACCGGATCGTCGCCGCCCTGCGCAGCCTACTCGAGCTGCTGGCCTCTGAGGCCGACATCGCCCGCATGGGGGTGGTCGAGGTCAGCGCCGTCGGTGAGGACGCGAGGATCCGCTACCGCGAAGCGATGACGCGCTTCGTCCCCTTCCTCGACGAAGGGCGGACGCTGACGGGCGACGAGCTACCCGCCGACACCGCCCGCCTCGCGATCGGCGCCGCCACCTCGATGATCTTCGACGAGGTCCGCGCCGGCCGCGCCCCCGAACTGCCACGGATCCTGCCCGAGCTCACCTTCTCGACGCTGATGCCTTACCTCGGGGCCGAGGCGGCCGAAGCCGAGATGGCGCGGATCGACGGCCGCGCTGGGTAGGCCCGCTACGCCCCGTCGCCGTGCCGCCCTTCGCCTGCTGCGAAGCGGGCGGCGCCTTGGGCGGCTATGTGGAGGACCTCGCGGCCGAGTTGGTGCTCCAGGGCGAGGCCGTCGGCGAGGGGGAGGCCGAAGCCCTCGATCGCGGCGCGGCGGTCGGCCAGCATCGTCTCCTGCGGGAAGGCGGCGATCCGCTCCGCCAGCTCCAGCGAGCGTTCGAGGTGGGCGCCGCTGGGCACGACCTCGTTGACGAGCCCGATCCGCAGCGCCTCCTCGGCGTCGACCGGGCGGCCGCTGAGGATCAGGTCCATCGCCCGGCCGATGCCGACGATCCGCGGCAGCCGCTGGGTCCCGCCGTCGACCAGCGGCACCCCCCAGCGCCGCTCGAAGAAGCCGAGGGTCGCGTCCTCGGTGGCGATCCGCAGATCGCACCAGAGGGCCAGCTCGAGCCCGCCCGCCAGGCACCAGCCCGAGACCGCGGCGATCGCCGGCTTCGACGGGGTGAAGCGGGTGAACCCCAGCGGCCCGGCCGGGTCGTCGACGTCGAGGTCGAGCGCCTTCAGGTCGGCGCCGGCGCAGAAGGCCTCCTCGCCGGTGCCGGTGAGGACGAGGACGCGGGCGCCGTCGTCGGCCTCGAAGTCGTCGAAGCCGCGGCGCAGGGCGCGGGCGGTGGCGGCATCGACGGCGTTGCGGCGCTCGGGCCGGTCGATCGTCAGTACCGCCGCGGCCCCCACCCGCTCGTAGCGCGCCTCGACGCTCATCGGGGCCATCCTTGCACAGGCTGACCGCTTCAACGAGTTGCAGCAAAAGGCCCTGATTAAATGCGCGGCCGTCAATGGTCGTCCGCCCCCAGCAATCGGCAGCCTCCAGGGAACAGACAACCCTGGGCCGGCTCGGGGGACTGAGTCCAGGCGAGGCCGACCGCGGCGAAAAGGCGCTCTGGCTCTCCGGGCGCGGCTACCGCGCGGCGCTCTTCCACCTCGGTGCGCTGACCCGGCTGAACGAGCTCGGGATGCTGGCCCAGATCGGCACCGTCGGGGCCGTCTCCGGGGGCAGCATCGTCGCCGCGCTGCTGGCGACGCGGGTGCCCTGGCCGCTGCAGGGCGCCTACCGCGACTGGCCCGAGCGGGTCGCCGAGCCGATGCGGGCGATCGCCCGCCGCAACGCCCGCGCCCGCGCCCTGCTGCGCCGTCCCCTCCCCGGCGTCGCCGCCGACGCGGCGCTGGAGGAGCGCTACGCGCGCGAGCTGGCCAGCGCCCTCGGCGGCGAGTCGCGCTGGGGGCCGCGCTTCGTCTTCGGCGCCTCCGGCCTGACGCTGAGCGGCCTCGCCGCCGGCTGGGAGGAGTGCCTGGAGTGGGAGATCGACGCCGCGGCCCACCCGCCGGGGTACGAGCCGGAGCTGGTCAGCGGCACGATCGCGGCGGTGCGCACCGACCTCGACGCCTTCGGCGAAGCCGAGCAGGCGGTGCTCGAGAACCACGGCTACCTGCTCGCCGACGCCGCCCTGCGGGAGCAGGGGATGGCCAGCGTCGGCGGCATCCTCACCGCCCCGCCGGATCCCCCCCACCCGGAATGGATGGGGGCCGCCAACGTACGCCGGGCGCTGGCCGCCAGCTCGCGCCGCACACCGGTCGGGCGGCTGCGACCGCGGCGGGCCGCGGGCACCGCCCGCAGGCCGCAGCCGGCGAGGCCAGAGCTGACCGCGCTGCTGGAGCGCCACCGCCCCTTCCTCCAGTACGACTCGCTGGAGAGCTGCCGGGCCGAATCGGTGGAGACGATCTGCGCGCTGGTCGCGCCCGGCCGCTGCAACAGCCTGCACCGCGCCGACGGCACGCTGATCGCCGCGGCGTTGCCGCTGGAGGGCGAGGACAGGCTCGACCTCGACTTCCTCGGCGGGCCCTCCTACGCCAACGGCAAGCCGGCGCTGGCCGGCGACTACCTCGACGAGTGCGGCGGCTCCCACGCCGGCGACGCCGTCGCGGCGAGGCGGCGCTCCGGAGGCGACGACGTCGTCTACGGCCGCGCTCGCCGCGACGACCGCGGCCGGCTCTGGCTGCAGTACTGGTTCTTCTACTACTACGACGACAAGGGTCTGCTCGGGCTCGAGCAGCGCGAGGGCGACTGGGAGATGGTGCAGCTGCGGCTCGGCGAGGGCGACTTCCCCGAGGAGGCGACCTTCGCCCAGCACCGCGGGGCCGAGCGACTGCGGTGGGAGGAGCTGACGCTTGCAGAGGCAGAGGGGGGACCGGCGCCGGTGCTGTTCCCCGCCCGCGGCTCCCACGCGCCGCGGCCGCGGCCGGGCAGCTACGAGGCGCCGGTCGTTCCCGACCACAACGACGGGCGGGGGCCGCGGGTGCGGCCGCGGCTGGTCGCGATCGCCGACGACGGCCCCGGCTGGGCGCTGTGGCCGGGACGCTGGGGCTCGACCCGGCGCCGCGAGTACTTCGAGGCCGACAGCCCGCGCGGCCCGCGCGAGCACTCCCAGTGGTGGGACCCGGCCGCGCTGCACGAGGAAGCGCTGCCGGCGACCGAGGTCACCGGTGCCGCGCCGCCCCCGCCGCGGCTCGAGGCCCGCCGCGGAGGCGACCTCGCGGTCGTCTCCTATGAGCTCTCGCCGCCCCGCGAAGGGCAGGGGGAGCCGGCGCGGATCGTCGTCGCCCCCGGCGACGGCGGCGAGGAGCCGGTCGCCACCCAGTCCTTCGCGATCGAGGGCAGCGCCGGGTCCTTCGCCCTGGCCCTGCCCGGCGGCCGCGAGTGGAACCGGGTCCGCGCCGCGGTCAGCTCCGATCGCGGCGTCTGCGGCGAGACGCTCGCGGCCGGCTTCGAGAGGTAGGAGCGGGCGGGCTAATCGCGGCGCGGCTCACGGGGTTCGCCGACGACGCCCGGCTCCCAGTGCGGTGCGCCCCGGTCGCTGGGCTCGGGAGGGCAGGTCTCCCAAGGCCAGGGGGAAAGCTAGGCGGCGGGTCGGACACCCCGGAAGCCCGGCACGAAAAAACGACCGGGGATGGCGCTCGGTTGCCTGCCTCGCACGTAGCCTTCGTGCTTAGAAGCTCGTCGCGCCACCTTCGAGGCCGCTTCCCGCTTGGCTTCCGCGGGAACCGGTCTCTCCCGGTCGCAGGGCGAACCTAGCGCGCCCCGCCGCGGCGTCGCAAGGGGCCGACCGTCAACGATTCCGCAAAATCCGCAGTAAGGGGCTCGCCGCCGGGGTTCGGGACGGCCGACAGGCCGAAGGGGGGAAATGGTGGCGCCCGTCCGCCCCCCGCGTATACGTTCCTCGCCGGGATGAGCCGGGGAACCGGGGCGTCCGCTCGGCGGGCGCGCCGCAACGTCGTCCTGACCGCCGCGATCGCGGGCCTCGGCGGCCTGCTGTTCGGCTACGACACCGGCGTCATCGCCGGCGCGCTGCTCTTCATCAAGACCGATTTCGCGCTCGGCAGCTTCGCCCAGCGCCTGCTCGCCGCCGGCGTCTTCATCGTCGGCGCCCTGGCCAGCGCGGCGGCGCCGGGCTGGGCGTGCTGGTCGGCGCCCGGGTCGTCATCGGCGTCGCGATCGGGCTCGCCTCCGCCGCGGCGCCGGTCTACATCTCCGAGGTCTCGCCGCCGGAGAGCCGCGGCCGCCTGGTCGGCTTCTTCCGGCTGGCGGTGACGATCGGCATCCTCGTCGCCTACCTGGTCGGGCTCGCCTTCGACGGGATCGAAGGCTGGCGCTGGATGCTCGGGCTCGGCTGCGTGCCGGCGCTGGCGCTCGCCTTCGGGATGGTGCGGATGCCGCAGAGCCCGCGCTGGCTGGTGATGACCGGCGACGACTACGCGGCGCGGGCGACGCTGGCGAAGATCCGCGTCGACGACCCGGACACGATCGACCGCGAGCTGGCAGAGATCAAGGACAGCATCGACGTGGAGCCGGGCGCCTGGAGCGAGCTGCGCCAGCCGCTGGTGAAAGCGGCGCTGGTGGTCGGGGTCGGGATCATCAACGTCGGCTTCACCGTCCTCGCCCTGCGCCTGCTCGACCGCGCCGGCCGGCGGACGCCCGCTCTCGATCCGCAGCAAGGCCGCCGGGCTGGGGACGATGGCGAACTGGACCTTCGACTTCATCGTCTCGCTGACCTTCCTGCTGGGCACGCGTAGACCGGCGCAACGCCTCCGCGTAGACGCTCGCCGGTACCCTCCGCGGGATGCGGATCGACGAGATCATCGCCACGCGGGCCCCGACCTTCTCGGTCGAGTTCTTTCCGCCGAAGACGGCCGAGGCGACGGAGCAGCTCTACGCGACGGCGCGCGAGCTGGCCCGGCTCGAGCCCGACTTCGTCTCGGTCACCTACGGCGCCGGCGGCTCCACCCGCGACGGCACGGTCGAGATCACCAGGGCGCTGAAGGAGGAGGGGCTGGAGACGATGGCCCACCTCAGCTGCGTCGGCGAGACCACCGACGGCCTGGCGACGACGCTGGACCGGATCGCCGAGGCCGGGATCGAGAACGTCTTCGCCCTGCGCGGCGACCCCCCGCGCGGGGAAGCCGACTTCGTCCAGCCCGAGGGCGGGCTCGGCAGCGCCGCCGAGCTGGCCGCCTTCATCTCCGCCGGCTGGGACTTCGCGATCGGCGGCGCCTGCTTCCCCGAGGTGCACCCCGAGGCGCCCGACCTCGAGACCGACCTCTCCTACCTGAAGACCAAGGTCGAGTCCGGCGCCGGCTTCCTGATCACCCAGCTCTTCTTCGACAACCAGGTCTACTTCGACTTCGTGCGGGCGGCGCGGGCGCGCGGGATCGAGGTGCCGATACTCGCCGGCGTCATCCCCGTCGCCAGCTTCGCCCAGACGAAGCGGATCTGCGACCTCTGCGACGCGACCATCCCGGCGCCGCTGGAAGCCGCCTTCGAGGCCGCCGGCGGCGACCCCGAGCGTGAGTTCGAGCTCGGCATCGCCTACGCCGCCCAGCAGTGCGCCGAGCTGCTGATCGGCGGCGCTCCCGGCATCCACTTCTACGCCCTCAACCGGGCGCCGGCGACGCGCGCCGTGCTGGGGGCGCTGCGGGCCTCGCGGCCGTGGGAGCGGGTGCGCGGGGAGGCCGGTACCCTCACGGACCAACGAAGCTAGGGAAGGATCGCGGTGGGCAAGGGCGACAGGGAAAGAGAACGCGACAAGCTGCGCCAGGAACGGCTCGAGGCCGAGCAGAGCGCCAGCCGCTCGGGCCGCAACCGGCTGATCGTCGGCTACGCGATCGCCTCGACCGCGGTGCTGGCGATCGCCGTCGTCATCTTCCTCATCGCCAGCGGCGGCGGTGAGGACTCCGCCCAGGGCGACGCCCACATCAATCTCAACGCCGCGGTCGGCTCGACCAACGGGGTCGAGCCCGACGACCGGCCCGGCACGGCGCCCCCGGCGGTGCAGACGACGGACCTCGAGGCAGCCGCCAAGAAGGCCGGCTGCAAGCTCGAACTGAAGCTCGAGGACGAGGGTCACTCACACATCCCGCAGGGCTCGGAACCGCCGGGCTACAAGACCAGCCCGCCGACCTCCGGCAACCACGTCGAACCGCCCTACCAGCAGGCCGACGGCGCCTACAGCGAGATGCCCGCCGAAATCGACATCGTCCACACGCTGGAGCACGGTCGCCTCGAGATCCAGTACTCGCCGGACCTGCCGGAGAAGGCGCAGCTGGAACTGAAGGGCCTCTACGACACGATGTTCGGCGGCTCGCTGCTCTTCCCCAACGAGAAGATGTCCTACGAGGTGGCGGCGACGACCTGGACGAACCTGCTCGGCTGCCCGACCTACAAGGGCGCGGCGACCCTCGACGCGATCCGCGCCTTCGGCAAGGAGACCTGGGGCAAATACGGCGGCGAGCCGGTCGAAGCGTTCACCTTCACCGGCCCCACCCCGGCCAGCGCCGAGTAAGCAGTCCGAGCCGGCGGGCGGGGCTAGGGAGTCCGGTAGGCGGGGAAGAAGCCGCCCGCTTCGCGACCGCCGCCGAGCCGCTCGTAGGCATCGCGGTCGCAGACCAGCTCCGAGCTGTGCCAGGCCTGCTCGCGGTTGGCGAAGCCGCGCTTGAACTCCTCGAGGGCGTCGCCGCGGGAGATGCCGCCGCCGAGGTTGAGCGGCAGGCCGAGCTCGGCGGCGTGCTCGACAAGCCGGGCGACGACGTTCTTCATCGGCGAGTCGCGCAGGTGGGAATCGGCGCTGCCGCTGAGGTAGTAATGGAGGTAGCCGTCGCTGACCGCGGCGATCGAGGCGGCGGCGGGCTCGCCGCCGGGCGCGCTCGCCAGCGCCAGCCAGACGCCGTCGGCCTCGAGGACGCGGTCGAAGTAGGGCGCTCTGAAGAAGTAGTGGGCGGCGGCCTCGGTGCGGCGCATCGTCTGTTCGTAGAGGTCGAGGAAGGCGGCGCGCTGCGCCGGCGTCGTCGACACGGCCGGGACCAGCTCCAGCTCGTAGCCGGCTTCGAGGTTGCGGCGGACCTGGCGGCGGTCGCTGGGCCGGCTCTTCGGCGCCAGCGCCGGGTCGGCGATCTGGACCACGTTGCGCTCGGTCGCGCCGGCCAGCGGCGGCGGCCCGAGCGTGTGGCGCAGGAAGACGCTGACCAGCCCGGTCTCGGACCAGTCGATCGAGGCCGGGTCCAGCGGAGCGGTTGAGTCTTGTAGCCCAGAGGGCGACAAGAAGCTACCGCCGCGAGGGACGAGGCCGGGGTAGCCGTAGGGGGAGATGGCGTCGCGCTCGGGGCCGTCGGCGATCGGGCGGACGATCAGCGGCGCCACCAGCTCGGAGGCCTCGCCGCGGCCCTCGGCGAGGACCGCGATCCGCAGGGTGTGGGTGACGCCCTCGGCGTCGAGGAAGGCGCGCGAGCGGAAGAACTCGGCGGCGACGGCGGCTTCGCCGCGATCCTCCAGCAGCTCGGCCCGGGCCGCTGCGCCGCTCACTCGCCGCGATCTACGTCGTTCACCGGGACGGGGCTTGGCCCCGCTCACTCGAAGAGGTCCGCGGTGGCGGCGCGGAACTCGTCGGGAAGGACCCCCCAGACCTCGCAGTCCTCCGGCGGCGCGTCCTTGCGGGCGAGGTGCGCCCGCATCGTCCCCTCGTGCTTCCAACCGAGCCCGGCGACGGTCTTCTTGGCGATCTCGTTGCGGGCGGGGATGCGGCCGTAGACGCGGTGGGCGCCGTACTCGTCGAAGGCCTTGGCGATCGTCAGCGCCTCGGCCCGCCGCCCGACTCCCTTGCCGCGAACGTCGTCGCCGATCAGCGCCCCCAGCTCCGGCGCGGTCTGGCGGAAGAGGCCGTAGAGGGCGGTGAAGCCGACCGGCTCCTCGTAGCCCTCGACGACGATCGCGAACTTGCGGTCCTCGCCGGAGTCGTCCATCGCCCGCCGCGCCCAGCCCTCGGCTTCCTCCATCGAGAAGCTGCCGCGCTGCTCCATCAGGCTCGCCGTTGCCGCTGGGTTGTTGAACCAGCGGTGCACGGCGGGGGCGTCCTCGGGCCGGAAGGGCCGCAGGCTCACCTCGGGTCGGTCGCTCACGCCCGCAACCCTATGGAACTGCATCAAATTCTGGCCCCAGGAGGACCAGAATTTGATGCAGTTCGGGGCGGGTCTCCCCGTCAGTCGGGGGCGAGGCCCTGGCCGCTTAGGACGAGCCAGACGGTCCTGGCGAGGATGCGGAGGTCGAGGGCGAGGCTGCGGTGGTCGACGTACCAGACGTCGAGCTCGATCCGCTCCTCCCAGGGGATGCCGGCGCGGCCCTGGACCTGGGCCCAGCCGGTGATCCCGGGCAGCACCTCGTGGCGGCGGCGCTGGCGCGGCGTGTAGTCGTCGACCTGGGCGGGGATGGTCGGGCGCGGGCCGACGATCGCCATCTCGCCGCGCAGCACGTTGATCAGGTTCGGCACCTCGTCGAGCGAGGTGCGGCGCAGGAAGCGGCCGGTGGCGGTGACCCGCGGGTCGTCGCGGGCGACGATCGTGCCGACGCCGACCGGGTCGGAGCCCTGCACCATCGTCCGCAGCTTCAGCATCTCGAACTCGCTGCCGTCGCGGCCGACGCGGAGCTGGCGGTAGAAGGTCGGACCGCGGCTGCCGAGCTTGATCGCGATCGCGGCGACCAGCAGGAAGGGCGAGAGCACGGCCAGGGCGAGCGCGGCGATCAGGAGGTCGAGCGGGCGCGGCATCAGCGCGTCCCCTCCGCCTTCTCCCAGCGGCCGACCGGGCCGCGGCGGCGGGCGCGGTCCCAGAGGCCGGCGGCGATCGAGGCGGTGGTCATCACGTAGTAGCGGGCGACCCGCAGCGGCGCCAGCGGCAGCACCCGCCCCAGCAGCGCGGCGGCGAGCAGCGCCAGCTGCAGGGCGAAGGTCAGCGTGTAGACCCAGCCGTCGCCGAGCAGGGCGACGTTGGCGGCGAAGACGACCAGGTGCAGCAGCGGGCTGAGGTAGCGCAGCAGCCGGTGCGAGGCCAGCTCGAAGGCGAAGAGGGGCGAGTAGCCGCGCGGCGCCAGCATCCCTTCGCCGACGACGATGTCCCAGAGGCCGACCATCATCCGCCGTTTGCGGGCGAACTCGCCCTCCAGCGTCGGCACCATCTTCTCCTCGGCCCGGGCCGCCGGGACGTAGAGCGAGCGCAGCCCCCGCTTCGCCAGCAGGAAGGGGAAGCTGAGGTCGTGGCTCCCCGACGGCGCCAGCGGCAGGTAGGCGTCGCGACGGACCGCGTAGATGGCGCCGTTGCCGGCGGTGACGCCGCCCAGCGCCGACTCCATCTCCCGCACCGCCATCTCGTAGCGCCAGTAGGCGCCCTCGAGGTTGCCGCCGCCGGCGTCGAGGAAGCGGACCTGGCCGCAGGCGTAGCCCACCTTCGGGTCGGCGAACGGCGCCACCAGGCGGCGCAGCGCGTCCGGTGCCCAGGCGCTGTTGGCGTCGGAGAAGGCGAGCAGCTCCCCGCTCGCCCGCTCGGCGGCGGCGTTCAGCGCCGCCACCTTGCCCCCCGCCGGCAGCTCCAGCACGAGGTCGGCGCCGGCGGCACGGGCGCGCTCGGCGGTGGCATCGGCGGAGCCGTCGGAGGCGACGACGATCTGCAGCCGGTCGCGCGGGTAGTCGAGCGCGAGCGCGTCGGCGACCTTCGCCGCGATCACCTCCTCCTCGTCGTAGGCGGGGATCAGGAGGGTGACGGTGGGGAGCTCGGAGTCCGCGGCGCGACCGCCGGGCTCATAACCTGAAGGTCGCCGCAGCCGCGTCAGCACCCACAGCGCCAGCGGGTAGCCGAGGTGGGTGTAGACGATCAGGCCGGCACAGAGCCAGAAGAGGACGGCAAGCACGCCGCGATTATCTGCGCCAGGCGCGGCGGACGGTGCCGGCGGCGTCGGTGGCGCGGCCGATCCGCTTGGCGCCCGGGTAGTGGGCGCGCAGCAGCTCCAGCGCCGCCGCTTCGTCCTCGGGCGCGACGACGACGCAGAAGCCGCAGCCCATGTTGAAGACCTGGTGCATCTCCTCGTCGGAGACGTCGCCGCGCTCGCGGATCAGCTCGAAGATCGCCGGCACCGGCAGCGGGTCGTCGATCTCGTAGCCGACCGGAGCCGCCAGCCGCAGCAGGTTGTCGGTGCCGCCGGAGGTGATGTGGGCGAGCCCGCGGACCGCGACCGGCGAGCGCAGCAGCTCGACGATCGGCTTCACGTAGATCACGGTCGGCTCCAGCAGGACCTCGCCGAGCGGGCGGCCGAGGCGCCCCTCCGGGTCCTCTCCGAGCGGGATCCCGGCCAGGGCGGCGCGGGCCAGGGTGTAGCCGTTGGAGTGGATCCCCGAGGAGGGCAGCCCGATCACGGCGTCGCCCGGCTCGACCGCGGAGCCGTCGACGATCGCGTCGAGGGCGACGGTGCCGAAGCAGGCGCCGGAGACGTCGACGCTGGAGACGAGGTCGCCGAGCTGGGCCAGCTCGCCGCCGGGAATCTCGACCCCGGCCAGCTCCGCCCCGCGCGCCAGGCCGACGCCGATTTCCTCGCAGACCGCGGGCTCGGCCCGCTGCACGGCGATGTAGTCGAGCATCGCCAGCGGCTCGGCACCGACGCAGACGACGTCGTTGACGTTCATCGCCACGCAGTCGATCCCGACCGTGTCGAATCTGCCCAGCTCCTCGGCGACCAGCAGCTTGGTGCCGACGCCGTCGGTCGAGAGCGCGATCCCGGTCCGGTCGTCGATCCTGATCACGCTGGCGTAGTGGCCCGGCAGCGGCACCTGGGCCGAGGGACGGTCGAGCTTGATCGCCGCCAGCGCCCGCACCAGGCCGGCGACGGCGGCATCCGCCGCCCCCTGGTCGACCCCGGCCTTCGCGTAGGCGTCGCTCATCTGCCCTGCAGTTTGACGAGGACCGCGGCCGCCAGGGCCGCGCGGTAGGCGGCGTAGGGCCAGAGGGCGCGGTCGCGCTCGACCAGCTGGATCAGGCGCTGGGAGGCGAGGGTGGAGACGAAGGAGGCGGTGGCGCCGAGGGCGAGCGAGCGGCGCAGCTCCGGGGTGGTGCCGCGGCGGGCGAGGCGGACGCCCTTCAGCGCCGTGGCGCCGACGATGATCGGCAGCGCGATCGTGCGCGAGAGCAGGTTGGCCTGGTCGCGGGAGAAGCGGCGCCAGCGGGCGGCGGCGAGGGTGACGCCGTTGCGGGAGATGCCGGGGGCGAGCGCCGCCGCCTGGGCGATCCCCAGCGCCAGCCCGTCGGCGGGGGTGGCGTCGCCGCGGCCGCGCCGCTGCGGTCGGCGGTCGGCGATCACCATCGCCGCGGCGCCGGCGAGCAGGCCGTAGGCGGTGGCGCGGGGGCCGCCGAGGTGGCGCTCGATCGGCCGCTCCAGCGTGTAGCCGACGATCGCGGCGGGCAGGAAGGAGAGCCCCAGCAGCAGCGCCCGGCGGCCGTCGAGCTGGCGCAGCTCCTCCGCGATCACCCGTCGCTGGCCGATCAGCAGCGCCGCCGCGGCGCCGGTGTGGAGGGCGACCTCGAAGCTCTTGCGCACCTCCGGGTCGACCTCCTCCCAGTCCCAGCCGGCGAGCCAGGGGACGAGGACGATGTGGGCGGAGCTGGAGACGGGCAGCAGCTCGGCCGGGCCCTGGACGAAGCCCAGCGCGACCGCGCGCCGGGTCGGGATCCGGTCGCTCAAGCCCCGCTCGGGTCGGTCGCCTCGGCGCTCGAGGCTTCCTCGCCGCCGCTGCCGCCGCCGCGACGCCTGCGGACGATCAGGTAGGCGAGGCCGACCACGATCGCCGCCAGCACCAGGTAGTCCAGGTAGTGCAGGTGTTCGCGCCACTCCTCCCAGTTGTCGCCGACGCTCTTGCCGATCAGCGCCAGGGCGGTCACCCAGGGGACGCAGCCGAGCAGGGTCAGGGTGGTGAAGCGCCAGAACGGCATCTTCGCGACGCCGGCCGGCAGCGAGATGAAGGTGCGGACGATCGGCAGCATCCGCGAGAAGAAGACGGTGGCGTCGCCGTAGCGCTCAAACCAGTCGTCGGCCCATTTCAGGTGCTTGGGGCTGATGTGGATCAGCTTGTTCTTTTCCAGCAGGTCGATGCGGCCGTAGTAGCCGACCGCGTAGGCGATCCAGGAGCCGACCAGGTTGCCGAGCACCCCGGCGGCGATCGCCCCGAACAGGGTCAGTTCGCCGGCGGCGACGCTGGAGCCGGCGAAGAGCATGATCGCCTCGCTCGGCACCGGCAGGCAGGCGGACTCGAGCGCCATCAGCAGGAAAACGGCCGGCAGCCCGGTCGCGCTGATGAAGTCGGTCCCCGCGTTGACGATCGGGTCGAGGAAGAAGTCGGTGATGCTGGCGAGGAAGATCGGCGCCATCGAGCGCCCCATCGTAGGGATTTCACCGGTCTGGCCCTAAACTGACCCGGTCCTATGAGCCGGTTGAACCACCCCGTCTATCGCAACCGGGTGCTGCAGGTGGCGGCCGACGCCGTGCTCGTCGCGCTCGCCTATTTCCTCGCCTTCCAGCTGCGCTTCCTCGATGACCCGCACGGCTGGCCGCACCGCTACGAGGTGCTGTTCGCGCAGTCGGTCGGCTTCGTCGTCGTCGGCAAGCTCGTCGTCTTCGCCGCCTTCGGGCTCTACCAGAAGTGGTGGCGCTACGTCAGCGGTCGCGACTTCCTGCTGATCGTCCGCGCCGTCGCCGTCGCCAGCGCGATCCTGGTCATCCTCTTCGCCGTCGCCAAGCCGTTCGAGCACACGCTGCCGCGCTCGGTCGAGGTGATGGATTTCCTGCTGACGATGCTGCTGATCGCCGGCGCCCGGCTGGCGGTGCGGCTGATCGTCGAGCGCCCCTCGCGCGGCGCCCGCCTGCCCAAGCACGAGGTGCTGGTGATCGGCGCCGGCTCCGGCGGCCAGATGGTCGTCCGCGAGCTGCAGCTCAACCCCAACCTCGGCGCCACCGCGATCGGCTTCATCGACGACGACCCGCGCAAGCGCGGCATGCGGATGCTGGGGCTGAAGGTGCTGGGCTCGACCAAGGAGATCGCCCCGATCCTCGACGAGACCGAGCCCGACGAGGTGGTGATCGCGATCCCCTCGGCGCCGGGGACGCTGCGCGCCGCGGTCGTCGCCGCCTGCCGCGAGCGCGAGATCCGCGTCCGCACCCTGCCGACCGTCTTCGAGCTGCTGCGCGGCGGCGTCCAGCTCAACAAGCAGCTGCGCGAGGTCCAGGTCGAGGACGTGCTCGGCCGCGAGCCGATCGTCGTCGAGCTGGACCGGGTCGGCGCCTACCTGCGCGACCGCATCGTCCTCGTCACCGGCGCCGGCGGCTCGATCGGCTCCGAGCTCTGCCGGCAGATCGCCCAGGTCGGGCCGCGGCTGCTGGTGATGCTCGACCACGCCGAGGACAACCTCTTCGAGATCGAGCGCGAGATGGTCGACGAGCGCCACTTCACCCACGCCGAGGCGGTGCTGGCCGACTGCAAGGAGCCGCACCGGATGCTGGAGGTGATGCAGCGCTTCAAGCCCGACGTCGTCTTCCACGCCGCCGCCTACAAGCACGTGCCGCTGATGGAGGCCAACCCGCTGGAGGCCGTCCGCAACAACGCGATCGCGACCCGGATCACCGCCGAGACCGCCGCCGCCTCCGACGTCGAGCGCTTCGTCCTCATCTCCACCGACAAGGCGGTCAACCCGCAGACGGTGATGGGCGCCTCGAAGGCGATGGCGGAGTGGATCGTCGAGGCGGCCGGCCACGCCCACCCCGGCACCCGCTTCGCCTCGGTCCGCTTCGGCAACGTGCTCGCCTCCTCGGGCAGCGTGGTGCCGATCTTCCGCAGCCAGATCGAGCGCGGCGGGCCGATCACCGTCACCCACCCGGAGATGACGCGGTACTTCATGACGATCCCGGAGGCGGTGCAGCTGGTGATCCGCGCCGGCGACATCGGCGCCGGCAAGGGCGAGGTGTTCGTGCTCGACATGGGCGAGCCGGTGCGGATCGTCGACCTCGCCCACAACATGATCCGGCTGGCCGGGTACGAGCCCGAAAGGGACATCGCGGTCGAGTTCACGCAGCCGCGGCCGGGCGAGAAGCTCCACGAGGAGCTGTTCGGCGGCGCTGAGCAGCCGCAGCCGACGGCGGCGCGACGGATCAACCGCGCGGTCCGCGAGGCACCGCTCGACGCCGAGTGGGTCGAGTCGACCCTGAACGCCCTCGAACACCTGGTGCTGGCCGGGGACGAGGCTAATCTGGCCGAGCGGGTGGTCGAGCTGATCGCTGCTCCTGGCGGGGACGCGGCGGCAGTCGTCTCCGACGAGTAGCCTCTCGCAGCCTCTTTTGCTCGATGTGATCGAACAAATCGGCGCTTTTGCCGGCCTGGCCGCTTTCCTCGGCCTCGCCGTCCTTGCGCTGCTCTCGTTCACCCACGGGCGCGACATCCGCCGGCTGCGCGACTGGGCGGGCTCGGCGCCGGAGCGCGACGCCGAGCGCAAGGAGACGACCTCGGCCGTCGCCGCCCAGCGGGCGGAAGAGCTGCGGGCGCTGGAGGAAGCCCGCACGGCCGAGCACGCGGCGGTCAGCCGGCGCGAGGAGCGGCGCCGGCGGCGCGAGGCCGGGCTGCCCGAGCTGACGCGCAGCGAGCGCGTGCGCGAGCGCTTCTCCGGCGGCGGCGAACGGCTGGCCCAGCCGCGCTACCTGGTGGCGCTGTTCGTGGTGATGCTGGTGATCGTCGGCGGCGTCGCCTACGCCGTCCTCAGCGGCGGCGGCGACGAAGGCGGTGGCGGCGGCAAGGCCGCCAGGCAGGCCGCCGCCCGCACCAAGCCCAGCGAAGTCGAGGTGACGGTCCTCAACGGCACCGCGGTGCCGGGCCTCGCCGCCACCTTCGGCGACACGGTCGAGGGCAAGGGCTTCACGCTCGGCGCCGTCACCAACAGCAGCTCCAGCTTCGCGGAGAGCGTCGTCATGTTCACCCGCGGCCACAAGCCCGAAGCCAAGCGCGTCGCCAAGGCGCTGGAAATCGACAAGGTGCAGATGATGACGGCCGAAGTCGAAGGCGTGGCCGAAGGGGCCAACGTGGCGGTGGTCGCCGGCGAGGACAATGCCTCGGCGGCGGGTTAGCCCAGCGGCTCTCGTCTTCGCGCTGCTCGTCCTCGCAACCGTCGCCGCCTTCGCCTGGGCGCAGCGGCTGAAGCGCGACCCGCTGGTGCTGGACAGGGCCAGCTTCGTCGCCGTCCCGATTCTCCACCCGAAGAACCCGGTCCACAACTTCACCCCCAACGGCGACTGCCGCTACGACCGGATCCGGATCCGCTTCCGCACCACCGTCTCCGACGACGCCACCGTGCAGGTGATCAGGCCCGGGGGACGCGTCGTCATCACCCTCGCCCGCGACCGGTTCCTCAAGCGCTACCACTTCCACACCTTCTACTGGGACGGTCGCCAGCGCGGCGGCGGCATCGCCCGCCCGCACCGCTACAAGCTGCGGGTGAAACTGCTGGGCGAAGACCGCGTCCTGGTCACGCCCGGGGTGATCCGCCTCCACCGCGCGCCGACGGGACTGGGGTCGGCCTGCGTGGAGCGGGCCGGCACCGGCGGGGTCGGGTCGGGGGCGAACGCGGGGTCGGCGCCTTGAGCGAGGTGCTGGCCGGGGCCGGCGTGCTGATCGCCGCCGGCGCCAGCGCCGCGGCGATCCTGATGCCGCCCGGCCGCGGCCGGGCGCTGGCGATGCTCGCCGCGATCGTCCTCTTCCCCGTCCTCATCCTCGGCGACCAGTGGCACACCGCCCAGATCGTCGACCTCCGCCACGACGACGGCCGCATCGTCGCCCTGCTGGCGATCGGCGCCGTCGCCGTGAGCGCCCTCGCCTACGTCTTCCGCCGCTGGCCGACGCTCCTCCCCCTCGCCATCGTCTTCGCGTTGCCGTTCCGCGTGCCCCTGCATGCGGGAGGCGACACCGCCAACCTCCTGGTGCCTCTCTATCTCGTGATAGCCGGAGGGGTCGTGGCCGTAGCTCTCCGCGGCTGGGCCGTTGGCCCGGGGGGTGGCGCCGCCGCGGGGGCCCCCCGCGGCGCGGAGGCGGCTCCGCCGCCGAGCACCGTGGGGGTGGCGCCGGTGACAGGACCCGGGCCAACGGCCCCGTGGCTCCCCCGAATCCTCGCCGCGGTAGTCGTCCTCTACGCCCTCCAGACCCTCTACTCCGAGGACTTCTCGAAGGGACTGCAGAACGTTTGCTTCTTCCTGGTGCCGTTCACGGTCGCGTACGGATTGCTGCGGGACGTCGAGTGGAATCGCCGGCTGCTGGCGTGGGTGCTGATCCTCATCGGCGTCGAGGCGACGGTGTTCGTCCT
>CAVPEX010000036.1:0-19502 GCA_963703585.1 uncultured Solirubrobacterales bacterium | reverse complement strand
CTCGCCGCCGATGTAGGTCTCGTCGACCTCCACTCTCCCGGCCAGCCGCTCCCGGCCGGGGCGCACCAGAGCCGAGCGCAGCCGGTGCAACATCGCCCAGGCGGTCTGGTAGGAGCCGATCTCAAGCGCACGCTTCAGCGACAGCGCCGAGATTCCATCTTTCTGGCTGGCGAACAGCCAGCAGGCCATGAACCACACGGTCAGCGGCGTGCGGGTCTTATCGAAGATCGTGCCCGCAGTGGGCGATATGCGAACGCCGCACGAGCACCGAAGCCTCCCGTCGGCCATGCGCCAGCCGCCTGCGCGCCCGCACTCCGGGCAGACGAACCCATCGGGCCACCGCAGCCACTTGAGGTAGTCCCGGCAATCGGCGTCGGTCCGGAACCAGGCGTGGAACTCGCCCAGCGACCGCGGATAGTGCTTTCCGGCTTGGGGACTGGCGATCAGCCTATTCTAGGCCGTCTAAATGGATACCCCAGATCGTCGTTATGCGCCGGTTTCCGCAACCTCGCGGGAAGCCAGGGGGTTAGCGGGTCGGCCTAGCGCGTCGCGGTGGGCAGTTCGCCAGGACGGGATCGGCTTCGAGGTAGATCTCGCCGCGGTCTTCCCTGTTAATCCGGCGATTGCCAGCGACCTCTTCGACAGCGGCAAGGTGTGGACGACCTTCGACTTCCAGCCCGCCGCCTGGCATCTCCCTCACGGAGAGGGAGATGCTCTCACTCTCGATCCGAGACCATACCGCCTTGGTTTCCGCCTCTCGGGAGCCGCTCGTCGATGTTTCGCTTCGCACCAGCTTGAAGCAGTAGTGGCCTTCGTTTGGCTCGGTCATGAGCCGTTGCCCTCAGCCGCAGCCGGTGTTGTTGCCGCAGCTGCTGCACGTGTAGCAGGACCCCGTGCGCTGCATCATGCCGCCGCACTGCTCGCAGGCCGGGCCGAGGTCGAGGCCGGACATCTTCGCCGGCACGACCGGCGGGGTTTCGGTCATCGCCGCGGCGGCGGGGATCGGCTTGCCGGGCTTCGCCGCCGCGGCGCCGTTGCCCCCGTTGGCCGGGCCGGCGGTGTCGGTTGCGATCCCGAGGCCCAACTGCGAGGTCTCCGCTTCCTGCTTGGAACGGACCGCCTGGGTCATGATCCCCAGTTCCTCCAGGGTCTCGGTGTCCTCGATGAAGCGGCTCGCCAGCCAGCGCATGATGTAGTCCGGCATCGATTTGGCGAAGGGGATCTCCGGGTTGCCGGTGATGCCCTCGGGCTCGAAGCGCATGTAGCTGAACTTGCGTACGAAGGTCTCCAGCGGCACGCCGTACTGGAGCCCCAGCGAGATCGCCGTCGCGAAGGCGTTGAGGAGGCCGCGCATCGTCGAGCCCTCCTTGCCGATGTCGGTGAGGAAGATCTCGCCAACCGTGCCGTCATCGTACTTGCCGGCGGTGATGTAGCCCTCGTGGCCGCCGATCGCGAACTTGTGGGTGATCGATTCGCGCTCGCGCGGCATCTTCTTGCGGACCGGCTGGGCCATCTGCACCTCGGCCTCGGCCTCCTTCTCGTCCTGGGCGTCGGTGCGTAGCGCCTGCGCCGTCTTCGAGCCGTCGCGGTAGATCGCCAGTGCCTTCAGGCCGCCCTTCCAGCCGCGCGTGTAGGCGTCGGCGATGTCGGCGACGGTGGCCGACTGCGGCAGGTTGACGGTCTTGGAGATCGCCCCGGAGAGGAACGGCTGGGTCGCCGCCATCATGTCGATGTGGCCGGTGTGGGAGATCGCCCGCTCGCCGACCGCGACGTCGAAGACCGGCAGGTGCTCGTCCTTCAGGCCGGGGGCGCCGACGATCGTGTTCTTCTCCTTGATGTAGGCGTTGATCTGGTCGATCTCGGCCTCGGAGTAGCCCAGCGCTTCGCAGCGCCAGCGGCACCGAGCGGTTGACGATCGTCATCTGCCCGCCGCCGACCAGCTCCTTGAACTTGACCAGCGAGAAGTCGGGCTCGATCCCGGTCGTGTCGCAGTCCATCAGGAAGCTGATCGTGCCGGTCGGCGCCAGCACCGTCGCCTGCGCGTTGCGGTAGCCGTGCTCCTCGCCGAGCTCGACCGCTTCGTCCCAGGAGCGCTGCGCGGCCTCCAGCAGGTCGCCCTTGATCCCGGTCGGGTCGACGTCGTAGGCGGCGTCGCGGTGCATGCGCATGACGCCGTTGTGCGGCTCGCGGTTGCGCTCGTACTCGTCGTAGGGCCCGGTCGCGGCGGCGGCGATCAGCGCCGACTGGCGGTAGGCGCGCCCGGTCATCAGCGCCGTGATCGCGGCGGCGACGTTGCGGCCCTCGTCGGAGTCGTAGGGCAGGCCGTCGGACATCAGCAGCGCGCCGAGGTTGGCGTAGCCCAGGCCGAGCTGGCGGAAGCGCGTTGGCGTTCTCGGCGATCCCCTCGGTCGGGTAGCTGGAGAAGCCGACGACGATCTCCTGGGCGAGGAAGACGATGTCGACCGCGTGCTCGAATTCGGCGGCGTCGAAGCTGCCGTCCTCGCGGCGGAATTTCATCAAGTTCAGCGAGGCCAGGTTGCAGGCCGAGTCGTCGACGTGCATGTACTCGCTGCAGGGGTTGGAGGCGTTGATCCGGCCCGACTCCGGGCAGGTGTGCCAGCGGTTGATGATCGTGTCGTACTGGACGCCCGGGTCGGCGCATCGCCAGGCGGCATCGGCGATCTGGTTCATCAGCTCGCGCGCGTCGACCGTCTTCACCGGCTCGCCGGTGGTGCGCGCGGTCAGGTGCCACTCCTCGCCGGCCTCGACCGCCTCCATGAACTCGTCGGTGACCCGCACCGAGTTGTTGGCGTTCTGGTACTGGATCGAGGTGAAGCCCTCGCCGTCGATCGACATGTCGAAGCCGGCGTCGCGCAGGGCGGCGGCCTTCTTCTCCTCGTCGGCCTTGCACCAGATGAAGTGCTCGATGTCCGGGTGGTCGACGTCGAGGACGACCATCTTCGCCGCCCGCCGCGTCTTGCCGCCGGACTTGATCGTCCCCGCCCAGGCGTCGGCGCCGCGCATGAAGCTGACCGGGCCGCTGGCCGTGCCGCCCTTCTGCAGCGGCTCCATCGAGCCGCGGATGTTCGAGAGGTTGATGCCGGAGCCGGAGCCGCCGCGGAAGATCTTGCCCTCCTTGGTGTTCCAGTCGAGGATCGACTCCATGGTGTCCTCGACGCTGAGGATGAAGCAGGCCGAGCACTGCGGCGTCTCCTCGAAGCCGACGTTGAACCAGACCGGCGAGTTGAAGGCCGCCTTCTGGTTGAGCAGGATCGCGGTCAGCTCCATCTCGAAGGCCTCGGCGTCCTCCTCGGAGGCGAAGTAGCCGCCCTCGCGCCCCCAGTTGGAGATCGTCCCGGCGACGCGGCCGATCATCTGTTTCACCGAGCTCTCGCGCTCGGGGCTGCCGAGCTGGCCGCGGAAGTACTTCTGGGCGACGATGTTGGTCGCGTTCTGGGACCAGCTCCTGGGGAACTCGACCCCGCGCTGCTCGAAGGCCGGGCTCTCCGGATTGCCGATCACCGCATCGCGGATCTCCCACTCGATCTGGTCGAAAGGATGCACGCCGGCAGTCGAGAACCGCCGCCCCATCGAGAGGCCCTGGAGACCGTTTTTGGGACTGGCGGTGGCGGTCTTGGACATCGAACTTCTCCTCTCGCAGCGACTTTCAGGGGTAACTACGCAGGATCGCTGACGGGTCCGACGGAAAAAGTGACCGAAGGCGCAAATAAGGCGTTTGCGAGCGGATCAAATTTCCCCCACACATTCTGACAACTCAGCAAACTCGGCCAAAGCGTCTCACCAGGGGCCCCGAGATCGGCCCCGCGACCCCCTCGCGGTACGCTGGGTACATGGTCGAAGACCTGCGCAGGGGCGCAGAGCGGATGGGCGAGCGGGCTAGCGCCGCCCGCGACGCGGTGGGCGAGCGCGCCACCGCCGCCAAGGAGGCGATGGGCGACGCCTTCGCTGCGGTCAAGCCGAAACTGCGCGGCGTCAGCCACGAGTGGGCCTTCTTCCTCTCGCTCGGCTTCGGCGTCGCCCTGATCATCCTCGCGAAGACGCCCAAGGCGACGCTCGCGGTCGGCATCTACGCGGTCAGCCTCTCGGCCCTGTTCGGCACCAGCGCCCTCTACCACCGGGTCAACTGGACCCGGCCCACGGTGCGGCAGTGGATGCGGCGCCTGGACCACTCGATGATCTTCTTCCTCATCGCCGGTACGTATACGCCCTTCGCGCTGCTGGTCCTCAACGGCCCCCTGGCGAGCGCGATCCTGGTCGTCGTCTGGGCGGGCGCGATCGCCGGCGCCGCCGTCGAGATGATCTGGATCGACCACCCGAAATGGGCCTCGGCGCTGATCTACCTGGCGATCGGCTGGGTGGCGGTCGTCGCCTTCCCGGAACTGTGGTCGGCGATGGGCGTGCTCGGCACCTCGCTGGTCGCGATCGGCGGCCTGCTCTACACGGCCGGGGCGGTGGTCTACGCGACCCAGCGCCCCAACCCCAGCCCGGCGATCTTCGGCTACCACGAGGTCTTCCACCTCTTCGTCATCGCCGCCGCCATAGCCCACTTCACCGCGATCGCCTTCTACGCCCTGCCGAACGGCTGAGCTAAGCCGCGACGAACTCGCGCAGCTCCTCGACTTCGGCGACCAGCTGGGCGAGCAGCTCCTCGAGCTGCTGGGACTGCTCAGGCGTGAGCTCGAGGCGGCCGTCGGCGTAGTGCTCCTGGGCGCGGGGGACGGGCAGCTCGGACTCGAGCACGCGGCCGCCGAGGGCGCCGAGCACCTTGCGGGTCTCGGCCTGCGCCCAGACGGCGCCGAACATCCCGGTCGAGGCGCCGATCGCCGCCGCCGGCTTGCCCATCAGGGCGCTCTTGCCGGCCGGCCGCGAGGCCCAGTCGAGGGCGTTCTTCAGCACCCCGGGGATCGAGTGGTTGTACTCCGGCGTCGCCACCAGGACCGCGTCGGCCTCGCGGATCGCCGCCCGCAGCGCCGCCACCGACTCCGGCACGCCGATCTCCTCTCCGAGGTCGGCGTCGTAGGGCGGGATCTCGCGCAGGCCCTGGAACTCGACCAGCTCCGCCCCCGCGGGCAGCCGCTCGGCGGCGGCCCGCAGGAGGGCGCTGTTGTAGGAGTCCCGGCGCAGGCTTCCGGAGATGCCGAGGACCCTCATCGCTAAGACCCCTGGGGGACGAGCTCGAGCTCGACGTTGATCGTCACCTCGTACTCGAGCGCCGGGCCACCGTTGGGCAGGTCGGCGTTCCAGACGAGGCCGAAGTCGCGTCGGTCGACGGCCGCCTCGAGCGAGAAGCCGAGCCGCTCGCCGCCGCCGAGGTCGGCGCCGACCCGGCCGAAGCGGCCGCTGGCCTGCACGGCGTGGGTCTGACCGCGGATCTCGAGCTCGCCGGCGAGGCGAGCCGTGCCGTCGTCGGAGACGTCGAGCTCGGTCGAGCTGAACTTCAGCCGCGGGTGCTTCTGGGCGTCGAAGAAGTCAGGGGAGAGGAGGTGGCCCTTGAGCTGCTCCTCGTCGATGTCGATGCTCTCGACCGCGACGCTGCCCTCGAGCTTCGGAGCCTCGCCGCCGCTCAGCGTCGCCTCGAAAGAGCCGAAGCCGCTGCGGAAGGTGGCGACGCCGCTGTGGGTGACGGCGAAATGGAGGGAGGAGTGGACCGGGTCGACGGCCCAGGTCCCGGCGGGGATCTTCTGGTTGAGGGTCTCGGTGCTCATTGGTGGTCTCTGCCTTTCTTGAGGCTGACGGGGAAGTGGTTGCTTGACAAACGATTGACGCAGAAACCATCGTAGCAGAAAAGCTTGTACCTACAACTATTGCCACGGCAACGTTCATCTGCGATCATGTCTGGGATGAGCGACCAGGCGACGGCAACCGCGACGGCAGCCCCCGCGAAGGGGGAGTGCCCGGCGAACACTCCGCACGGCGAAGCCTGGGGGGCGCTGACGCGCACCCACGCCGCCGTCTCGCAGCGCCTGCAGGAGGCGCTGGCGCAGGGCGACTTTCCGCCGCTGCCGTGGTACGAGGTGCTCGGCGCCGTCGCCGAAGCTCCCGATCAGCGGATGCGGATGGGCGACCTCGCCGAGGCGCTGGTGATCACCCGCGGTGGCCTCACCAAGCTCGTCGACCGTCTCGTCAAGGCGGGCCTGTTGGAGCGGACCTTCAACGAGACCGACCGTCGCGTCAGCTACGCCACCCTTTTGCCGGCGGGCTTCAACCTGCTGGCGGAAATGCGGCCGGTGATCGTCGCCGAGCTCGAGGACGCATTCTCGGCCAACCTCAGCGTCGCCCAGGCCAAGGAGCTGCGCGTCAGCCTGGACAGCATCCGCGCGAGCGCCTGCAGCGGCGTCGCCTGAGCGCCGCAGGTTCTCAGGCCAGGGCCGCCGCGGCCCGCTCTTTGGCGGACTCGACGATCGCCAGCACGGCCGTCTCCTGGCCGTCGCGCAGCAGCTCGATCGGGTCGGGGTCGCCGTTGACGATCCCCTCGAAGAACTCCTTGCGGTCCTGGTAGGTCGGCAGCGTCCCCTTGGCCCAGCCGCGGGCGTCGTTGAGGATCACCGCCAGCCGCGCGAACTCCTCGCCGAAGAGGTCGGCGACTTCGCGCTTCATCCGCTTCGCCAGCGCCGGCGAGGCGCCGGCGGTCGAGATCGCGATCGCCAGCGGCCCGGTGCGGACGATCGCCGGCAGGATGAAGTTGCAGAGCGGCGGCACGTCGACGATGTTGACCAGCATCGCCCGCTTCTCGGCGTCATCGAAGACGCCGATGTTGACCTCCGAGTCGTCGGTGCAGGCGATCGCCATGAACACGCCCTCGAGGTCGGCGGCCCCGTCGTAGGCCCGCTTCTCCCACTCGATCGAGCCCTCGGCGGCGAGGCTCTCCAGCTCCGGGTGCGCGGTCGGCGCGACCAGGGTCACGTCGGCGTCGCAGGCGAGCAGGCCCTCGACCTTCTCGAGGCCGATGTCGCCACCGCCGACGACCAGGCAGCGCCGCCCTTTCAGCTTCAGGCAGGCGATGTAGAACGGGGTCTCCAGCATGTCCCGCACACAGGACTGGTCGCAGATTCCCTTGCGGAACTGGCAGACGCACTCCTTGCCGGCGTAGGCCTGGGCGGGCATTGGCGAAAGGTTAGTGAGGTCGGCCCGCCGGGCCCGGTGCGGGTCCTAGATCGAGTCGAGGGTGAGCCGCAGGCCGTCCTCGAGGCTCGTCTGCGGCCGCCAGCCCAACTCGCGCTCGGCCAGGCCGGCGTCGAGGGAGATCCGCTGCACCTCGCCGGTGCGGGCCGGGGCGAGCTCGGGCTCGAAGCTCTCGGCGCCGCCGAGGCGGCCCAGCGCCTCGACCAGCTCCAGCACGCTGACCTCCTTGCCGGTGCCGATGTTGACCGGCCCGGTCGCCCGCGACTCCGCCGCCGCCAGCGCCGCCGCGACGACGTCGCCGACATATATGTAGTCGCGGGTCTGGGTGCCGTCGCCGAACACGGTCGGGCGGTGGCCGGCGCGCAGGGCGCCGCAGAAGATCGCGATCACGCCTGCCTCGCCGAGCGGGTCCTGGCGCGGCCCGTAGACGTTGCCCAGCCGCAGCGAGATCCCCGACGTCCCGTAGACCCGCTCGTAGAGCGCCAGGTAGCCCTCGGCGGCGAACTTGCTCTGGCCGTAGGCGGCGAGCGGCGCGATCGGCGCCGACTCGTCGAGAGGCAGCTGCTGTCCCTCGCCCTCGCCGTAGATCGCGCCGCCGGTGGAGACGAACACGATCCGCCCGCTCCCCGCCGCGCGGGCGGCGTCGAGCACGTCGGCGGTGCCGCCGATGTTGACCGCGGCGTCGAAGGCGGGGTCGGCGAGGGACTTGCGGACGTCGATCTGGGCGGCGAGGTGGAAGACGGTCTCCGGCCGGCGCTCGGCGGTGACGGCGGCGAGCCGGGCGGCGTCGCGGATGTCCAGCTCGATCAGCTCGGCGCCGGCGGCGAGCGCCCCGTCGAGGTTCTCGCGACGCCCGGTCGAGAGGTCGTCGACCACGGTCACCTCGTCGCCGCGCGCCAACAGCGCGTCGACCAGATTCGAGCCGATGAACCCGGCGCCGCCGGTGACCATGCACTTCATCTGGCTGTCGATCCTATGGAAGTGCGGCCGAGCGCCCCTGCTACCCTCGCCGCCCCATGAGGTTGATCGTCACCGAGAAGAACAACAGCGCCAAGAAGATCGCCGAGATCCTCGGCGCCTCCGGCGGTGGGCCGAAAGAGGACAAAACCTTCAAAGTCCCCTTCTACACCTGGACCGACGAGAACGGCGTCGCCCAGATGACCATCGGCCTCAAGGGCCACGTGCTCGGTCCCGCCTTCCCCGAGGGCTACTCGAACTGGCAGAAGACGGACCTGCACGACCTGATCGACGCCGAGCTGATCAAGGAGCCGACCGACAAAAACGTCGTCAAAGCGATCAAGAAAGTCGCCAAAGAGGCCGACGAGCTGGTGATCGCCACCGACTTCGACCGCGAGGGCGAGCTGATCGGGCTCGAGGCCCTGGAGGAGATGCTCGACGCCAATCCCGACCTCGGCTCCCGCGAGGGCACCGCCGACGGGACGCTGAAAATCAAGCGCGCCCGCTACTCGGCGCTGACCAAAGAAGAGATCGAGCGCGCCTTCTCCGAGCTCGACCACCTCTCCTATCCGCTCGCCAACGCCGGCGCCGCCCGCCAGGACATCGACCTGCTCTGGGGCGCGACCCTGACCCGCGCCGTCTCGCTGGCCAGCCGCCGCTTCGGCTCCAACTTCCTCTCCGTCGGCCGCGTCCAGAGCCCGACCCTGGGCCTGATCGTCGAGCGCGAGATGGAACGCCGCGCCCACGTCGCCAAACCCTTCTGGGAACTGTTCGCCAAGTTCGAGCACCCGGACGGGTCCTTCGAGGCCCACCACACGGTCGACAAATTCTGGGAGAAGGCCGAGGCCGACGCCGCCCTCGCCGGCACCAGCTCGCCCGGCACGGTGAAGTCGGTGACGGCGCGCAAGAACACGCGCAGACCACCGACCCCCTACAACACGACCGCCTTCAGCACCGACGCCTCCAGCCGCCTCGGCATCACCCCCGCCAGCGCGATGCGGATCGCCGAGGACCTCTACATGGATGGCTTCATCTCCTACCCGCGCACCGACAACACGGTCTACCCGTCCTCGCTGCCGGTCCGCGAGCTGGTCTCCTCGCTGGTCCGGGTCAAGGAGTTCTCGGCCGCCGCCGGGCTGCTCGACGGCGAGCTGAAACCGACCCGCGGTAAAAAAGAGACGACCGACCACCCGCCGATCTACCCGACCCAGGCGGTCCACCCGGGCGCCCTCGAGGGGCCGCGGAAACGGGTCTACGAACTCGTCGTCCGCCGCTTCCTGGCGACCTTCAGCCCGCCGATGATCACCGAGTCCACCCGTGCCGACATCGAGGCCGGCTCGCAGACCTACTTCGTCCGCGGCTCGGTCGTCGTCGACCCCGGCTACGCCGGCATCTACACCTACGCCCGCTCCGCCGACGAGGAGATCCCGGCGCTCCAGGAGGGCCAGACCCTGCCGCTGGAGGGCGAGCCGTGGATCGTCGACAAGGAGACCCAGCCGCCGGGCCGCATCTCCCAGGCCAAACTGATCGAGATGATGGAGGAGCGCGGCCTCGGCACCAAAGCGACCCGCGCCGACATCATCCAGAAGCTCTTCGACCGCGGCTACGTCTACGGCAACCCGCCGGTCCCCTCGGAGACCGGGATCGCCCTGTATGAGGCGTTCAAGAACTACGTGCCGGCAATGGCGACGCCGGAGATGACGGCGACGCTGGAGGCCGAGATGGACCGGATCGCCGCCGGCGAGATGACCAAGGGCGCCGTCGTCGGCGAGAGCCGCGACCTCCTGCACAAGACCTGGACCGAAATCGACGAGAGTCGCGAGGACCTGGCCAAAGTGATCTGGAAAGGGATGGACGAGGACCGCATCCTCGGCCCCTGCAAGGTCTGCGAGGAAGCCGGCCGCACCAAGGAGGACGGCTCGCCCAACATGCTGCGGATCATCCGCGCGAAAAAATCGGGCAAGCGGTTCGTCGGCTGCACCGGCTGGACGCTCGACGACCCCGACTCCTGCGACCAGACCTTCCCGCTGCCGCAGCGCGGCGACGTCTTCCGGCTCGAGGAGCGCTGCTCGATCTGCGACCAGACGCCGCGGCTCAAAGTCGTCCCCTTCCGTGGCCGCCCCTGGAACCTCTGCCTCAACGACGACTGCGAGTCGATGCAGGAGATGAAGCGGCGCCGGGCCGAGCGCGAAGCGGCGAAGGCGGCGAAAGAAGCGATGGAGAAGCAGCCGCCGCCGCCGAGCGGCGACGAGGACGCCGCGCCCGCCAAGGGCAAAGCGAAAGCGTCCAAAGCGGACACCGCGACGCGCGGGCGCAAACGCGCCAAAGCCGCCGCGAAAGGCTGAGGCAAGCGGGCTTGTTCGTCTCCCTCGAGGGGATCGACGGGTCGGGCAAGAGCACCCAGGCGCGGCTGCTCGTCGAGGCGCTGGGTCCGGAGACGGTGGCGATTCGCGAGCCCGGCGGGACCGACGCGGCGGAGCGGATCCGCGAGCTGCTGGCCGACCCGGCGCTGGCGCTGGCGCCGCTGGCCGAGCTGCTGCTCTTCCTCGCCGCCCGCGCCGACCTCACCGAGCGGGTGATCCGGCCGGCGCTGGAGGCCGGCCGCGACGTCGTCTGCGACCGCTTCTCCGACTCCAGCGTCGCCTACCAGGGAGCGGCGCGGGGGCTCGGCGTCGGCGAGGTGATCGGCCTCTGCGACACCGCCACCGACGGCCTCTGGCCGGACCTGACCCTGCTGTTGCGGGTCGACCCCGGGCTCGGCCTCGGCCGCGCCGACGGCTCCGACCGCTTCGAGGCCGAGGGCCTGGAGCTGCAGCGCGCCGTCGCCCAGGCCTACGAGGAGATCGCCCAGATCGCCAGCGACCGCGTCGCCGTCATCGACGCCACGGGGACGGTCGAGGAGGTCCACGCTCGCTTGATGGAGGCCGTTCGGAGCCGCACCCCATGACCTGCGTTCGCATTTTTCTTCCCCATGCGGCGATAACTGCGAACGCGCTATCCCGATGAGCGGCGCGCTGGCTGAGGCGACCGAGCACCAGCCGCGGCCGCGGCTGGTGCTTAGCGCGGCGCTGGAGTCGGGGCCGTCGCACGCCTACCTCTTCCGCGGCCCCCGCGGCTCCGGCAAGCGGGCGGCGGCGCGGGCCTTCGCGGCGGAGATCCTCGCCGCGGGCGCCGAGGCCCCCGAGGACGCCCGCCGCCGCGCCCTGCTCGACCCCTCGCCGCACCCGGACCTGGTCTGGCTGGCGCCGCGCGGCGCCCAGCACCTGGTCGAGGAGGTGCGCGAGCGGGTGATCCGCGCCTCCGCCTACCGCCCCTTCGAAGGCGGCAGCCGCGTCTTCGTCGTCGAGGCGGCGGAGGCGCTGCGCGACGAGAGCCAGAACGCGCTGCTGAAGACGCTCGAGGAGCCGCCCGCCTTCGTCCACCTGATCCTGCTCAGCTCCGAGCCGGAGGCGCTGCTGGAGACGATCGCCTCGCGCTGCCAACCGGTCGACTTCGCGCCGCTGCCGGCGGCGGTCCTCGAGGCCGAGCTGGCTGGCGATGCGGGGGAGGGCGGGGCGCCCGCCGACCCGGCGGAGATCGCCGCCGCCGCCCGGCTCGCCGCCGGCGACCTCGAGCGGGCGCGGCTGCTGCTCGGCGAGCGCGGGCGCGAGCTGCGGGCCGAGGCCGAGCGCTGCGTCACCGCCGCCCTGCGGGGCGAGGTCTCCTCGGCGCCCTGGAAGCGACTGCTGGCGGGCGCCGAAGCCGCCGGCGAGGACTCCGAAGCGGTGGCCCGCGCGGCCCTCGAGGAGGAGGCCGAGGCCGGCCTCAAGCGCACCGCCCGCGACATCGCCGAGGAGTCCAAACGCGCCGGCCGTCGCCGTCGCACCGAGATCCTCGACCTGGCGCTGGAGCTCTGCGCCGCCTGGCTGCGCGACCTTGCCGCGGTCGCCGCCGGCGCCGAGGAGGTCGCCTTCAACCGCGACCGCCTCGTCGAGCTGCGCGAGCAGGCGTCGGGCCTCGACCCGGCCCGCCCCCGCCAGGGCGCGGAGCTGGTCCAGGAGACCCGCCGCAGCCTCGACCTCAACGTCTCCGAGGAGCTGGCGCTAGAGGTTCTTTTCTTCCGCCTCGAGCGCCTGCTCGCCTGAGCCGTTCTGCTCGGCCGCCTGCTGGCGCGCCTTTTCGATCGCCCGCTCCTGCGCCAGTCGCGTTATCTGCGCCGCCTGGCGGGACATGATCACGCTGAAGTTGAGCGCCAGGCCGAGCAGCAGGAGCAGCACGATCGAGAACAGGGCGACGTTGGTGTCGCGCACGCCCATCGCGTCGGCGACCAACTTCAGCAGGCCGGGGAAGGCGGCGCCGGCGAGCATCCCCAGGCCGGCGACGAACCAGATCACGCTGTAGCGCTCCTGCAGGCGGTCGCGGCGGATCAGCTCGAGGATCAGCAGCATGAAGAGGACCGCGATCAGCGCCGCCAGAATCCGCGTCTGCGAGGTCAGCCGGACCGTCGTCTCGGCGGCGGTCGCGGCGGTGATCAGCAGACTCAATGCTCTGCCTCCGCGTGGCGCGGCTTGAACTGGCCGACCAGCAGCACGACCAGGCCCTTGAAGATGAAGAAGGCCGAGCGCAGCGGCGTCAGGAAGGAGCTGCCGCCGGCGCGCTCCAGCATCCGCACCGAGACCTCCTCCACCCGCAGCCCCTCGCGCACCGCCATCTGCAGCGACTCGATCTCGGCGAAGTCGGGCGAGTAGTTCTCGCTGAACAGCGCCATCACCCGCCGGTTCGCCGCCCGCATGCCGCTGGTGGTGTCGGTGAAGCGCTGGCGGGTCGCCAGGGTGAGGAAGAAGCGGAAGACGCTGGTGCCGATCCGCCGCGAGAAGGTCGGCTTGTAGTCGCCGCCGCTCGCCGCCGCCTCGGGGTCGCGGTAGCGGGAGCCGATCACCAGGTCGGCGCGGTCGGAGGTGACCTCCTCCAGCAGCCGCGCGACCTCGGCCGCCGGATGCTGGCCGTCGGCGTCGAGGTGGGCGCAGAAGTCGTAGCCCTCGCGCAGGGCATAGAGGTAGCCGGTCTGCAGGGCGGCCCCGAGCCCCTGGTTGAAGGGCAGGGAGGCGACGAGCACGCCGCTTTCGCGCGCCCGCGCGGCGGTGGCGTCGATGGAGCCGTCGTCGACGACGAGGATGTCGGCCCCGGGAATGTGCTCGCGGACGTCGGCGATCACCGCGGCGACCGAGGCCTCCTCGTTCCAGGCGGGGATGAAGACGAGCGTCCGCACGGCCCCGATTCTCCCACGAAGGTGCGGCGCTTCCCCGCCGGCGCCCTCACCCGGGCGCGGGAGTGTGTTAGTAAACGTTCATGCAAAGCGGAAACGAGATGCCCGCGAAGCAGCAGCCCTTCGTGCCGCGGATCGGCATGCGGCTGTGGCTGACCGGCGCCTTCGCCGCCGTCAGCCTGATCACGACCCTCGCGGTCTACCTCTTCGGCGACAACCAGCAGGCGCTGGTCGCGGCGGTGCTGATCGGCGTCCTCGCCGGCTTCCTGATCGCGGTCGCGATCTCCCACCGCGTGGTCGGCCTCGCCCGCGCCGCCGGCGAGATGGCCGGCGGCTCCTTCGACGCGCCGCTGAGCGTCTCCGGACCGGACGAGATCGGCGACCTCGCCCGCGCGCTCGACTCGATGCGGGCCTCGCTGAAGGAGAGCTTCGGCGTCCTCACCGCCGACCGCAACAAGCTGGCGGCGATCTTCGACGGGCTGACCGACGTCGTCATGGTCGTCGACTTCGAAGGCCCGGTCCGCTTCTCCAACAGCGCCGCCTCCCGCCTGCTCGACTCCAACGGGCGCCCGCCGGAGGTCGTCCTGCCGCAGCTGAGCCGGGCCCAGGAGGTCGGCTTCGCCGCCCACCCGGCGCTGCGGGTCGGCGACCGCGCCTACGCGATGACCGCCCGCTCGCTGCCCGACGAGCGCGCCGTGCTGGCGGTGCTGCGCGACCGCACCGACGAGCTCCGCCGCGAGCTGGCCGAAGCCGACTTCGTCTCCAACGCCGCCCACGAGCTGCGCAACCCGCTGGCCGGGATCTCCGGCGCGATCGAGGTGCTGCAGAGCGGCGCCAAGAACGATCCCCGCGACCGCGACCACTTCCTCAAACGGCTCGGCGAAGACGCCGAGCGGATGAACCGCCTGACGCAGTCGCTGCTGACCCTGGCCCGGGTCGAGTCGCGCGGCGCCGCCGAAAGCGAGATCGTCGACGTGCCGGTGGCGATCCGCGACGTCGTCGCCGCGGTCGAAGCGCCGCCGCACGTCGCCCTCGGGGTCGAAGTCGAGGAGGAACTGGCCGCCACCGGCGACCCGACGCTGCTGCGTCAGGTGATGATCGGCCTGCTCACCAACGCCTTCAAGAACACGCCGCCCCCCGGCACCGTTACCGTTCGCGGCCGTCGTGACGGGGAATCAGAGGTCATCTTGGAGGTAATCGACACCGGCACCGGGATCCCGGCGGCCGAGATCGAGCGCGTCTTCGAGCGCTTCTATCGCCGCAGCGAGTCCCGCAAGCAGGAGGGCTTCGGCCTCGGCCTGGCGATCGCGCGGCGGATGGTCGACGTGATGGGCGGCCAGATCGGCGCCGACTCCGTCGAGGGTGAGGGGAGCACCTTCTGGGTCCGCCTGCCGGTGGCGCAACCGAGCCCGACCCCGGTGGCCTAGTGGTCCCTCCGGCAAATTCCGGCACCGATTTGGCGGCTGCAAACCTTCGCCCGCCTTTGTCCTCGGTCGGCCGAATAGCGTCCACTATTCGGCTTCCCTGCGTCCGCGGCATGCTCGGTTTTCGCTCGCCAAATCGACACCGGACTTACCGGAGGAACCACAGATGAGCAGCGGACGCATCCTCATCGCCGACGACGAGCCCTCGGTCCGCGACTCGGTCGGCTACGCGCTGACCCAGGAGGGCTTCGAGGTCACCGCCGCCGCCGACGGCGACGAGGCGGCCGAGCTGCTCGGCAACGGCATCCCCTACGACCTGCTGATCCTCGACATCATGATGCCGGGGCCGAGCGGCCTCGACATCTGCCGCGACGTGCGCTCCCGCAGCGCCGTGCCGATCATCGTCCTCACCGCCAAGGACGCCGAGGTCGACAAGGTGGTGGGGCTGGAGGTCGGCGCCGACGACTACGTGACCAAGCCCTTCTCGGTGCGCGAGCTGCTCGGCCGCGTCCGCGCCCAGCTGCGGCGCCGCGAACTCGACCGCGCCCCGCTCGCCCAGGCGGTGAAGATCGAGTCCGGCCCGGTCTCGATCGACCTCGTCCGCCACGTCGCCACCGTGCGCGGGGTCCCGGTCAACCTGACCCGCTCGGAGTTCCAGCTGCTGCGGCTGCTGGTCGGCCGCCCGGGTGAGGTCTTCGGCCGCGCCCAGATCATGGAGGAGCTCTGGCAGACCGAGTTCGACGGCGACGAGCGCGCCTGCGACGTCCACATCTCCAACCTGCGCCAGAAGGTCGAGCGCGACCCGCAGCGGCCGGAGCTGGTGCTGACCGTGCGCGGCGTCGGCTACAAGTTCAACCCCGAAGGCTGAGCGCCGACCCAGTCCAGCACCTCGGTCCTGGTGAGGCGGAAGCCGCCACTGGGCAGCGCGGAGACGATCTCCCAGGTCATCGGCCGGCAGAGGCGCTCGGCGAGCATCGGGTTGCCGGTGGCGTCGATCAGGATCGCCCGCGCCACCTCGCGCGGGACGGCGCCGCCGCGACCCCAGGCGTAGCCGCCGATCTGGGCCGAGTCGCGCAGCGGCAGCGGCTGGCAGCGCTCGCCGTCGACGATCACGACCGTGCGGCCGAGCGGGGTCCACTCGCCGAGGTAGGCCGGCTCACTCTCGAGTCGGGCGGCCGTGTCGTCGGGACGGGGACTGGTGGGGATCTGGGTCGGCGTGGTCGACATCTCTCCTCCTCGGACTGGGTGTGATCGGTCCTACCCAGTTCAGCGCCCGATCAATAAGGGGACCTTTGGGAAAGTGAAGAATCTCCGAAGAATCGGGCGTCGATCAGCGCTCGAGCAGCCGCTGCAGGCTGCCCAGGCGGCTGTCCCACTCGGCGCCGATCGCCCCGATCCAGGCGGCGGCGTCTGCCAGTGGCGCCGCCTCCAGCTCGAAGCGGGCCTCGCGGCCGCGGCGGTGGCTGCTGACCAGGCCCGCCCGGTCGAGCAGCTTCAGGTGCTTGGCGACCGCCTGGCGGCTGATCGGCAGCGTCGCCGCCAGTCCCGTCGCCGTCGCCCCGGGTGCCGCCGCCAGCGCTTCGACCAGGTGGCGCCGGGTCGGGTCGGCGAGGGCCGCGAAGACGGCGCCGACGCGGGCATCGGCGACGGCTGGCTGCGCGGAGGCCATCGCCCTCAGGCGAGGACGAGCTTGCCGACGGCGAGTCGCAGGCGCGAGAGCGGGAGCGACCAGCCCGCGGCCATCAGCGCCGGAGCGGCGGGGTCGAGCCGGGTCTCGACGACGGTCAGGCGGGTGCCGCCGGCGACGGCGTCCAGTGCCAGCTCGACCCGGCTCGGCCCGGCGCCCTCGCGCCACCAGCGGAAGGCGAGCCGTTCGGCCTCATCGACCAGCTCGACCTCGCCGCGCCGTTCCTCCCCGTCCTCGTAGCGGCAGACGATCTCGCCGCCCTCGCGGGCGTCCAGCTCGACCTCGTCGGCGAGCCACTTCGCCAGCAGCGACTCGTCGGTGAGGGCGTCCCAGACCTCCTCGGCGGGGGCTTCGAGGACAATCGCTCGCTCTACAGTCTGTGCTAGCGTGGACACGCAACCGCATGGTTGCACATCAGCCCGACCGATTCAAGCGAGCAAAGGGAGACCGAATGCCACTGGTACCGATGGTCGTCGAGCAGACCGCTCGCGGCGAGCGCTCTTTCGACATCTACAGCCGCCTGCTGGCGCAGCGGATCGTCTTCCTCGGGGAGCCGGTGACGGAGGACCTCGCCAACCTGATCATCGCCCAGCTCCTGCACCTCGAGTCCGAGGATCCCGAGAAGGACGTCAGCCTCTACATCAACTCGCCCGGCGGCTCCGCCTACGCCGGTCTGGCGATCTACGACACGATGCAGTTCATCAAGCCCGACGTGCAGACGATCTGCTACGGGATCGCGATGTCGGCCGGCTCGCTGATCCTCACCGGCGGCGCCAAGGGCAAACGGATGGCGCTGCCGAACAGCCGCATCCTGATCCACCAGCCGAGCGGCGGCTTCGAAGGGCAGTCGAGCGACATCGAGATCCACGCCAAGGAGATCCTCGCGCTGCGCGACCGCCTCGACGGGATCTACGTCACCCACACGGGACAGTCGAAGGAGCAGATCCACGACGACATGGAACGCGACAAGTTCTTCACCCCCGAGGACGCGGTCTCCTACGGCCTGATCGACCGCGTGATCGAGTCCCACGACGTCACCAGGACCCCGGTCGGCTTCCGCGAGAACGGCCGGTAGCGGCGGCGCGGCCGGCTTTGGCCCCACCCCAGTGGGGAAAAGGTCGCCACCTGCGCAGTTCATGATTAGGGGGATGGCAGAGGGCGACACGGTTTTGCGTTTGGCGCGGCGACTCGACGCGGCGCTGGCCGGCGAGACCGTCGCCGCCAGCGCGCCGAACCCGCGCGGTCGCGCCGCCGGGGTGGAGCGGCTCGACGGCAGGCGCCTCGACGGCGCCGAGGCGCGCGGCAAGCACCTGCTGCTGCACTTCGGCGACCTCTCCCTGCACAGTCACCTGGGGATGAGCGGCGGCTGGCACCTCTACCGCCGCAGCGCCCCCTGGCGGCGGCCGCGCTCCTCGGCCTGGGCGGTCCTGGGAGGGGGAGCGGAGGAGGCGGTCCAGTTCGGCGGCCCGACGCTGCGGGTGCTGCCGACCGACGAGCTTCGGCGCGACCCGCGGTTGGCGCGTCTCGGCCCCGACGTCCTCGCCCCCGACTTCGACCCGGCCCGGGTGATCGTCGCGATGCGCGCCGACCCCCGTCGCGGCGTCGGCGACGCCCTCCTCGACCAGAGCCTCGTCGCCGGCATCGGCAACATCTTCAAGAGCGAGGCCTGCTTCGCCGCCAGGGCCGATCCCTGGCGCCCGATCGGCGACCTCTCCGACGGGGAGCTGGCGGCCGTTCTCGACGCCGCCCGCGCGAAGATGCTCGAGGCGGTCGCCGGCGGCCGCCACAGCCCGTCGGTCTACCGCCGTCGCGGCTCCTGCCCGGTCTGCGGCGGGCCGATCTCCTCCCGTGGCCAAGGCGACGCCAACCGCACCACCTACTGGTGCCCCAGTTGCCAGCGTTGAGGCTCCCGCGCCGCCGCCGTCGCGCCGCGCCGGCGCCTGTGCGGTCGCGGTCCTACTACGTCGTCGCGGGCGTCCCCCTGGACCGCGAGCTGGAGCGGTTGCGCGGCCTCGAGGTGTTCGCCGACGGCCCGCTGGCCGCGGCCGCGCCCGAATTGAAGGTGCGGCGGGCACGGCGACGGCCGAACCGCGTCGGCTTCGCCGTGCCCGGCCAGTTCCGCCTCTCGGTTACGGCCTACCCCGGCATCCGCGCCGGCGACGTCCTGGAGACGCTCCTGCACGAGCTCGTCCACCTCCACGTCGGGCGGGCGCCGGAAGCTCATGCCTGGCACGGCCCGACCTTCAAGCGCACCCTCGCCGCGGCGATGCGCGAGGCCTACGGCGTCGACGGCGCCCCGCCCCGGAGCACCCTCCACGGTGTCTACGCCGAGGCGATCGAGCGCACCCGGGGCGGCGTCGAAGCGATCGAGCGGGCCGCGGGCTAAGTGTGGTTCGGCCCGTCGTCGGAGCCGCCACCGCCGCCCCCACCGCTGTCGTCGTGCCCGCCACCGCCGCCACCCTGAGGCTCGACCTTCTTCGCCAGCAGCCCGTCGCTGGTCTGCACGGCGTCGACCTGGATCTGCATGCCCTTGCGCAGGCCGCCGAACCCGCCCGCGATGCGCTCGAAGCGGGTGCTGGCGTTGACCTTGATGCGGACGCGGCTGCCGCTCTGGGTGGTGATCCGGAAAGTCTTCGTGCCGGCGTCCTTGGACAGCACCGTCCCGTCAAGGTGCCTGAGGGCCGCCTGGGCCGGGGCTGCGAGGGTGCCGAAGGACAGGGCCGCGGCGATCGCGGTCAGGGCCAGTAAGGCCGGGACGCTCTTCCTCTTGGTCATCTGTCGTCTCCCTTTCTTGGGGATCGCGGTCATCTGGAATACGTCGAAAGCGGGGCGGAGTTCACGAGGTCGAGGCTCACGGAGTCGCGGTCCCGCCGGGAGCGCGCCGGGGCACGATCAGCGCCACCGCGCCGCCGCCGAGGAGGACCGCGCTGTGCATCGACGATCTTCGCCCGCCACGCCGCGCCTGACCTCCGCGATAGCCCACAACCGCGATGTGGGAGAGCTCCCCCAGAGCCGACGCCCGGACTTGAACCGGGGACCCCTTCAT
>CAVPEX010000035.1:0-23625 GCA_963703585.1 uncultured Solirubrobacterales bacterium | reverse complement strand
CAGGATCAGCTTCGAGGAAAACGAGGGGCGGGTCACCGACATCACCCTCTCCTACACCTACCTCGACCCCGGCGACGGCAGCTCGGTGGTGATCCCGAACCAGCTGCTGGTCGAAGGGATCGTCCACAACCGCTCGACCGAAGACACCCAGGCCTGAGACGCGCCGAGCGGCCCGGAGCGCGCCGGCGGCGAAGTACCCTCTGCTGGGATGACGCAGCGCACGCGGCGACGCCAGCGACGCCGGGGGACCGGCCTGGGCGGCAAGCTGCTGCTCGTCTTCGGCGCGCTCTTCGCGCTGCTCGCGATCGGCGTCATCGCCGTCACCTCCTGGGTGCTCGACGTCGCCGCCGACGCCCCCGACCTCTCGACCTGCAAGCCGGTCGACCGCGGCGGCAACTCGACCGTCTACGCGGCCGACGGCACCAAGCTCGGCGCGATCGCCTCCAGCGAGGCGCGCGAGCCGGTTTCGATCAAGCGCATCCCCAAGACCCTGCAGCTGGCGACGGTGGCGATCGAGGACCAGCGCTTCTACGAGCACCAGGGCCTCGACCTGGAGGGAATCGCCCGCGCCGCGCTGAAGGACGTCGAAGCCGGCGAAGCGGTCGAGGGCGGCTCGACGATCACCCAGCAGCTGGTCCGCAAACTCTGCATCCGCAACCCCGAGCGGACGCTCGAGCGGAAGATCGTCGAGGCCGAGCTGGCGCTCGAGTACGCCAAGCGCCACAGGCGCCGCGAAGTCCTCGGCTCCTACCTCAACGTCGCCTCCTACGGCACGGTCGAAGGGGCGACCGCCGTCGGCGTCGGCGCCGCCTCGCGGATCTACTTCTCGCGTCCGGTCTGGAAGCTCGACCTACCGCGGGTGGCGCTGCTCGCCGGGCTCCCGCAGGCCCCCTCCGAATACAACCCGATCCTCCACCCGCGGGCGGCGAAAGCGCGGCGCGACGAGGTGCTGCGGCAGATGGCGAAGCTCGGCTACGTCAGCCGCGACCGGGCGGCGGCGGCGGCCGAGCGCGGCCTCGGCCTCGACTTCGCCGGCGACTACTTCGCCCACCGCGAGCCCTACTTCTTCGAATACGTCGAAGACCGCCTGATCGACGCCTACGGGGCGGAGAAGGTGCGGCGCGGCGGGCTCGAGGTCCACACCACGATCGACCTCGGCCTGCAGGACGCCGGCCTGGCGGCGATGCGCGCGGCGCTCCCCTACTCGACCGACCCCTCCTCGGCGCTGGTCTCGGTCGACCCCCGCAACGGCCGGATCCGGGCGATGGTCTCCAGCTCCAGCTACGACCAGAGCCAGTTCAACCTCGCCGCCCAGGGGCACCGCCAGCCCGGCTCCACCTTCAAGGCCTTCGTGCTCACCACCGCGATCAAGCAGGGGATCGACCCCTACTCGACCTACTACACCTCGAAACCGCTCGACCTCGACCTCCCCTACTGGGGCCACTGGGAGGTGGCGACCGCCGACGAGGGCTACCAGGGCACGGTCAACCTGCAGCAGGCGACGGTCAGCTCCGACAACACGATCTTCGCCCAGCTCGACCTCGACGTCGGCCCCAAGAGCGTCGCCCAGACCGCCAAGTCGATGGGGATCGCCAGCGAGCTCGACGGCATCCCGGCCGAGGGGATCGGCGGCCTGCGGGTCGGCGTCTCGCCGCTGGAGCTGACCGACGCCTACGCCACCCTCGCCGCCGGCGGCGTCCACCGCGACCCGGTCGCGATCACCAGGGTCGTCTTCCCCGGCGGCCGCGTCGAGGAGCCCGAAAGGCCGCGGCCGCGGCGGGTCCTGACCGAGCCGGTCGCCTGGGAGGTGACGCGGCTGCTGCACGACAACATCACCGAAGGCACCGGCACCGCCGCCTACACCGGCTGCGCCGGGCAGGCCGGCAAGACCGGGACCACCGACGAATACACCGACGCCTGGTTCGCCGGCTACCAGCCGAACCTGGCAACCGCGGTCTGGGTCGGCTACCCGCAGAACAACGACGTCTCGATGTACAGCGTGCACGGGACGACCGTCTTCGGCGGCACCTTCCCGGCGGAAATCTGGCACTCGCTCTACTCCGAGGGCGGCGTCCCCTGCGAGGACTTCTCCGAACCCGAGCAGGAGATCGGCTGGGCGCCGTACTACGGCCGCTTCGCCCAGGCCAACCCGCGCGACGCCGCCGCGGCCGGCGGCGGGGGCGCGGGCGGGGAGCCGTTGCCGGGGTCCGACGCGGTCGGCGGCTACGACCCCGACGCCTACGCGCCCGGGGCCGGGCAGGAACCGCTGCCGGTGCCTCCGCCCCCGCCGGCACCCGGCGAAGGCGTCGGCGAGGGCGGCGAATCGGCCGGCACCGGTTGACCCCCGTGCACTTTTTCGCCCTCTGGGCGAATAAATGCAGGCGGGTAGTGCACTGAGCATCGACCCCGGACTCGCCTATGGGCTGATGTGGGCTGGCTTCGCCGCCTACCTCGCGGTCCTCGCCGCCGCCCCGCGCCTCGGCCGGGGGCTGGTCTGGGGGCTGATCGTCGTCCTCGTGGCCGCCTTCGCCGCGGCGCCGGTGCTGCTCTCCCACGACGCCTTCAGCTACGTCGACTACGCCCGCCTCGGCGTCGTCCACGGCCTCGACCCCTACGTCCACCCGCCCGCAGCGGCCCCCGCCGACCCGGCCTTCGCCGACGTCACCTGGACCGAATCGACCAGCGCCTACGGGCCGCTGTTCACGCTCGCGACCTACCCGCTCGCCTGGATCGGCGTCGGCGCGGCGGTGGCGGCGCTGAAGGCGGTGGCGGCGCTCTCGGTGCTGGGGCTGGCGGCGCTCTGCGCCCGGCTCGCGACCTGGCGCGGTGCCGACCCGCTGCGCGCCGCCGCCTTCCTCGCCCTCAACCCGCTGGTCCTCGTCCACGTCGTCGGCGGCGCCCACAACGACGGCCTGACGATGCTGCTGGCGATGCTCGCCGTCGCCGCGGTCCTCTCCGGTCGCGAGGCAACCGGCGGCGCCGCCCTGGTCGCGGCGGTAGCCACCAAGGCCTCGGCGGCCTTCCTCGCCCCCTTCGCCCTCCTAGCCGCAGCGTCCAACCCGAACCGCATCAAATTCTGGCCCCAGGAGGGCCAGAATTTGATGCGGTTCGGGCGAGGGGCGGGGGCGATCCGCCTGCTCGCCGGCGCCCTTGCGACCGCGGCGCTGGTCGTGCTCGCCGCCTGCCTCGCCTTCGGCTGGGACTGGCTCAGCGGCTTCGGCCTCGCCGGCGAGAACCAGGACCGCACCAGCCATATGAGCATCCCGATCACCGTCGCCCGCCTCGCCGGGCTGGACGCCGACCCCGTCCGCGCCGTCGCGATCGCCCTCTATGCCGGCCTCGTCGCCTACCTGCTCGTCTGGACCTGGCGCGGCGGCGACTGGGTCCGCGCCGCCGCCTGGGCCGCCCTCGGCCTGCTCCTCGCCACCGCCTGGCTCCTCCCCTGGTACCTCGTCTGGGCCCTACCGCTCGCGGCCATCTCGCGGGACAGACCCCTCCAGCTCCTGACCCTGGCCCTGACGGCCTACCAGCTCGGCGCCCGCATCCCCCTCTGAACGGAGTCTCAGAGGATCTCGGGGGAGTGGCCGCCGGCCTCGGCGCCCGCGGCCTCCTCCTCGGGCGAGGGATGGAGGATGCCGGTGGCGACGCTCCAGCCCTCGCGGCGCCCCAGCGCCGTCACCGCCCCCACGTAGAGCAGTTCGGCCACGGTCAGCACGCCGCGGACCGCGATCGCGATCAGCGAGCCGAGGGCGAAGCTCTTCCCCGGCAGCGCCGCCTTGACCGCCCAGGCGAAGGCGGCGTCGCGCACCCCCAGCCCGGCCGGCGCGACCAGCGTCACCAGCGCCGCGAAGTACCCGATCGCCTGCGCCGAGCCGACCAGCAGCAGGTCGTCGAAGGGGACGAAGGTGACCGAGCGGGTGACGCAGTAGATGCCGAGGGCGACCACGATCCAGTTCAGCGAGTAGTAGACGATCAGCGCGATCACGCCGCGCAGCGGGATCACCGCCGGCAGCGGTTCGCGTCCGAAGGCTCGCAGGACCCGGTTCGCCAGCGGCCCGAAGACCCGCGGCGCCAGCAGCAGCACCGCCAGCGGGATCAGCAGCAGCACCGCCCAGCGCAGCGGCTGCCCCTGCAGGTCCGGGTGCTTGATGATGAAGTAGGCGGCGACGACGATCGCGGAGGTGGCCGAGATCGCCTGTTCGTAGACGATGCTGGCGATCGTGATCCGGCGCGGGATGCCGGCCCGTTCGGAGAGCAGCACCCGCCCCAGCACGTAGAGCACGCTGCCGGGGACGTAGCGGGCCAGCAGCGGCTGCCCCCAGGCGACCTGGGCGCGGCCGAAGCCGAGCCGGTAGCCGAGGAGGCGCAGCGTCAGGTCCCAGCCGTAGGCGCTGAGGACGAAGAAGAAGGGCAGGATCACGATCGCCGGGATCAGCCAGCCGACGTGGAAGTGGACCCCTTCGCTCTTGATCTCCGACCACTGGTCGATGACCGTGAGGACGAGGAAGCCGAAGATGAGGACGGCGAGCCCGATCTGGAGAGCGAGGCGCACCGCGCGGCTGCGCGGCGGCCTGGTTCCGATCCGCGCGCCGGCCTCTCCTACCCGGTGCAGAAATGGTTGGCGACGCTCCACGTGCGTCGCACCTTAGTGGTGAGCGCGGTGCAGACCGGTCCCAGGGGGCCGTTCGGGGACAATCAGGCGGTGGGCGAGTTCGAGCTGCTGGCGAAGGTCTGGGCACGGCTGCCGGGCGCCGGCCCGCGGGTGCGCCTCGGCGCCGGCGACGACGCCGCGGTCACCGTGCCCGGCGGCGCCACCGCGACCTCGGTCGACGCCCTGGTCGAGGGCGTCCACTTCCGCCGCGGCCAGGCCGAGCTGTCGCTGGTCGGCCGCAAGGCCCTCGCCACCGCCCTCTCCGACCTGGCGGCGATGGGGGCGGAAGCCGGCGAGGCCTACGTCGCGATCGGCATCCCCACCGACCTCGACGAAGACGACTGCCTGCGGCTGGTCGACGGCATCGTCTCGCTCGCGACCGAGACCGGGACGACGGTCGCCGGCGGCGACGTCACCCGCGCGCCCGTGCTCGTCCTCACCGTCACCGTCGTCGGCCACGCCGCCCGCGCCGAGGACCTGGTCGGGCGCGGCGGCGCCCGCCCCGGGGACCAGCTCGTGCTCACCGGCGAGATCGGCGGCGCCGCGGCCGGCCTGCTGCTGCTCGAGCGCCCCGAGCTGGCCACCGCGGTCGCCGAGGAGACCGCCACCAGGCTGCGCCGCCGCCAGCTCGACCCGACGCCGCGGCTGGGCGCGGGGCGGGCGCTGGCCACCGCCGGCGCCACGGCGATGATCGACCTCAGCGACGGGCTCGGCGGCGACGCCGCCCACCTGGCCGAGCGCAGCGGCGCCGCGATCCGCGTCGAAGCGGGGACGCTGCCCCTGGCCAAGGGCGTGGCCGAGGTCGCCGTCGCCGCCGGGCGCGACCCGCTCGAGCTGGCGTGCTCGGGGGGCGAGGACTACGAGTTGCTGGCGGCGCTGCCGCCGGACCGGCTGGGCGAGGCCTCGGTCGCGATCGGGGAGGCGGCGGAAACCACGCTGACGCCCGTCGGCTTGGTTCTAACCGGCAATGGTGTCGAGATCAGGCTGCCTGGCGGGGGACGTGTGGAGCCGGTCGGCTTCGACCAGCTGGATCGTCGGGTAGACAGATACCGTCAGACAGAAGCTCCCTGACGCTGCGCCGACGCAGCATCGCCTCCGCGATCTCCGCGGGGTTGGGCCTGTAGAGGCCCATCTCGACGAGGCTTTTCAGCTCCTGCGATTGCATTGCTCCTCTCTATCGGACTTTACATGCGAGATCCTTAGTTCTTGGTACTCGCACATGCGTCCAACCCCCCGGCGCGACTACCCTTGAGTGGTGGCTAACGGGTCGGCCCGCATCCTTCTCGTCGACGACGAGCAGTCGATACAGACGCTGCTCAGCTATCCCCTACGCAAGGACGGCTACCACGTCACCTCCGCGCTGGACGGCGGCGAGGCCCTGCAGCGCTTCGAGGAGGGGCGCTTCGACCTGGTCATCCTCGACCTGATGCTGCCGCGCCTGGACGGGGTCGAAGTCTGCCGCCAGCTGCGCTCTCGCAGCCAGGTCCCGATCATCATGCTGACGGCGAAAGGGAGCGAGACCGACAAGGTCGCCGGGCTCGAGGTCGGCGCCGACGACTACATCACCAAGCCCTTCTCGATGCGCGAGTTCCGCAGCCGCGTCAAAGCCGCCCTGCGGCGGTCCCGGATGGGCGGCGAGACGCTCGAGGACGGGGCGATCGTCTGCGAGGAGCTGACGGTCGACTTCGACCGGCGGATGGTGACGCTGCGCGAGGAGGAGGTGCGGGTCACCTACGTCGAGTTCGAGATCCTCGGCGCGCTGGCCCGCTCGCCCGGACGTGTGCTCACCCGCGAGACGCTGCTCGAGCACGTCTGGGGCGACTCCGAGTACCGCGACCCCCGCACCGTCGACGTCCACATCCGGCACCTGCGGGAGAAGCTCGAGCACGACCCCAAGCAGCCCGAGTTCCTCTTCACCGTGCGCGGCGTCGGCTACCGCTTCAAGGAGTAGATGCGCCAGCTCAGGCTCAGCTACCTCGGCAGCCGCATCACCCTCTCCGCGGTCGCGATCAGCCTCGCCACGACCATCGTCGTCTACGTCAGCGTCGTCACGATCGGGGGCGCCGGCAGCGGCCTCTCCCAGGTCAAAGCCCAGATCCTCGTCGGCGGCCTCGTCGCGGCGCTGCTGGCGGGCCTGATCGGCATCTGGTCGACGCACGCGGCGGTCAGCAGCGTCGGCCGGCTCAAGGACGCCGCCCGCAAAGTCGCCGACGGCAACTTCGAGACGACGATCCCGGTCGCCTCCGTCGGCGGCGGCGAGCTCGGCCAGCTCGCCCGCACCTTCAACGAAATGCAGCGCCGCCTGGCCGAGCTCGACAGCGCCCGCAAGCAGTTCATCGCCAACGCCTCGCACGAGCTGCGGACGCCGATCTTCAGCCTCGGCGGCTTCATCGAGCTGCTCGAAGAGGAGGACCCGAGCCCGGAGGAGCGGGAGGAATTCGTCCGCACCATGCGCCAGCAGATCGAGCGGCTGACGAAGCTGACCGCGGACCTGCTCGACCTCTCCCAGCTCGACGCCGGCGCGATGGTGATGCACGCCCGCAGCGTCGAGCTCACCGACCTCGCCCGCGAGGTCACCCGCGAGTTCAGCGCCCGGGCCGAACTGCGCGGCTCGCGGCTCGAGCTGCGCACTCCGGCGCAGCGGCCGACCGCCTTCGGCGACCCTGACCGGGTGCGGCAGATCATCCGTATCCTGCTCGACAACGCCCTCACCCACACCCCCGAGGGCACGAAGGTCACCGTGACCACCTACTCCGCCAACCGCCGCGCCGAGCTGACCGTCTCCGACGAGGGCTCTGGGATCCCCCAGCGCGCGCAGAGCCGGATCTTCGAGCGCTTCTACACGGCCGACAGCGCCGGCGGCTCCGGCCTTGGCCTGGCGATCGCGAGCGAGCTGGCCCAGCGGATGGACGGTCGGATCACGATCAGCTCCAGCCGCCGCTACACCGCCTTCACGCTGGACCTGCCGCCGGCGCCTCGCACCGTCGCGCCCCAACCCGTGCGCCCGCCCGCCAAGGCCGCGAGATGAGGCGCCTGGCGGCGCTTGTCGCGCTGGCGCTCAGCCTTGCCCTGCTCGCCGGCTGCGGCTCGGGCAGCGACGACGGCGGCTCGGAAGCGACCGGCGCCGCCGTCGCCGAAGACGGCGAAGCGCAGCGGGTGATCGTCGAGACCGGGGGCGGCGGCTTCGACCCGGCCAGGATCTTCCGCGAGGCCTCGCCCGGGGTGGTCACGATCCGCTCCGTCTTCGGCGGCCGCGGCGCCGCCGAGGGCTCCGGCTTCGTCCTCAACGACCAGGGTGAGATCGTCACCAACGCCCACGTCGTCACCGACGAATCGACCGGCTCGCGCAAGCCCGCCAAGGAAGTCTTCGTCGAGTTCCCCGACCGCAACGTCCTCGACGCCGAGATCGTCGGCTTCGACCCCTTCGCCGACGTCGCCCTGCTCAGGCTCGATCCCGACGGCTTCGCCCTGCACCCGTTGGCGCTGGGCAACGACAGGACGCTGCGGGTCGGCCAGCCGGTGGCGGCGATCGGCAGCCCCTTCGGCGAGCAGCAGTCGCTCTCGGTCGGCGTCGTCTCCGCCACCAACCGCTCGGTGAAATCGCTGACCGAATTCCAGATCGAGGGGGCGATCCAGACCGACGCCTCGATCAACCCCGGCAACTCGGGCGGCCCGCTGCTCGACGCCGGCGCCCGCGTGATCGGCATCAACCAGCAGATCGAGACCAGCTCCGGCGCCAACGACGGGGTCGGCTTCGCGGTCCCGATCTCGGCGGTCAAACGCTCGATCGCCCAGCTGGAGGAGGACGGCACCGCCGAATACGCCTACATCGGCGTCTCCAGCCAGGCGCTCTACCCCCAGCTCGCCGACAAGCTCGGCCTCGACACCACCTTCGGCGGCCTCCTGGCCCGCGTCGTCGCCGGCGGCCCGGCGGAGAAGGCCGGCCTCGAGGGGGGCGACCAGAAGCTGCGCTTCCAGGCCGGCGAATACCGCACCGGCGGCGACGTGATCCTCCAGGTCGACGGCCACGACATCGTCCGGCCCGACGAGCTGGCCCGCCTCGTCTCCGCCCACGAGCCGGGCGAGAAGGTGACTCTCACCGTTCTCCGCAACGGCGATCGCGAGCAGGTCGAGGTCACGCTGGGCAAACGCCCGGACAGCATCCCCGCCGGCTGACGGCGAGCCTGCACGCCGCTCCGGCGCAAAGGCGTGTAGAACTCCGGCCTTGCTTCAGGAAGTCGCTCTTGGCCAGAAGTCCCTCACCGACTACACCCACATAGTCGGCAAAGGCCTGACGGAGCGAATCCGCGAGCTCGCCGAGCCGCTCAAGGGCAAGCGCGTTCTGCACGTCAGCGCCACCGCCTTCGGCGGCGGCGTCTCGGAGATCCTCTACACGATCGTGCCGCTGATGCGCGACGTCGGCCTCGACGCCCACTGGCACGTGATCTTCGGCAAAGAGGAGTTCTTCAACGCGACCAAGCTCCTCCACAACTCGCTGCAGGGCGCCGAGGAGACGCTGAGCGACGAGCAGTGGGCGATCTTCGACGAGATCAACGCCCTCAACGCCGAGGGGCTGCAGGGCGAATGGGACGCGGTGATCGTCCACGACCCGCAGCCGATCGGCCTGATGCGGGGCGCCCGGGAGAAGGGCCGGAAGTGGATCTGGCGCTGCCACATCGACCTCTCGACGCCGAACCCGGCGCCGATCGCGCGCCTGCTGCCGATGATCGAGGAATACGACGCGACCGTCTGGCACCTGCCCGACTACGTCCCCGAGGGGGTCGACCACGGCAAGGACGGCGTCAACATCATCCCGCCGGCGATCGACCCGCTCTCGCCGAAGAACATGGCCTTCTCGCCCGACGACGCCGCCTTCGTCTGCAAACAGTTCGGCATCGACGTCGACCGGCCGCTGATCACCCAGGTCTCCCGCTTCGACCCCTGGAAGGACCCGATCGGCGTCATCGACGCCTACCGCGAGGTGACGGAGAAGGTGCCGGAGACGCAGCTGGCGATGGTCGGCTCGATGGCGAGCGACGACCCCGAGGGCCGCGAGTACTTCCAGAAGACCTACGAATACGCCGACAACGATCCCGACATCAAGATCCTCAGCAACCTCAACAACGTCGGCGCGATCGAGGTCAACGCCTTCCAGTCGCAGTCCGACGTCTGCCTGCAGAAGTCGATCCGCGAGGGCTTCGGCCTGACCGTCACCGAGGCGCTCTGGAAGGGGCGGCCGACGGTGGCCGGCAACGTCGGCGGCATCCCGCTGCAGATCGAGGACGGCGTCGGCGGCTTCCTCGTCAACTCCCCGTCGGAGTGCGCCCAGCGCAGCATCGAGATCCTCGCCGACCCGGAGCTGGGCAAGCAGCTCGGGCGCGCCGGCAAGGAGCACGCCCGCCGCGAGTTCCTCTCGCCGCGCCTGCTGCGCGACTGGCTCGGGCTGCTGAGCGACGTCGAAGGCTGAAGCCGTCCCTTAACCTTCGCCGCGTGGATGGCTCGCCGCTGATCATCGTCTCGAACCGGGGTCCCGCCCAGTTCGAGCGCGACGAGAACGGCGAGCGCACGGTGCGGCGCGGCGGCGGCGGCCTGGTCACGGCGCTCTCCGGCCTCGTCTCCCACCGCGAGGCGCTCTGGATCGCCTCGGCGATGACCGACGAGGACGTCGCCGTCTCCGAGGAACGCGGCGGCCCGGTCGAGCTCTCGATCGACGGCATCGACTACAAGGTGGCGATGGTCGGCAGCGACCCGGAAGCCTACGACCGCTTCTACAACATCATCGCCAACCCGATCCTCTGGTTCATCCAGCACTACCTCTGGGACCTCTCCAACGCCCCGGACATCCGCCAGGAGGAGCTCGACGCCTGGGACTACGGCTACCAGACGGTCAACCGCGACATCGCCGCCGCCGTGGGGCGGCAGATCGAGGGCCAGGAGCGGCCGCTGGTGATGCTGCACGACTACCACCTCTACACCGCGCCCGGCTTCATCCGCGCCGCCCGCCCCGACGTCTTCCTCCACCACTTCGTCCACATCCCCTGGTCCCAGCCCGACAGCTGGCGGATCCTGCCGGGACGGATCCGCGAGGCGATCTTCGAGGGAATGCTGGCCAACGACATCATCGGCTTCCACACCCACGCCTACGGCATCAACTTCCTCCGCTGCTGCGACGAACTGCTCGAAGCCGACGTCGACTACGTGAACGGGGAAGTGCGGTACGGCGGGCGCAAGACGCTGACCCGCGCCTACCCGCTCTCGATCGACGCCGACCGGCTGCAGCGGGCGGCCGAATCGCCGGAGGTGGCGGAGGCCGAGCGCGAGGTGCTGGAGCGCCGCCGCAAGCACCTGATCATCCGCGTCGACCGCGCCGACCTCTCCAAGAACGTGCTGCGCGGCTTCACCGCCTTCGACACCTTCCTCGCCCAGCACCCCGAGTTCCGCGAAGAGGTCACCTTCATCGCCCACCTGCAGCCCTCCCGCCAGGACGTCCCCGAGTACGCCGAGTACCTGGAGCGGATCGAGGCCCTGGTGGCGGTCGTCAACCACCGCCACGGCACCACCGACTGGATGCCGATCGACCTCAAGATCTACGAGAACTTCCACGACGCCGTCGCCCGCTACAAGCACTTCGACCTGCTGATGGTCAACGCGATCTTCGACGGCATGAACCTGGTCGCCAAGGAGGCGCCGGCGGTCAACACCCGCGACGGCGTGCTGATGCTCTCCGAGAACACCGGCTCCCACGAGGAGCTGGCCGACTGCGTGCTCTCGGTCAACCCCTTCGACATCCAGGAGCAGGCCGACGCGATCTACCGCGCCCTGACCATGGACCCCGAGGAGCGCCGCCTGCGGGCCGCGCGCCTGAAGGAGATCATCTACTCCCGCAACCCGGGCGACTGGGTCGACGCGCAGCTGCACGACATCGCCGAGCTGCGCGGGCAGCTGGCGTAGGGGCCGGCCTCCTCGGGCGGGGCGAGTTCGTGCCGCCCGTGACCTTGGGCCGGGGTGCGCGCGGTTCGAGTCCGGTGGAGCGGTGCCTGGAAGGTCGCGGCGATAGCCATCGCCGCCCTCGCAGCGCTGCAGGCCCTCCCCGGCCTCCTCAAGCCCCCCGCCCCACCGCCCCTCGCCGCCGACGTCGGCCTTCCCCACCCCGCCCCCGGCGAACTGCATCGAAAAAAGGCCCCAGGAGGGCCAGAATTTGATGCAGTTCGAGCGGGACGGAGGAGGAGCGATGGGAGGCGGGCGCGGGACGTCAGGGCGGCTGCGCGGGCGCGGCGGCGGGGCGAAGAGGTGATCTCGGTGCGGCCGAGCCCACCGCCGGCGCCGGCGCCGGCGCCCGAGCCTCCGGCGCCGGCGCCACCTGCTCCGGCCCCCGTGCCGGACCCGGTGGCAAGCCCACACCCGCCCGTCCCTCCCTCTCCTCCCGAAGACGGATCGGTGGAGTTCTCGCCGCACTGAGCCGGAGGGGCCGGGTGCCCCTCCGAACGTTTGCGCATCTCGCCCGAGCCGATCTCGGACGAACCGCAACCGTCCCTGCGAGCATGCGCGTGAGGAGGGCACCCGGCCCCTCCACCCAACGCCGCAACTCCACCGCTATAGTCCTTCGCCGTTTTGCCCGCACCACGCGAATACGAGCTGGTCCTGATGCTGGACCCCCAACTTGACGCCCCTGCGCGCGACGCACTGGCGCAGGAGGCGCGTGGCCAGATCGAGGCCTCCGGCAGCCTCAAACACGAGAACAGCTGGGGCCTGCGCAAGATGGCCTACGAGATCAACCGGCGCACCGAGGCCGACTACCGCTGGCTCCGCTTCGAGGCCCCGCGCGAGCTGCTCGACTCGCTCGACCACAACCTGAAGATCGCCGACGGCGTGCTGCGCTTCCGCATCTTCAAAACCGATCCCGACGCGCCGGTGATCGTGCCGCCGGTCGCCGCCGCCCCCACCGGGCCGCGCGAGCGCACCGCCCAGGGAGCCCGCGAGGACCGCGGCCACTCCCCGGTCGACGCCGACGAGTAGCGGCCGCTCCGGCGAGAGAGCGAGGCCCCCCACCGGCCCCGCTGTTTGCGGGATTGCCCTCGATCAGGGGGCGAAGTCGCGCCGCGCGCCCTCTTAGACTGGCCTTCAGCAAGCAAATTCAGAGGAGTGAGTGCTTTGGCAGCTTCGAACGTGAACGTGGTGGTCATCACCGGGAACCTGACCCGTGACCCGGAGCTGCGCCATCTCGGCAGTGGGACCGCGGTCTGCAAGCTCCGTGTGGCGGTCAACAGTCGTCGCAAGGACGGTCAGACCGGCGAATGGGTCGACAAGCCCAACTTCTTCGACGTCACCGTCTGGGGAGCGCAGGGCGAGAACTGCGCCAACTACCTGTCCAAGGGCCGCCCCGTCGCGGTCGAGGGGCGCCTGGACTGGCGTGAGTGGGAGGACCAGGGCGGCAACAAACGGCAGAGCGTGGAGATCATCGCCAACACCGTGCAGTTCCTCGGTTCCCGCGACGGCTCCGGCGGCGGGGGCACCGGCAACGGCGGCGGCTTCTCACCGCCCAGCGACGTGCCCGCCGACACCTCCGACTTCGAAGGCGCCGCGGCAGGCGGCGGTGGCGGCGGATCCGAAGACGACATCCCGTTCTGAGCCGAGGCTGGAGGATCGGGCAGCCGCGGCCGCCACGATCCTCCAGGCCGCATCGTCAGCCGGAGCGCGCGGCCCCGGCAGCGGCCGGTCTGTACCATCCTGCGTCGCATGGCTAGAGCGAGAGAGAGTTCTTCGAGCGACAACCGGCGTGGCCGCCGCGGCGCCGACCGTGCCCGCCCGCGCAAGTACACGCGCGTCAACGCCGAGGTCGTCGACTACAAGGACCTCAACCTGCTGCGGCGCTTCCTCTCCGACAAGGGGAAGACGCGCGGCCGCCGCGTCACCGGACTTTCACGCCGCCACCAGCGACAGCTCTCGGTGGCGGTGAAGCGGGCGCGCGAAATCGCCCTGCTTCCCTACGTCGGAGAGCGCTGATGGCACAGGCGATCCTGCTTCAGGACGTCGAGTCGCTCGGCGAGCGCGGACAGGCTATCGACGTCGCCCCCGGCTACCTGCGCAACTACCTGATCCCCCGCAAGCTGGCCCAGCCGGCGACGCCCGGGGCCCTGGAGGAAGCGCAGCGCCGCCGCGAGGCAGCGGAACGGGCCGAGAAGGCCCGCGCCGAGCGCGAAGCCGAGGCCGCCGGCCTGCTCGGCAAGACGGTGCTGACGATCCACCAGCGGGCGGGCGAGGACGGCAAGCTGTTCGGCTCGGTCGGCGCCAAGGAGATCGTCGACGCGCTGCGCGAGGCCCGCGACCTGCGGATCGAGAAAAAACGCGTCCGGCTCGAGCAGCCGCTGCGCGAACTCGGCACCTTCATGGTCGAGATCGAGCTTGCCGACGGCACCGTCGCCGCCGTCAAGACGATCATCAGCGAGGAAAAGTAGCCTCACTCCGGTTGCGGCTTGTCGCCCTCTGGGCGACGGACACCAACTGCGTTGCAGGTACCCTCGCCGGGTGAGATCTCTGCGGCTGGGAACCAGGCTGAGCAGGCGGGCGCGAGCGCGTGCGCGGCTCGGGTGGGCGCGCTCGGAGCGGGCCACGGTGGGCCTCGCCGCCGTCGCCCTCGGCGGCGCCGGCGCCGTCCTCGCCGACCAGTTCAGCCGCATGCTGCGGCGCCGCTCGCACGAGCGCGCGAGCCGCAACCCCGAGGTGCTGATCGAAGCGGCGCCCGCCGCCGCCCGCGACACGGTCGGCGTCGCCGTCCGCGGCTACACCGCCGCCACCCGCAGCGAAACCGTCCTCTTCAACCTGCTGGCGGGCTTCCTCGGCGCCTTCGCCCTCGTCCGCCTCTCGACCTGGGGGATCCGCGACGGCCGCGGCCCCTTCCACGACGTCAGCATCGGCGGCCGCCACATCCACCACTTCGTCCCCGGCATCCTGATCGCCTTCACCTCCGGCACCGTCGCCCTGCTCACCGACGACGACGCAGTCGAGCAGCGCCTGGCGGTCCCGATGGGCGCCGGCATCGGCCTCACCTTCGACGAGGCCGCCCTGCTGCTCGACCTGCGAGACGTCTACTGGACGCGCCAGGGCTTGCTCAGCGTCCAGCTCAGCCTCGGCGCCACCGCGATCCTCAGCATCGCCATCCTCACCCAGCGCATGCTCCGCCGCGGCGAGCGCCGCCAGGAGGAAGAGGGCCTGATCCCCCCGGCGACCGATCACCCTTCTGCCGTCGCTGGCCCCCTCACCTAGCCGCGTCCCACTTCTTCCTCATTCGCTGCTCAGAGAGTTGCCACCGTGCGCGCCACACGTGATTCCTCGTCGCGATGATCAAGCCGGGATGTCGACCCATCACGTTGCCTAGCCACCGGGGTCGCGACTACTCGCGAGGTCTGACCCATGCCATCCTTCGACAGGCAGGACTGCGACGATCGACACGACCGAGGAGAGCATGGAGCTGACTGCTGATATCCATCACGAGGACGGGTCCTACTGGGCTGAGGTCTCCGAGCTTCCGGGGTGCTTCGCGAGCGGGGAGACGCTGGATGAGCTGATCGTGTCTCTGGGTGAGGGCATCGAGATCTACCTGGCCGAGGGCGCGGGACCCGGCCAGCTGGTGCCCGCCGGGTCATTGCGGATCCGCTCCGCGGTCCTCGGGGACGCGCCGGAGAGCTAGCCCCTCCGAGTCGGGGCTGGGCGAATCTCGGCGGTTCCGGGCTCCTTTTCGGGCCGGCGATTTCTTTTTCCCCTAGATGCAGACACTCTCCGGATCGGACGGGCGCCTGTCTGGTTTGCTTGGGCGCAGGGTTCGGATCGTCCGCCGACCGAGCCCGTTAACTAGACCTCGATGCCGCAACCTCCCACCACCCACGTGCCGCCTCAGAACATCGAGGCGGAGGAGTCCGTGCTCGGGGCGATGCTGGTCGCCGAGCCGGCGCTGACCCGGGTCATCGACGAGGTCAAGCTCAACGCGGCCGACTTCTACCTCGACCGCCACCGGGCGATCTTCGAGTGCATCCACGACCTCTACGCGGCCTCCAAGCCGGTCGACCAGCTCAGCGTCAGCGAGGCGCTGACGCAGCGCAACACGATCGAGCAGGCGGGCGGCAAGCACTACGTCTCCGAGCTGGCGGCGAAGGTGCCGGCGGCCGGCAACGCCAAGCACTACGCGGAGATCGTCCAGCAGAACTCGCTGCTGCGGCGCCTGCTCGGCGCCGGCCAGGAGATCCAGGGCTGGGTCAACGACCGCGCCGGCGAACCGCGCGAGCTCTCCGAGCGGGCCGAGAAGCTGCTCTTCGACGTCGCCCACAAAGAGCAGGCGAGCGACTTCAAGCTGCTCTCGGAGATCCTCCACGACGAGGTCGACCGGCTCGAGAAGCTCTCCACCGGCGAGACCGAGATGACCGGAACCCCGGCCGGCTTCCGCGACATCGACGCGATCACCGGCGGCTTCCAGCCCGGCAACCTGATCATCGTCGCCGCGAGGCCGGCGATGGGAAAGTGCATCGAGAAGTCTCGACTGGTGTACGACCCAACCACCGGTGCGCGGCGGAGCATCGGAGAGCTCCACGAGGCCCACGAGCGGGGTGAGGATGTTTGGATCGCCTCCCTCGGTCCCGACCTCAAGCTGCGGAGGGCCAAGGCGGCGGCGGTTGAGCCCAACGGACGGAAGAGCGTCTACAGCCTGACCACGCGGCTCGGCCGCCAACTCAGGGCGACGTCGAACCACCCGGTCCTCACCAGCTCAGGCTGGAAAGAGCTGGGCCGCGTTGCGCCGGGAACCCGCATCGCCGTTCCGCGACGACTGCCGGCACCGAGCGACCCGGCTCGGATGCCGGATCACGAGATCGTCCTGCTCGGAGCGCTGATCGCAGATGGAGCCCTCACCGAGCGAACCCCGCGCTTCTGCTTCGGGAAGGAGTCGGCGATCGTCCACGAAGTCCGAAAGGCGACTGACGCCTATGGGGTGCGGATACACGTTGGGCCCAGCGGCCACGGCACCGGGCTGATCAGCGGCGGACGAGGCTCCGCCCCCAACCCTGTCACGCAGATGCTTCGGGGCCATGGGCTGATGGGTCTGCGCTCTGCCGAGAAGTTCGTGCCCGACGCGATCTTCGGGCTCGGCGAAGAGCAGCTGGCCCGCTTCCTGGGCGTGATGTACGCCTGCGACGGGCACGTCTACTGCAGCGATCGGCTCGCACAGATCGGCTACACGACGATCAGCGAGCGGCTGGCGCGGGACGTGCAGCACCTGCTGCTTCGACTCGGGATCGTGGCGACGATCCGCACTCTCAAGCGGCCGGTCTACGACGGGACCGGCAAGGTCGCGCGCGAGATCCGGATCACCTCGCAAGAGAGCCTGCGGCGCTTCTGCGAACTGGTTCCCGTGCCCGGCAAGGAAGAGGCGGAGGCGAAGATCCTGGAGCGGCTCGGCGAGGCGCCTCGCTCGACCAACACGGACACGCTCCCGACCGAGATCTGGGACGACGTTCTGCTTGCCAAGGGCGAGCGGAGCTGGGCGACGATCAGCGAGCTCTCCGGCCGCCCCCGCAACCACAATCGGCACGTCGGCGCCCGCTCTCCTTCCCGGGGCCTCGTTGCGGAGCTCGCCAGCGCGACGGTCTCTCCCACGCTCGAAGAGCTGTCGGACTCCGACATCTGGTGGGACGAGGTCGAGTCCGTCGAGTACGTCGGCGAGGAGGAAACCTTCGACCTCGACGTTCCGGGGTTCCGCAATTTCGTCGCCGACGACGTGATCGTTCATAACAGCGCGCTGGTCGCCAACATCGCCGAAAACGTGGCGGTGAAGCGCAACCTGCCGGTCGCCTTCTTCTCGCTCGAGATGTCCGAGGTCGAGCTGGCCCAGCGCTTCATCGCCTGCCGGGCGCGGATCTCCGGCGACAAGCTGCGCAAGGGCCAGGTCTCCCAGCGCGACTGGCCGAAGGTGGTGCGGGCCTGCAACGAGCTGGAGGAGGCGCCGCTGTGGTTCGACGACTCCTCCGACCTCGGCATCCTCGACCTGCGGGCGAAGGCGCGGCGCCTGCACGCGCAGGAACAGGACCGCGGCGGCCTCGGCCTGATCATCCTCGACTACATGCAGCTGATGCGCTCCGACGACCCCCGCGCCAACCGGGTCGAGCAGGTCGGCCAGATCAGCCGCGGGCTGAAGATCCTCGCCCGCGAGCTCGAGGTGCCGGTGGTGGCGATCTCCCAGCTCTCGCGCGCGCCCGAGCAGCGGACGCCGCCGAAGCCGCAGCTCTCCGACCTGCGCGAGTCCGGCCAGATCGAGCAGGACGCCGACGTCGTCGCCTTCCTCTTCCGCGAGGACTACTACCGCGACCCCGACGACGAGCCGGACGGCCTCGCCGACCTGATCATCGCCAAGCACAGGAACGGCCCGATCGGGACCAGGAAGCTGGTCTTCCTCGACCGCTTCCCGAAATTCGCCGACTTCTCCGGCCAGGAACAGCCGATCGAGCAGCCGGTCGGCGAAGGCCCGCCGCTCGAAGACGCCGCGGCCGCGGGGCCGGACTTCTGATGGCGAGCGATCCCCCAAAGGGACGACCGAGCGGTTCGGCAGGGTCCGATCGCTGATGCCCGCGATCGCCCGCTCCGAACCTTTCCGCGAACAGGCCTGCCCGCTCGGCGTCTGCGACGGCTCCGGCTGGATCCTCGGCCCCGAGGATGTCGCCCGCCCCTGCGAGTGCCGCGCCGAACGGCTCAACCGCGGCCGCAGCCGCGGCATCTCCTCGGTAATCCCGCCGCGCTACCGCGGCGTCTCCTTCGACCGCCCGCCGGTCTCCGACATGGCGCGGGACCTGCAGACGAAGGGCGCGGTGGCCGAGGTGCGGGCCTTCGTCGACGACCTCGACGCCCGCCTGGAGGAAGGCCGCGGCCTCTGGCTCTTCGGCGACACCGGCACCGGCAAGACCACGCTGGCGATGCTGATCTCCAAGGCCGCGCTGGAAGCCGGGCGCACGGTCGCCATCTACTCGCTGCCGAAGCTGCTGGCGCGGATCCGCCGCACCTACGACTCCGAGCCCGGCGGCGATTCCTACCTCTCCTTCTTCGAGCGCCTGACCTCGGTCGACCTGCTCCACATCGACGACCTCGGCGCCGAGAAGCGCTCCGACTGGGTCCTGGAGCAGCTCTACGCGCTGATCAACGAGCGCTACGAGACGCAGCGCTCGGTGATGATCACCACCAACCTCCCCCACCAGGAGCTGGAGGAGCAGATCGGGCCGCGCACGGTCTCCCGCCTGACCCAGATCTGCGACGAGGTGCCGGTCTTCGGCGACGACCGCCGCTACGGCAAGGTCGCGTAGCGACAACCGGGGCCAGGCAGGATCTGCCCCGCCCTACAGCTGGCTGCAGGTCTTGAAGCCGAGTTCCCGGGTCAGCTTGTTGAATTCGGCGAAGGAGGATCTCGGTCCCCCCAGTTCCCCGTTGGGTTCCTTTTCGAGGCCGTCGGCCGCGGCTTCGAGCGCGGCGACGATCGCTTCGGCTTTCGCCTGGTCGCCGTCGGGCGAGCCGAGCTCGGCGAATTCCTCGGAGGCGGTTCGCAGCGGCGGGATCGCCGCCTTGGGGACCGCGATCTGTTTGTTTTCCTGCTGCTTTTTGGGCAGCTTGCCGAGCAGCTTGTTGTATTCGTTCGGGACGTTCGCGCAGATCGCGTCGCCTTTTTTCACGTATTCCTTCTTCGGGATCGAGGTCGCGGTCACAGCGGTACCGTCATCCCCGTCAGCGCTTTCGGTGCTTGCTTCGCCGTCGGTGGGTTCACTGTCGTCGGTGGTTTCGGAGGCCCCGCTGGCGCTGGTGCCATCGCCCCCGCTCGCCACGGTGCCGCTTCCTCCCTTGTCTCCGTCGACGCTCCCACATCCGGCCGCCACGACCGCGACGAGAAGCATCGCGAGAACCACGCCCCTTACCTGCCCCACCACATTCGCCTCCAGAAAGTTTGACTAATCGAGCGCTAGCCTACCGGTCCCATACGCGCCAGGTCAACCGCTGCTCACCACGCCGGCAGAAGGGAGCGCCGGGCCGTGAGTCAGCGGGCAAGGTCGAGAACCAGCTCCAGCGCTTCGTCGACAGCGGCGAGCTCGTCGGTGCGCAGATGGCACACGTGCTCACCGAGGTTGCGGCCATCGACCACGCCAACCATCTCGCAGAGAACCCGAGCTCTCTCGCCCTCGAGCTCGACTTCCGGATGAAAGCTGGCTGCCGGGGACGACTGCGAGGTGGGGCAGATCACCACGGTCGAGAGCGCCAACAAGTCGTCCGCCTGGACGATCACGGCGTAGCGGCGCCCGTGCTGCACGTGTCCCCGACGCCGGGAGAGACTGACCGCGTGCACGTCACCGCGGACCACTCAAGTCCTCCATGAGATCAACGACCTCCCTGGCCTCGGCCACGTAGGCCGGATCGGCCACCAACCGCCGCGCCTCCGCCCTCAGGCCGCTCCGCGCGCGCGCCCGCTCCGCCGCCTCCTCGATCGCCTGACGCGCCGCCTCGGCCCTGCTCACGCCGCGCAGGCGGGCGAGGACCTCCAAGTCGCGGACGCCGCGGCTCCCGAGACGGAGGGACATCGGCGGTGGTGCGCGTTCCACGTCGGCGAGTGTAGCGCGATCTCCACTACGGGCGAGAACGGTGGCGGCCATGCGCCGATCATCGCGGGTCGCCGTTCACGGGTTGCGCGCAGGGAGTGGATTCTCACCGCCGAAAGACAACCGCGACTCGCGCAACGCACCCGGGGGCCAACCCCGTCAGAATCCCCGCGGCATGCCAGGAGTGGTCATAGTCGGCGCCCAGTGGGGCGATGAGGGGAAGGGGAAGATCACCGACCTCCTGGCCGCGGACGCGGCGATGATCGTGCGCTTCCAGGGCGGCAACAACGCCGGCCACACGATCGTCCGCGAGGGCCGCGAATACAAGTTCCACCTGATCCCCTCGGGGATCCTCCACTCCGACAAGGCCTGCGTGATCGGCAACGGCGTCGTCGTCGACCCGCGCGTGCTGCTGGGCGAGATCGACGAGCTGAGACGGGCCGGGATCAGCGTCGGCAACCTGCGCATCTCCGCCAACGCGCACCTGATCATGCCCTACCACGTGCTGCTCGACACGGCCGGCGAGACGAAGCTGGGGAAGCTCTCGATCGGCACCACCCGGCGCGGGATCGGCCCCTGCTACGCCGACAAGGCGCTGCGGCTGGGGATCCGCGTCCAGGACCTGCTCGACGAGAAGATCCTGCGGACGAAGATCCGCGCCGCCCTGGAGCCGAAGCAGCAGGCGCTGCGCGAGCTCTCGGTGCAGCGGCGGAAGCTGCGCAAGGAAGCCGGCGAGGAGTCGAAGGCGGTCGAGAGCGCCGTCGCCGAGGTCCCGGACCCCCGCCTCGACCTGCACACGATGGTCGAGGAACACGTCAGCTTCGGCCACCGCCTCGAGCCCCACATCGCCGACACCGCGAAGCTCTGCTGGGACGCCCTCGACGCCGGCCGCACGGTGATCTTCGAGGGCGCCCAGGCGGCCCTGCTCGACCTCGACCACGGCACCTATCCCTTCGTCACCTCCTCCAACCCGATCGCCGGCGCGGCCACCGTCGGCGCCGGCGTCGGGCCGACCGACATCACCGAGGTCTGGGGGATCGCCAAGGCCTACGCGACCCGGGTCGGCGCCGGCCCCTTCCCGACCGAGCTGGAAGACGAGGTCGGCGAGCACATGGTCGAGCGCGGCCACGAGTTCGGGACGACGACCGGCCGCCGCCGCCGCTGCGGCTGGATGGACCTGGTCGCCCTGCGCTACGCCGTCCGCCTCAACCGCATGGACGCGCTGGCGATCACCAAGCTCGACGTGCTGAGCGGGATCGGGCCGCTGCGGGTGGCGGTGCGCTACCGCTCCAAGGAGGGCGCCGTCCTCGACAGCTTCCCGTACCACCAGTCGATCCTGCACTCGGCCACACCCGAGTACGAGGAGCTGCCCGGCTTCGACGAGGACATCGGCGACTGTCGCGAGGAGGCGGACCTGCCGCAGGCCGCCCGCGACTTCCTCGCCTACATCTCCGACTTCGTCCGCGTGCCGATCCGGCTGGTCGGCGTCGGGCCCGACCGCGCCCAGACGGTGCGGCTCGGGGCCTAGACAGGCTCGACGCGCCCCGGGGACACCCGGCAACTCGCAATCTTTTTTTGGTACGCGCAGGTGCGCGAGCGCACCATTTCTGGTCTAGAGTCCCGATGTGGCTTCCAACAGGCGCGCGGGCAAGCCGAGCGAGCGGCTGCCCCGGGGAAGACACGGTTTGCCGAGGGAGGCGGTGACCGAATCCCAGCGCAACCGCATACACCAGGCGATGATCGAGGTGGTGTCCGAGCGCGGCTACCCGGAGACGAGGGTGGTCGACGTGATCGGGGTCGCCGGCGTCTCCCGCAAGACCTTCTACGAGCTCTTCGACAGCAAGGAGGACTGCTTCCTCGCCGCCTACGACGTCCTGCTCGGCAACCTGCTGGGCGACACGGCGAACGGGTTCGAGGCGAAGCCGGGAGCGCCCTGGGTGGAGCGGGTGGCGACGGGCCTGCAGGCCCTGCTCGAGCACCTCGCGGCCCACCCCGACGAGGCGCGGTTCGCGATCGTCGAGGTGCTGGCCGCCGGGCCGAAGGCGCTGGCGCGCCGCGACGCGGCCCTGCGCCAGTTCACCGGCTTCCTCGAGGCGGGGCGCTCGGAGACCTCGGTCGAGCTGCCGGGCATCACCGCCCTCTCGCTGGCGGGGGGCGTCAACGAGCTGCTCTACAGCGAGATCCTGCACGGGGCGGCGGCGCGCCTGCCCAGCCGCCTGCCGGACCTGATGTTCTGGATCGCGCTGCCGTTCCTCGGCGCCGAGGGCGCGGCGGCGGAGCGGGAGCGGATCAAGCAGTCGATGCGAGATTCCTAACCGGTCGCGCCGGGTCGTTAAGGCGCTCTTTTCCCTGAATCATCGGGTTTATTGAGTAGGTCGGGATGGTAGTTTGGGCCGCTGGAGGGATGTATCACGGTTTCACGCAAGCTTTCGACGGCTTCGGCCTTGGACGGGCGGGGCGCAAAAGGAGAGATATAGGGATATGCGCAAGTACTTGACTCTGACGTTGGCCCTCGGGGCCCTGATCGCGCTCGCCGTGGCGAGCTTCGCCACGGCCGAGAAGCCGGTGAAAGTTCGTGCCGGGAACCTCGAACTGACCTTCAACGGAGGCTTCAGGCCGAAGACGCTCTCGAAGACGAAGCTGGCGCCGATTTCTCTCACCGTCTCCGCGGACATCAAGACCGTCGACGGCACGCACCCGCCGGCCCTGAAGGAATTCAACGTCGAAACCGACAAGAACGGCGCCATCGACGTCAAGGGCCTGCCGAAGTGCACCGCCAGCAAACTGCAGTCGCAGGACACCAAGCACGCCGAAGCGATCTGCAAATCCGCGATCATCGGCAGCGGCCAGGCGACCGCCGAGATCGCCTTCCCGGAACAGGCGCCGATCCCGGCCAGGAGCAAAATCATCGCCTTCAACGGCGGCTTCAAGGGTGGCGTCACCACGCTCTACGTGCACGCCTACCTGACCGTGCCGACGCCGGCGGCGATCGTGACCACGGTGAAAACCAAGAAGATCCACAACGGTCGCTACGGGCTCAAGTCCATCTCGACGATCCCCAAGATCGCCGGCGGCAGCGGCTCGGTGACGCACTTCAACCTCGCGATCAACAAGCAGGGCGTCCTCAGCGCGAAATGCCCCGACGGCAAGCTGCAGGCCCACGCTGAAGCGGTCTTCAGCGACGGCACCAAGGCCTCGGCCGAGATCATCCGCACCTGCACCGGCAAGGGCTGAGAAGGGCCTCACCAAGGGCTTCCTTGGGACAGGCAGGACTGAGAAGGGCGGCCACAGGCCGCCCTTCTCTTTGGTCGAAAAGGGATACTCAACTCTGGGGTATCCATTTAGACCGCCTTTAGGCCG
>CAVPEX010000034.1:0-6817 GCA_963703585.1 uncultured Solirubrobacterales bacterium | reverse complement strand
GATCGTCGAGCTGATGGGGGCCGTCGCCCGAGGGGAGCTTGAGGTTACGATCGGGGGCGTCTACCCATTGTCAGAAGCGGCGCGTGCCCACGAAGACCTGGTTGCCCGCCGCACCTCCGGCAAGCTCTTGCTCGACCCCTCCCAGTGATCGTCCTCCCCCTCTAGATGCCCGCCTTCAAAGACCTAGGCCTCGTCGCCCGCGATCCAGCAGGCTCTCGACGAGCTGGGATTCGACGAGCCGACGCCGATCCAGGAACAGGCGATCCCGGAGCTGCTCGGCGGCCACGACGTGATCGGCCAGGCCCAGACCGGCACCGGCAAGACCGCCGCCTTTGGGCTGCCGCTGCTGCAGTACCTCGATCCCGACAACGAAGAGGTGCAGGCGATCGTGCTGACGCCGACGCGCGAGCTCTGCATCCAGGTGACGCAGGCGCTGCGCGCCTACGCCGAGCACCTGCCGATCGAGATCGTCGCCGTCTTCGGCGGCGCCCCGATCCGCTCCCAGCAGTCGCAGCTGCGCTCCGGCGCCCACGTCGTCGTCGCCACCGTCGGTCGCATGATGGACCTGATGTCGCGGCGCTCGCTGGTCCTCACCGCCGCCCGCTACGTCGTCCTCGACGAGGCCGACGAGATGCTCGACCTCGGCTTCATCGAGGACGTCGAGAAGATCCTGCGGATGTGCCCGAGCGGGCGCCAGACGGCGCTCTTCTCGGCGACGATGCCGCCGCCGATCAAGAAGCTCGCCGAGGGCTACATGTACGACCCGACGACGATCAGCATCACGCCGAAAGAACTGACCGTCGACGCGATCGCCCAGGCCTTCATCGAGGTGCCGGCCAAGGACAAGGCGGCTCGCCTGGTCGAGCTGCTGAAGACCGAAGAACCCGAGCAGGCGATCATCTTCACCCGCACCAAGATCGGCGCCTCGAAGCTGGAGAAGACGCTGAAGGACAAAGGGCTCGACGTGAAGGCGCTGCACGGAGACCTCAGCCAGGGCGTCCGCGACGGGGTGATGATCTCCTTCAAGGACCACCGCGTGAAGCTGCTGGTCGCCACCGACATCGCCGCCCGCGGGCTCGACGTCGACCACGTCACCCACGTCATCAACTACGACGTGCCCAACTCCTCGGAGACCTACGTGCACCGGATCGGCCGCACCGGCCGGGTCGGCCGCACCGGCCGCGCGATCACCTTCGTGACGCCGGACCAGCGCGACGAGATCGGCCGCATCGAGCGCGACGTCGGCACCTCGATCGGGGAGTGGGAGTCACCGGAGGAGCGGCTCGAGCACGCGCCGCGCCCGCGGCGCCGCGAGTCCAAGGAGCCGGCGGGCAACGGTAAGACCACGAAGCTCTTCGTCAACCGCGGCGAGCGCAGTGGCATCGACGAGGAGGACCTGCGCTGGGCGCTGCGCGAGGGTGCCGTGCTGCCCGAGGACGCGATCCACGACATCCGCGTCCTGCACCGCTTCTCCTTCGTCGAGGTCGACCCGGATCAGGCCGAGCGCACCGTCGAGTTCCTCGACGGCACCAAGCTCAAGGGCAAGGAGATCCGGCTCGAGATCGCCAAGAGCTGAGCGGCGGTAGCGCGCTCAGCTCGTCAGCTCGGCGATCGCCTCGAGCAGCCGGTCGAAGTCGATCGGCTTGGTGACGTAGCCGCTGATCTCGAGGTCCGTCGGGGCGTCGGCGTCACCGGCATCCTGGTGGGCGCTGACGATCAGCGCCGGGGTCCGCACGCCGGCGCCGCGCAGCTCGCGCAGGGCGTCGATGCCGGACTTGCGCGGCATCATCGCGTCGAGCAGGAGCAGGTCCGGGCTGGTCTCGCGCACCCGTTCCGTCACCTCCTGGCCGTCGGCGGCGGTCTCCACCTGGTGGCCGGCCAGCTCGAGCCGGGTCCGCATCAGCAGCAGGATCGTCTCGGAGTCGTCGGCGACGAGGACCCGGGCCATCAGCCGGCCTCCGCCGCGGCGCGTTGCGCCCCCGCTCCAGCGGCGGCCGTGGCGACCGGAAGGCGGAAGCTGAAGGTCGAGCCCTTGCCGACGGTCGAGTCGACTTCGATCGTGCCGCCGTGCAGCTCGACCAGCGATTTCGAGATCGCCAGGCCGAGCCCGGTGCCGCCGACCCGCTGGGTCAGCCCCGCGTCGCCGCGGGTGAAGCGCTCGAATATCTGTTCCAGCTGGGGCTCGGGGATGCCCGGTCCGTCGTCGATCACGGCAACGACCACTTCATCACGCTCCGCACGCGCGGTGACCGCAATCGACGCTCCTTCGGGCGAGTACTCATGGGCATTGGTAAGCAGATTGACGAGTATTTGGCGAATCCGGCCGGGCTCGACCTCGACGAGGGGGAGGCCGGGGTCGATTTGCGAGACCAGGTTCTGGTGGGCGGTCTCGGTCTGGGCACGCATCGTACGCACCACGTCCTCGATCAGCGGCGCCAGCTCGGTCGGCTGCGGCTGGATCGAGAGGCGGCCGGCGTCGCTGCGGGCGAGGTCGAGCAGGTCGTTCAGCAGCCGCACCAGGTGGCGGCAGTTGTCGAGGATGATCTCGACGGTCTCCACCTGGCGCGGGGTGAGGCTGTCGCGCTCGAGCATCAGCAGCTCGGCGAACCCCTGGACCGAGGTCAGCGGGCTGCGCAGCTCGTGCGAGGCGGTCAGCACGAACTCGTCTTTGAGGCGGTCGAGCTGGTCGCGCCGGCTGGCTTCGCGCTCCAGCTCGTCGGCCATCTCGTTGAAGGCGGCGCCGAGGGTCGCCGTCTCGACCAGGCCGCCGACCTCGACGCGGGCGCTGCGGTCGCCGCCGGCGAGGCGACCGGCCGCGTCGACCAGCTCCTCCAGCGGCCGCCGCATCGAGGCGATCAGGCCGCTGAAGAGGAGCAGGGCGCCGGTCAGGCCGGCGATCAGCCCGGCGGCGACGAGGATCGCCGTGTCGCGGGTGTCGTCGGAGATCTGGTCGCGGAGCCGCGCCCGTTCGCTCGCCTGGGCGATCACGACCGCGCGGGCCGTCCTGCCGCCCGTACCCTGGGCGACGCGGGTGCGGGCGCCCATCTCGATCTGGTAGGAGCGGGCGATCGCGTCCTCGAAGTCCTGGCGCTGCTGGATGAAGCGACCGACTCCGATCACCGCCATCGCGGTGAGCACGGCAAAGCCGATCGCGAAGCCGATCCTCAGCCTGTTGGCAAGCGACGGGTTCAGCCGTCTAGCCGGTCGTGAATATGCTTTCTCGGCTATGGGAGACGAGGCTACAGGCCAGGCGGACGCCTCCGCCACCGTGCCGGAGGGGATCGACCGGGCCGGCCTCGAGGCCTGGTTCGCCGCGCACGTGCCCGCCGCGCAGCCGCCGCTCGACTTCGAGCGCATCGCCGGCGGCCTCTCCAACCTCACCTACCGGGTCGGCGACGGCGCCGGCCGCCGCTGGGCGCTGCGCCGGCCGCCGCTCGGCAAGCGGCTCGGCTCGGCCCACGACATGGGCCGCGAGTACCGGGTCGTCTCGGCGCTGGCGCCGACCGGGGTGCCGGTGCCGCCGCTGGTCGGCCTCTGCGAGGACGAGTCCGTCAACGAGCGCCCCGTTCTACGTGATGGAGTTCGTCGAGGGGCCGGTCCTGCGCGGGCTGGCGGAGGTCGAGGAGAGCTTCCCCGAGGAGGGCGACCGGCGGGCGATCGGCGAGCGCGTCGCCGACACGCTGGCGGCGATCCACGCCGTCGACCCCGACGCCGTCGGGCTCGGCGACCTCGGCCGCAAGGAGGACTACGTCGCCCGCCAGCTGCGCCGCTGGCAGGGCCAGTGGGAGAAGTCGAAGACGCGCGAGCTGGCGGCGATCGACCGCCTGCACGAGCGGCTCGTCCGCCCGCATCCCCGAGCAGGGGCCGGCGACCATCGTCCACGGCGACTACCGGCTCGACAACATGATCCTCACCCCGGAGCGGCGAGGTGGCCGCGGTCGTCGACTGGGAGCTCTGCACGCTCGGCGACCCGCTGGCCGACGTCGGCACGCTGATGGCCTACTGGCCCGAACGCGGCGACGACGCGATCGCGCTCGGCCAGCCCGCCAACCTGGCGCCCGGGCTTCCCGACCCGCGGCGAGCTGGCGGCGCGCTACGCCGAGCGCTCCGGCCGCGACATCTCCGAGCTCGACTTCTACCTCGCCCTCGGCTACTGGAAGCTGGCGATCATCCTCGAGGGCGTCTACGCGCGCACGATCGCCGGCGGCTACGGCAAGGCCGACTCCGGCGCCGACGTCTTCGCGAACTTCGTCGAGCGGCTGGCCGAGGCGGCGGAGGAGGCGGAGCGGGGGGAGAGCGCCCTATGAGGCGGATCCGCCCGCACCTCACCTACGCCAACGTGATGTCGACCATCGCGGTCTTCCTCGTTCTCGGCGGCGCCACCGCCTTCGCGGTCAGCGAGGCGCTGCCGAAGAAGAGCGTCGGTGCCAAGCAGCTCAAGGACGGCGCGGTCACCGTCACCAAGATCAGGAAGGGGGCGGTGAGCACCCGCAAGCTGAAGAACGACGCCGTAACCGGCGCCAAGGCGCTGGAGTCGAGCTTCGGCCAGGTCCCGAGCGCGGCCACCGCGGCCACCGCCCAAGGCCCCGTCGCCTTCGCCCACGTCAGCGCCGTGGGGGAGCTGCTAGACGGGCAGGGGGTCACGGTGACCAAAGGCACGGCCTCGAGCGCCGGCGATCCGCTTTACTACTGCTTCTCCGGCCTTCCGTTCGCCCCGCGTGGCCTCGTCGCCACCCCCGACTACCAAAACAAGACGCCGCGCTTCAACACGGTGCTCCAGGTCGGCCTGGAAGCATCCGGAGGCCTCGCCGGCACCGGCTGCCCGGCCGGAACTCAGGCATACGTCCACGGCACCGAAGCCGACGCGAACGGATCGCACTCGCCGGTCGCCTTTTACGTCGTCTTCTTCAAGTAACCGGCCGATCTGAGAGGCTGCTGGCCGACATCCCGGCCTCTCGGGTGCTGCCGGGAACAACTCAAGGAGAAATCGTTGAAGCAGATACGCAAGCGGCTCACATACGCCAACGTGATGTCGTCGATCGCCGTCTTCCTCGTCCTCGGCGGGGCGACCGCTTTCGCGGCCTCACAGCTCGGCAAGAACACGGTCGGCTCCAAGCAGCTGAAGAAGAACGCTGTGACGGCGGCGAAGATCAAGGCCAACGCCGTCACCACCGCGAAGATCAAGAAGAGCGCCGTCACCACCGCGAAGATCAAGGACGGCGCGGTAAGCGGCGCGAAAGTGAACCTCGCGACTCTCGGCACCGTGCCCAACTCGGCGACGACCGAGGAGGTGAAGGGGTCGAAGGGAATTTTGCTGGTCGGTCAACAGGCGACGATCTTCGAGCACGGGCCGCTCAAGCTGCTGGTTAGCTGCGAGGTCTACGAAGCGACGAAAATCACGGCTCGCACCTACATCGAATCGAGTGCCGACGGCACGACGTTCGTCAGCTGGAAGGATTCGAGCAAAGCGATTGGCCCCGCGACTCCCTTGGCCGAACGGGAAGTGACCGATCCCAACTGGGCGGACAGCAATGGGCTTATCGCTGCCGAAGCGGGGGCTCCGGTGAGCGCTACGGCGGCCGGTGGCTCCAGTTTCGCCGGGACCGTCAGCGTCGCGTCCGAAAAAGACTCCAACACCTGCTGGTACTGGTTCCACGCGACGATCCTCGGTTAACTCTGGCCGAGCCCCGACTTGCCGCGAAGGGCCGGGCGCTGCCCGGCCCTTCGCTTGGTCAACCTGACCAGCCTTGCAATCTGCCTTTGTGGTTCGTGCGGTGACCATTGGCGAGGCGAAGGCGAACCCCGCGAAGATCGTGCGGCGGGTGGAGGCGGACGAGGAGATCGTCGTGTCGGCCGCGACTTCGAAAAGACGCCCGAGGACTTCAGGGACTACACGTAGTTCGGCCCCGTGCCGATCGGCTTCCACGCCCTGATCTCGCGTTCGACGCTTGCGATCTCAACGTCGTCTGTAGGAGCTGATCGAGGGACGTCCGGCAGTGCCGCGGATCTGAGAGGGTGGGATCGAATCCTGGCACCTCGGGCGTGGCGGGGAACGATCACGGAGATGATCCGTGACGCAGATACGCAAGCGGCTCACGTACGCCAACGGTGATGTCGTCTCTAGCCGTGTTCCTGGTGCTTGGCGGCGCCACCGCCTTCGCGGTCAGCAAGGCGCTGCCGAAGAAGAGCGTCGGCGCCAAGCAACTGAAGGCGAACGCAGTGACCACGGCCAAAATCAAGAAAAATGCGGTGACCAAAGTCAAGATCAAGGACGCCGCGGTCGACGGCGCGAAAATCGCCGACGGCTCGGTCACCGGCACCGAGATCAACGTCGCCAGCACCCCGTTCTCGCGGATCGTTTATCAGGCGCGTGGGACCTCGACGGTTGGGCTCCCAAACGGGCCCGGGAGCTACCCGCTGAGCAACGGGACCTACCTGCAGGAAGCGAACCGCGACGACGTCTACGTCGGCGCGATGGACGTCACCTTCCAGCCCTCGTGCACCGCTCCGAGGGCGGTGCAGGCCATCGTGCTGGTCGACGCCGCGAATCCCGCGGCGCCTACGACCCAAGACATCGCTGCGCTGGGCATGGTGGAAGACAAAGCGGGTGGCACTGTCTCCAGGAGGGTCAACATGGGGTCGTTCTACGGCCACGGGGGCGAGTTCCAGCACCCGAATCCGACCAATCACACGTTCGACATCTACACGACGGTCACCTGCGCCGCCGGCAGCGGCGTCACGGCGACCTTCGCCGGCGTCGACGTGATCGGGACGAAGTAGCGAAAGCGGCGGCGATCCCGCTGCGAGAGGGCGGCTA
>CAVPEX010000033.1:0-32774 GCA_963703585.1 uncultured Solirubrobacterales bacterium | reverse complement strand
GCCGATCGGCGCAAGACCTTCATGATCTCGTGCGCGGCCTCTCCCCCTTCCCGGGCGCTTTTTTCGAAGCCGATCTCGGCCGCGGCTTCGAGCGTGTGAAGGTTTTGCGCGCGCGGGTCGAGAAGGGAGCGGGAGCGCCGGGCGCCGCGCTCGACGACGCTGGGCTCATCGCCTGCGGCGCGGGCGCGCTGCGGCTGCTGCGCGTGCAACGCGCCGGCAAGGGCGAAATGGAATTTGAAGAATTCGCGCGCGGCCGCAAACTGACGCGCGGCGTGGCGTTGGTATGATGTTGATGCGCGACGTGCGCCTATCACCCTCCCCTCGAGGGGGAGGGGTCGGCCCGCTATGCGGGCCGGCCGCGGGACGAGCCGCTGGGCGCGATCCGCGATGGTGAAAACGCACTGGTATTGCACACTCGATACTACCAGCCTATCCCGCTGGTGCTGCGGGGTTATGGTGCGGGCGCCGAGGTCACGGCAGCCGGGGTGTTTGGTGACCTGCTGCGAACGGGTGCGGCGGTCGCTGGATCAGCGTGCATGACGGCAGTTGTTTCGCCAAACGGAGCGCATCCGGTCAGCCTGCGGGAACCCTTGACCGTATTCGCACCGGCATCGATCGGCAATAATCACCCGGGCTCCGCAGTGCAGCCAAAGGAATGCGCGTGCATATCCTCTAAACGTAAAGCGGTATTACAGCGCATCCTGCTGGTGCTGGGCATTGTGCTGGTCGTGGCGAGTTGCGCGACCAGTGCGCGGCCCAATCCAGGGCCAATCTTCCGACAGGAGCGCCCAGTCGGCGCCGCAGCCATCGCAACAACTGTCGGACCAGGTCAGTGTCGAGGCCTCTGCCAGCAAGGAAAGCGCGCCCGTCGTCAACCGACGCTTCCGGCCGAGGCTCCGGCCAGCGCCGAGTGGCGGCTGGAGGGCGACCTCGGCCGCCGCTACGCGTCCGTCTCCGGCGACCGCAACCCGATCCACATGCACTCGCTGACCGCGAAGCCGCTCGGCTTCCCGGCGGCGATCGCGCACGGGATGTGGACCAAGGCGCGCTGCCTGGCGGCGCTGGAGAGCCGCCTGCCCGACGCCTTCGGGGTCGAGGTCCGCTTCCGCAAGCCGATCCTGCTACCGGCCCGGGTCGAGCTCGCCAGCGCCGAGGATGGCGCCGACGTCCTCTTCGCCGTGCGCGACGCCGAGAAGAAGACGCCCCATCTCGACGGCCTGATGCGGCCCGCCGAGGCAAAGCAAGCCAAAACCGGGAGGACCAGGGCAACATGACCACGACCACCACCGACGACCACCGCAGCGTCGCCGAGCGCGGCATGGGCTTCGGCCTGCGCGCGCTCAACCGCCTCGCCGGCTCCGACCTGCTGGACCGGATCCGGCTCCGCAGGCAGTTCGAGCGGGCCCTCTTCCAGGGCACCAGGGGCGGTTTCCGCACCGCCACCGCCGCCGGGCGCACCTTCAAGGCGGCGCAGCAGCTGGGCAAACCGGCGCGCCAGGCGAGGAGCAGGTCGAAGGGCCTCTTCGACGTCACCCCCGACGACGAGCAGCAGATGTTCCAGGAAGCCGGCCGCAGCTTCGCCGAGACCCAGGTCCGCCCGGCGGCGCTGCAGGCCGACGCCGCCTGCGAGACGCCGAAGGAGCTGCTCGACCAGGCGGCGGAGCTGGGCGTCAACATGCTCGGCATCCCCGAGGAGCTCGGCGGCGTCATGCACGAGCAGTCGGCGGTGACGACGGTGCTGATCGGCGAGGCGCTCGCCCACGGCGACCTCGGGATCGCCTACGCGGCGCTGGCCCCGGGCGCCGTCGCCGCCGCGATCGGGCTCTGGGGCAGCGCTGAGCAGGAGGCCGCCTACCTGCCTGCCTTCAGCGGTGAGGACGTGCCGGCGGCGGCGCTGGCGATCCTCGAGCCGCGCCCGCTCTTCGACCCGCTGAAGCTGGAGACGAGGGCGCGCAAGGACGGCGAGGACTGGGTGCTCGACGGCGCCAAGTCGCTGCTTGCCCGCGCCGGCGAGTGCGAGCTGTTCGTGGTCGCCGCCGAGGCCGACGGGATCGGCCCGGCGCTGTTCGTCGTCGAGTCCGGGACCAAGGGCCTCGCGATCGAGCCGGAGCCGGCGATGGGGCTACGGCCCGCCGCCACCGGCCGCCTCGCGATCGAGGGTGCGCGGCTGCCCGCGGGCGCCCTGCTCGGCGAGGGCCGCCCCGAGGACTACCTCGAGTGCGTCAACCGCTCGCGGGTCGCCTGGTGCGGGCTCGCCACCGGCACCGCGCAGGCGGTGCTCGACTACGTGATCCCCTACGTCAACGAGCGCCAGGCCTTCGGCGAACCGATCTCCAACCGTCAGGGCGTCGCCTTCGCCGTCTCCGACATCGGCATCGAGACCGACGGCATGCGGCTCGCCACCTACCGCGCCGCCAGCCGCGCCGACCGCGGCGAGGAGTTCGCCCGCGAGGCGGCGATCGCGCGCCGGCTCTGCGCCGCCAAGGGGATGAAGATCGGCTCCGACGGCGTGCAGCTGCTCGGCGGCCACGGCTTCGTCAAGGAGCACCCGGTCGAGCGCTGGTACCGAGACCTGCGAGCGGCGGGCGTGATGGAGGGCGCCCTGCTCGTCTAGCGGCCTTCGCCCGAGCGAGAGGCTTCGAATAAGGACAGGATCAAAGGACAGGATCATGATCAACCTCGAGATACCGAAGAAGTTCAAGCCCCTCGCCGGCCAGGCCAACCAGGTCGCGACCGAGGTCTTCCGGCCGATCTCCCGCAAGTACGACGCGGAAGAGCACGCCTACCCGAAGGAGCTCGACATGCTCGCCTCGGTGATCGACGGCATGAACGAGGGCTCCGACATCGGCGGCGCCGGCGCCGCCGGCGTGCGCCGCGAGTCGGGCGGAGACAGTGGCCAGAACCGCAACGGCTCCAACCTCTCCACCGTGCTCGGGATCATCGAGCTCTGCTGGGGCGACGTCGGCCTGCTGCTCTCGATGCCGCGCCAGGGTCTCGGCAACTCGGCGATCGCCTCGGTGGCGACCGAGGAGCAGCTCGAGCGCTACGGCGGCCGCTGGGCGGCGATGGCGATAACCGAGCCCGAGGCGGGCTCCGACTCGGCCGCGATCCGCACCACCGCCGAGCTCGACGGCGACGAGTACGTCCTCAACGGCGAGAAGATCTTCGTCACCTCCGGCGACCGCGCCGACCTGATCGTGGTCTGGGCGACGCTCGACCGCTCCAAGGGCCGGGCGGCGATCAAGTCGTTCATCGTCGAGCGCGACAACCCCGGGCTGAAGCTCGACCGGCTCGAGCACAAGCTCGGGATCCGCGCCTCCGACACCGCCAACTTCACCCTGCAGGACTGCCGGGTGCCGAAGGAGGCGCTGCTCGGCGAGACCGAGGTCAACGTCGAGAAGGGCTTCGCCGGGGCGATGCAGACCTTCGACAACACGCGGCCGCTGGTGGCGGCGATGGCGGTCGGGGTCGCCCGCGCGGCGCTGGAGGAGACGCGCGAGCGGCTCGCCGAGGCCGGCGTCGAGGTCGACTACTCGACCCCCGCCCTCTGCCAGCACGCGGCGGCGGCCCGCTTCCTGGAGATGGAGGCCGACTACGAGGCCTCCTGGCTGCTGACCCTGCACGCGGCCTGGATGGCCGACAACGCAAAGCCGAACTCGCTGCAGGCCTCGATGGCGAAGGCGAAGGCCGGGCGCACCTGCGTCGACGTCACCCTCGGCTGCGTCGAGCTCTGCGGCAGCGTCGGCTACGGCGAGAGCGAGCTGCTGGAGAAGTGGGCCCGCGACGCGAAGATCCTCGACATCTTCGAGGGCACCCAGCAGATCCAGCTGCTGATCGTCGCCCGCCAGCTGCTGGGCAAGAGCTCAGCCGAACTGCGCTAGCAAGCGGGTGTGGTCGCCATTCGGACCGCATACCGGTCCGAATGGCGACCACACCGCGGATGGGGCAGACTGCGCGGCCGTGAACCTGATCGACGACCTCATGGAGCGCTCCCCGGCGTCGCGGCTGGGGATCGTCGCGATCGACGCCGAGAGGAACCGGCGCGACTGGCACTTCGGCGAACTGATCGCCTGCTCGGCCGGCCTCTCGGGCGCCTTCGCCGCCCGCGGGGTCGAGCGCGGCGACGTGGTGATGACGCTGGTCGGCAACCGCGTCGAGTGGGCGCTGAGCCTGCTCGCCTGCTGGCGGATGGGCGCGGTGGCGCTGCCCTGCAACACGCAGCTGCGCCCGCACGACCTCGAGCACCGGATCGCCGCCGCCGACCCGAAGCTCTGCGTCGGCGAGGAGGCGCTGCTCGCCAAACTGCCGGCCGGCGCCCCGGCGATGACCCTGGCCGAGGTCGGCGACGTGCTCGACGAGGACCGCCCGCAGGAGGCCCCGGCGGCGGTCGAGGAGATGGGCCCCGAGGACCCGGCCCTGATCGTCTTCACCTCCGGCACGACCGGCGAGCCGCGCGGCGTCGTCCACGCCTACCGCTACCTGTTCGGGCAGCGGATCCAGGCCGAGCACTGGTTCGGCTCGCGCAACGGCGAGCTGGCCTGGTGCACGACCTCGCCGGGCTGGTCGAAGTCCGCCCGCAACGTCTTCCTCGCCCCCTGGCTGACCGGCGCCGCCGCGGTCATCCACGACGGCCGCTTCGACCCGGCCGAGCGTCTCGACCTCGCCGAGGCGCTCGGCGTCAACGTCCTCTGCCAGGCGCCGACCGAGTACCGGATGCTGGCCCGGCGCACTCCCCTGCGGCCGCTGCCGGCGCTGCGGCGGATGGTCTCCGCCGGCGAGCCGCTCGACCCCGACACGATCGCCGCCTTCCGCGAGGCGACCGGCCTCGAGCCGGCCGACGGCTATGGCCAGACCGAGACCGGCCAGGTCACCGCCAACCTCGCCGGCGAGCCGGTCCGCCTCGGCTCGATGGGCAAACCGCTGCCGGGGATCGACGTGCGCATAGCCGCCCCCGGACGCGAAGCGGAGGAGTCGGCGACTGGTGAGCTGCAGCTGCGCGCCGCCTCCTCCCCCACCTTCTTCTCGCGCTACCTCGACGGCGAGCGCTTCGAGGAGGAGTGGTGGCGGACCGGCGACCTCGTCCGCGCCGACGCGGACGGATATCTCTTCTTCGAGGGGCGCGGCGACGACATCATCCTCTCCTCCGGCTACCGGATCGGCCCGGCCGAGGTCGAGGCGGCCCTGCTCTCCCACCCCGCCGTCGCCGAGGCCGCCGCCGTCGCCGCCCCCGACCCCGAGCGCGGCAGCGTCGTGCGCGCCGTCGTCGTCGCCCGCGACCGCGAGCCGAGCGAGGAGCTGGCGCGCGAGCTGCAGGAGCACTGCAAGCGCGAGACGGCGCCCTACAAGTTCCCCCGCATCGTCGAGTTCGCCGCCGAGCTGCCGAGGACCAGCACCGGCAAGGTCAGGCGGGCGGAGCTGCGCCAGGGATTCACCGCAGGGTAACCGGCGCGCCCGGCGATCGGCGTACGTTCGCGTTTCCCCTGTCAGACCCCACCCTGGAGGCACGAATGCATCGCATCCGCTCGTGGCGAGCCCTCCCCCTGCTCGCCGCCATGCTCGCAGTCCTGCTCGCCTGCGCCCCCGGCGCCCTCGCCCACCAGCACCCGCATCAGCCCGACCCGCACCTGAGCATCCTGGTCACCAACGACGACGGCTGGATCGGGCCGAACGGCTCGCAGACGCCGCTGATCGTCGCCCTGCGCGACGCCCTCGCCGCCGATGGCAACGAAGTCACCGTCGTCGCCCCGGCAACCAACCAGAGCGGGACCGGGACCAGGATGGGAGCCTTCGCCGCCCCCGTCGAACTGCTCAACCCCTCGCCCGGAGTCTGGACCGTGAGCGGCTCCCCGAGCGACGCCGTCTACCTCGGCCGCTACGCGGTCTTCGAGGACGGCGCCCCCGACCTGGTCGTCTCCGGCATCAACCCCGGCGGCAACTACAGCTCGCTCGCCAACCACTCCGGCACCGTCGGCGCCGCCGTCGCGGCCCTCGAGCTCGGCGTTCCCGGCATCGCGGTCAGCATCGACGGCAGCGGCGAACAGTCCGAAGCGGCGAAGGACGCCGCCGCCGAGTACACGGCCGACCTGGTCGACTCGCTCGCCGAGCACGCCCGCCACGGCGAGCTGCTGCCGCCGGGGATCGGGCTGAACGTCAACTACCCCGGCAAAGCGCCGGCCACCGGCACCCGCGTCACCCACCAGGACCCGAACAGCTACATCGGCTTCGGGTTCAAAAACAACACCGGCGCGCTCGGCGAGCCGGGCGTCTACACGCTCGCGCTCGGTGCGCCGACGGCGTCGCCGCAGCGCGGCAGCGACTGGTCCGCCCTCGCCTCCGGCAAGGTGAGCATCACTCCGATCACCGCCGACCGGACGGCGAGCGTCCCCGGCTACGCGCTGCTGCGCGGCGTCAGCCTCTGGTTCTAAAGCGACCGTCCGCCGCTCGGCTCCGTGGCGACCGCCCTCCCCCGCCAGACGGTGGAGGGCGGTCGCGCCACGGGGTAACCTCGGTGCGTGGCCACCAGCAGCGAGGCAACCGATCCCGCGACCGTCGCCCGCGCCTACTTCGACGCCGTCGCCGCCCAGGACGTCGAGGCGATGGCCGCCTGCTGGGAGCCGGGCTCGATGGACGTCCTCCACGGGGTCGAGGAGCTGCGCGTTCCCGACCAGATGCAGGCCTGGTTCCGCGCCCTCTTCACCGCCTTCCCCGACTTCAGGTTCGAGGTCCTCGACGTGATGGCCGGCGGCGAGAAGGTGGCGGTGCGCTGGCGCGCCACCGGCACCTTCGACGGCAGCGGCGAGTTCTCCGGCCTCGTCCCCAACGGTCGCTCGGTCGACGTCGAGGGCTGCGACGTCCTCACCGTCCGCGACGGCCGCGTCGTCCACAACGACGCCTACCTGAACGGCGCCGAGATGGTGCGCCAGCTCGGCGTGCTGCCGCCGCTGGGGTCGACGCAGGAACGGGTGATGCTCGCCGCCGCCAACCTCAAGACCCGGCTGGCGAGGAAGGTCAAGCGTGGCTGAGATCGACCCGAAGCGGGTCGCCGCCCTCACCGAGGAACAGAACGAGCGCTTCCGCAACCGCACCGGCGCCTCGGCCGAGACCTACAAACGGGCGCTGGAGGTGATGCCCAACGGCGTCCCCTCCTCCTTCCAGACCAACGACCCCTGGCCGGTGTACCTGACCCGCGGCGAGGGCAGCCGCGTCTGGGACGTCGACGGCAACGAATACGTCGACTTCCACAACGGCTTCGGCGTGATGTGCATCGGCCACGCCAACCCCGAGGTCGGCGCCGCCGTCAAGGCGCGGATCGACGAAGGCACCCACTTCGCCGCCCCGACCGACGGCTCGATCGCCGTCGCCGAGGAGCTGCGCCGCCGCTTCGGCCTGCCGCAGTGGCGCTTCACCAACTCCGGCACCGAGTCGACGATGGACGCCGTCCACATCGCCCGCGGCGCCACCGGCCGCGACCTGCTGCTCAAGATCGAGGGCTCCTACCACGGCCATCACGACAGCGTGATGGTCTCCGTCTACCCGCCGCTGGAGGCGCTCGGCGCCCGCGACGACCCGGTCAGCGTGCCCTACGGCGGCGGCATCCCGAAGGCGCTGACCGAGCTGACCCGCGCCGTCCCCTTCAACGACGCCGACGCGCTCGAGAGCGTGCTCGACAAGATCGGCGAGCAGGTCGCCGGCCTGATCATGGAGCCGGCGATGATGAACATCAACATCATCCCGCCGCGCGAGGGCTACCTCGAGCGCGTGCGCGAGCTGACCGCCCGCCACGGCGTCAAGCTGATCTTCGACGAGGTCAAGACCGGGGCGACGATCTCCCCCGGCGGCGCCACCGGCCGCTTCGGCGTCCTCCCCGACATGGTCACCCTGGCCAAGGCCAGCTGCGGCGGCTACCCCGGCGGCTCGATCGGGATGAGCGAGGAGCTGGCGGCGATCGTCGCCGACGGCACCGTCAGCCAGTACGGCACCTTCAACGGCAACCCGCTGGTGATGGCGGCGGCCGAGGCGGCCCTGACCAAGGTCCTCACCGACGACGTCTACGAGCGCTTCGAGGCGACCAACCGCCGCCTGCTCGACGGCTGCCAGCAGATCGTCGACGCCCACGGCCTGCCCGCCTACACCGAGGGGCTCGGCGCCAAGGGCTGCGTCGTCTTCTCGCCCGAACGGCTCTACGAGTACCGCGACTACCTGACCAAGGTCGACGACGAGCTCTCCCGCCTCGCCTGGCTCTACCACATGAACCACGGCATCTTCATGACCCCGGGCACCGAGGAGGAGTGGACCCTCTCGATCGCCCACTCCGACGAGGAGCTGCGGCGCTACCTCGACGCCTTCGAGGCCTTCGCCGCCGACGTCACCGGCTCCTAGCCCGCACCGGCGCTAGGTGGCCGCGAAGCCCTCCTCGGCGGCCATCGGCCGGCCGAGGTGGTAGCCCTGGGCCATGTCGACCCCCAGCTCGCGCAGCATCTGGGTCGTGTCCTCGTCCTCGACGAACTCGGCGATGGTCCGCTTGCCGAGGCCGCGGGCGATCGAGACGATCGCCTTGACGGTGAGCTGGTCGGCATCGTTGCGGGGCATGTCGCGGATGAAGGAGCCGTCGATCTTGATCACGTCGAAGGGGATCCGCTTCAGGTAGTTGAAGGGGCCGAAGCCGGCGCCGTAGTCGTCGATCGCCACTTCGCAGCCGAACTCGGTGAGGCGGTCGGCGAAGCCGGCGGCGGTCTCGTAGTCGTCGACGCGGGCGCTCTGGGTGATCTCAAAGGTGCAGCGCCCCGGGTCCGCCTCGCCTTCGTCGAGGCGGCGTTCGATGTACTCGAGCACCGAGAGGTCGGTCAGCGAGGCGCCGGAGATGTTGACGTGGAGGGACACCGGCTCCCCCGCCTGCTCGCGCCGGGCGAGGATCTCCAGCGCCTGCCCGACCACCCAGCGGTCCAGCTCCTGGACCATCCCGGTGCGCTCGGCGGCCTCGATGAAGGAGGCGGCGGGCAGCAGCTCCCCCTCCGGCCCGGTCATCCGCAGCAGCAGCTCGTAGCGCTCGATGCCGCCGGAGGCGAGGCTGCGGATCGGCTGGCTGGCGAGGCTGAGGCGGTCGTGGGTGAGGGCGTCGCGAATCCGCGCGCCGGTGCTCTGGCCGCGCCGCGCCGCGCCCTCGCGTTCGGCCGGATCCTGGAAGAGGGCGATCCGGTTGCGCCCCTCTTCCTTGGCCCGGTACATCGCCTGGTCGGCGGCGACCAGGACCGCCTCGGAGTTGACGCCGCGGTTGCCGCCGAACATGGTGATGCCGACGCTGATCGTCGCCGACCCCAGCTCGGCGCCGGCGGGGAACTGCGAGGCCACCTCCGCGCGCAGGTCCTCGCCCAGCTGCAGGGCCCCGGCGGTGTCGGTCTGCGGCATCAGCACCGCGAACTCGTCGCCGGAGAGGCGGGCGACGATGTCGGTGGCGCGCACCCTTTCGCGCAGCACCGTGGCGATGCGGCGGATCAGGTTGTCGCCGGCCTGATGGCCGAGCCGGTCGTTGACCTCCTTCAGCCCGTCGATGTCGAGGACCATCACCGCGCCCTGGCCGCCGTAGCGGGCGGTGAAGGAGACGTACTGGTCGAGCTCGGCGCGGAACCGGCGCCGGTTCTGCAGCCCCGTCAGCGAGTCGTGCTCGGCGAGGTGGCGCAGCTTGGCCTCGGTCCTTTCGGCCCGCTCCAAAGCGCCCTGGACGACCTGCCGGTCGTCGGGCGAGAGCTTCATCAGCACGGCCTCGATCGCCGGGTCGCGCTTTTCGGAACCACCCGCGTTACTCACTGCAGTGAAGGTAGAGGGTCAGGCGCGCCGGCCACCCCAAATGTGCTGCAAATCCGCCGCTGGACTCGAATTTCGGCGATTGGGGTGGTCGAATAGTTGGCCTCGGGGTGTCGCCGAGTTGGCCCCGGGGTGCCCCTGGGTAGTGTGGGGGCGATGCCCAACAGGCTCGCCGAGGAGACCAGCCCTTACCTGCTCCAGCACCGTGACAACCCGGTCGACTGGTACCCGTGGGGCGAGGAGGCGCTGGCCCGTGCGCGGGAGCAGGACCGGCCGATCCTGCTCTCGGTCGGCTACTCGGCCTGCCACTGGTGCCACGTGATGGAGCACGAGTCCTTCGAGGACCCCGAGACCGCCGCCTACATGAACGAGCACTTCGTCAACGTCAAGGTCGACCGCGAGGAGCGGCCCGACGTCGACGCGATCTACATGGAGGCGGTGCAGGCGATGACCGGCCGCGGCGGCTGGCCGATGACCGTCTTCCTCGACCCCGAGGGCGTCCCGTTCTACGGCGGCACCTACTTCCCGCCCGACGACGGCCACGGCATGCCGAGCTTCCGGATGGTGATGGAAGCGGTGATCGCCGCCTTCGAGGGCAAACGCGAGGAGATCCGCGAGCGCGCCGCCGAGACCCGCGCCCGCCTCGGCGCGGTCGGCCAGATCGAGCCCCGGGCCGACCTGCCCGCGGCCGGCGAGCTGAAGGAGGCGACCGGGCGACTGCTCGCCGCCGCCGACCGTCGCCACGGCGGTTTCGGCGGCGCCCCCAAGTTCCCGCCCGCCTCCTCGCTGGAGCTGCTGCTGGCCCGCGCCTTCGGCGGCGACGACGGTGGCGCCGCCGAGGAGGCGGCGATCGTCGAGACGACGCTCGACGCGATGCTCGCCGGCGGCATCTACGACCAGCTCGGCGGCGGCTTCGCCCGCTACTCGGTCGACGGGCACTGGCTCGTGCCCCACTTCGAGAAGATGCTCTACGACAACGCCCTGCTGGCGCGCGCCTACCTGCACGCCTGGCAGGCCTCGGCCACGAGCGCTACCGGCGGGTCGCGAGGAGACGCTGGACTACCTGCTGCGCGAGATGCGCGAGCCCGAGGGCGGCTTCTACTCCGCCCTGGACGCCGACTCCGAGGGCGTCGAGGGCCGCTTCTACGTCTGGACGCCGGAGCAGGTGCGCGAGGTGCTGGGCGGTGGCGCCGAGCCGGTCCTCGCCCACTACGGCGTCAGCGAGCGCGGCAACTTCGAGGGCGCCAGCATCCTCCACCTCGCCGCCGGCGCCGCGGCGCCGGCGCCCGACGGCCTCGCCGAGGCGCGGCGCGCCCTCTACGAGGCCCGCTCCAAGCGGGTCCGGCCCGGCCTCGACGACAAGCGGCTCGCCTCCTGGAACGCGCTGGCGATCGCCGCCCTCGCCGACGCCGGCGCCGTGCTCGGCCGCGAGGACTACCTGCAGGCGGCGCGCGAGTGCGCCGAGTTCGTGCTCGGCTCGATGCGGGACCCCGAGGGCCGGCTGCTGCGGACCTTCAAGGACGGCCGCGCCCGGCTCAACGCCTACCTCGAGGACCACGCCTTCCTGCTGGAGGCGCTGCTGACGCTCTGCGAAGCGGACTTCGACGGCCACTGGTTCGAGGCGGCCCGCGACCTCGCCGACACCACGATCGCCCGCTTCGGCGACCCCGAGCGCGGCGGCTTCTACTCGACCTCGGTCGACCACGAGGAGCTGATCGCCCGCCGCAAGGAGATCGGCGACCACCCGATCCCCTCCGGCAACAGCGCCGCCGCGATGGGCCTGCTGCGCCTCGCCGCGCTCAGCGGCGAGCGCTCCTACGAGCGCCAGGCCGAGGGCGTCTTCGCCCTCTTCGCCAAGCCGGCGATCCAGCACCCCGACGCCTTCGCCCACCTGCTGCGGGCGCTCGACTTCTACCTCTCCCCCACCCGCGAGGTGGCGCTGGTCGGACCGGCCGGCGGCGCCGACCTCGTCGCCGACGTCGCCGAGCTGGCGGCAACTGTCCGCTCCAGCCTGCGCCCCCACCTGGTCCTCGCCGCCGGCCCCGAGGGCAGCGTCGTGCCGCCGCTGCTGGAGGACCGCACCGCGGTCGACGGCCGCGCCGCCGCCTACGTCTGCGAGAACTTCGCCTGCCAGCTCCCGGTCAGCGAGCCGGCTGACCTAGACCGCGTACTCGCGGACGCCGTCTAGGACGACGCGGCCGCCGACCTCGGCCCTGCCCTCGCCCAGCGGCGCCGCCTGCAACAGCGAGCCGAGGCCCTGGCGGATCCTCAGCGGCCGCTCGAGCGCGGCGGCGAGCATGATCGCCGCCGAGCCGGTCGCCTCGTCCTCGCCGATCCCGTCCTCCATCGAGTAGCAGCGGGCGCGCACCGCGCCGGCGCCGCGGTCCAGCCAGGCCCAGTAGAAGACGAGCTCCTCGCCGGCGAGCGGTCCGGTCAGGCGGTCGACCTCGGCCGGCTCGTGCAGCTCGACCAGCTCCCAGCGCGGTGACCACTCGGCGCGGGCGGCGACGAAGGTGAGGCTGCCCTCGCGGCGCGCCTCGACCTCGCCCGCGGGCGGGCGCAGCAGCTCGGCCGGGTACCCCTCCTGCGCCAAGAGCCAGGCGCTGCCGACCATCGGGTGCCCGGCGAAGGGCAGCTCCAGCCCGGGCGTGAAGATACGGCAGCGCCCGCCGGCGGCGTCGTCGACGAAGACGGTCTCGGAGAAGCCGAGGTCGGCGGCGACCGCCTGGCGGCCCTGCTCCGGGACCTCGCCGCCGTCGAGGAAGACGCCGAGCGGGTTGCCGTAGGAGCCGGCCTCATCGGTGAAGACGCGGAGGACGTGAAGCCTGGCCACGGCGCCCCGCTCAGAGGATCGGCAGGAAGTTTTCGATCTCGAAGGGGGTGACCTGGACCCGGTAGTCGTCCCATTCCTGCCGCTTGATCTCGACGAAGCGGCGGAAGGTGTGCTCGCCCAGGGTTCGCAGCACCAGCTCCGACTCGGCGGCCACCTCGACCGCCTCGCCCAGCGTCGCCGGCAGCTGCTCGATCCCCTGGTGGGAGAGCTCCTCCTGGGAGAGGTGGTAGAGGTTCTGCTCCATCGGCTCCGGCAGCTCGTAGCCCTTCTCGATCCCTTCCAGGCCGGCCTGCAGCATGCCGGCGAAGCAGAGGTAGGGGTTGCAGGCGGGGTCGGGGCAGCGCAACTCGGCCCGGGTCGCGTTCTCCTTGCCGGGATGGTAGAGCGGCACCCGGATCAGCGCCGAGCGGTTGCGCCGCGACCAGGCCAGGTAGACGGGCGCCTCGTAGCCCGGGACGAGGCGCTTGTAGGAGTTGACCCACTGGGCGAAGAGGGGCGAGATCTCGCGCGCGTGCTTGAGCTGGCCGGCGATGAAGGACTTCGCGGTCGGCGAGAGGTAGTAGGGGTCGTCGGCGTCGTAGAAGGCGTTCTTGCCGTCTTTGCTGAGCGACTGGTGGACGTGCATCCCGGAGCCGTTCTCGCCGAACAGCGGCTTCGGCATGAAGGTCGCGTGGCAGTCGTACTTCATCGCGTACTCCTTGACGACGATGCGGTACGTCATGCAGTCGTCGGCCATCTCCAGCGCGTCCTTGTAGCGCATGTCGACCTCGTGCTGGGAGGGGCCGACCTCGTGGTGCGTGTACTCGACGTGGATGCCCATCTTCTCCAGCGCCAGCACGGTCTCGCGGCGCAGGTCGGAGCCGGCGTCGAGCGTGGTCAGGTCGAAGTAGCCGCCCTCGTCGAGGACCTCGGGGACGCCGCCCTCGGGCTTGGCCGAGCGGAAGTAGAAGAACTCCAGCTCGGGGCCGATGTTGTAGGCCTCGAAGCCGAGCTCCTCGGCCCGCTTCAGCGCCCGCTGCAGGATCCATCGCGGGTCGCCCTCGTAGGGGCCGCCGCCGGGGACGCGGATGTCGCAGAACATCCGCGCCACCGCGTTCTCCCCCTCCGGGCGCCAGGGGATCAGGGCGAAGGTGGTCGGGTCGGGCATCGCGATCATGTCCGACTCCTCGATCGGGTTGAAGCCGGTGATCGAGGACCCGTCGAAGCCCATGCCGCCCTCGAAGGCGTCCTCCAGCTCGGAGGCGTTGATCGAGAAGCTCTTCAGCTGACCGAGCACGTCGGTGAACCAGAGGCGGACGAAACGGACATCGCTCTGCCTGACGATCTCGGCGACGTCAGCGGCGTTCTTTGGTTGCTCTGCCATTCCGGCCTCCTTGGCTTGTGCGCGAGAAGGCCGCAACGATAGGCGAATGAACCATCGGGGTGCGGAACGCCGTATTCCGGGTAGTGAGACGGCGACCCAGCCGGCTTGCAAGAGCATCCGAAAGTCGGTATAACTTACTCCACGTAAGTAAGCGGCTTAAAGTAAAGTAAAGGCCACGTAAAGGCTCTGTAAAGCGAAATCCGCCGGTAGAGCCAGAGACGAGAAGCGACGTGACGGTAAAAACGGCAGTAAGCAGATTCCAGATCCACGATGAGCTGACGGCGCCCGACGAGAGCGCCCCGCTGATCAAGACCATCCAGGCGACCGGTGGCGCGGTCACCAAGTTCGTCGGCGTCCTCGCCGGCGCACCCGCGGTCCTCCGCGCCTACACCCGGATGCGCTCGGAGCTCCGCGGCGGCGTCCTTCCCCAGGCCACCCGCGAGCGGATCGCACTCGCGGTCGCCGAGCACCGCGAAGACAACTACAGCATCGCCCAGCACGCCAAGTCGGCGCGTCGGGCCGGGTTAGGCCTCGACGAGGTCTCCCGCGCCCGCAGCTTCAGCTCCGCCGACGAGAAGGAGGCGGCCCTGCTCCTCTACCTGAAGGAGGCGCTGGACGCCGGCCCGCCCCCGCTCCACCTCCACGAGGAGGCCCGTGAGATGGGCTGGACCGACGAGGAGATCCTCGAGGCGGTCGGACACCTGGCGCTGAACGAGTTCCAGAGCCTGATCGCCAGCGCCGCGGCGCTGCCGCAGGACCAGGCGACCCCGCGGGTCCTCCCCGCGGCGGCCTGAGCGCCCGACGCACCGAAGCAGAGCGACGACCGGGGAGGGGCGAAAGCCCCTCCCCTTCTTCGTGCCCGCGCCCGCTCGGCGCGGAGGCCTTACTTCCCCTCGACCAGCGTCGCGGTGTAGAGCAGCCGCGCCGTCGAGTACTTGCAGCCGTAGGTGACCCGCCTGCCGACGACCTGCTGCGGTTCCCCCTGGCGGATGTCGGTCGAGTTGGTGCAGGTACCGGCTTCGCGACTGGCGCGCCAGACGTTGTTCGCGGGCAGGTCCTGGGCGAACGCCGGGGCCCAGGTCGGCACCGTCAGCGCGACGATGTCGTTGCGTTCGACCTTGAGGTTGGAGCCGAACTTGACCGTCTGCCCCAGGTAGGGCGAGAGAACCTTGATCGAGCCCTGGCTGCGCAGGGTGTAGCGCGGCGGGTTGGTGCCAGGGACCCGGCGCAGGATCGAGATGCGCGCCTCGGGCGGAGTGCCGAAGAAGCCGTTGAAGAAGGACCGCTGCGAGTTGGTCGGCTGCGCCAGGGTCAGCGTCCAGGCCTTGATCCGGCCGTTGTGAGGGACCAGGAACGGGGACTGCGTCTGCCCGTTGCTGACCTGGAAGCCGGTGACGCTGCCGATCGCCTGGCAGGGCAGCTCGGGGCAGGAGGGGTCGGGGACGGTCGCGGTCTGGCCGAGGATCACCGAGGTCGGCTCGACCCGGGCGGCGCTGGCGCCGGCCGAGAGGGCGACCACGATCGCCGTGGAGCAGGCAGCCACCGCCAGCGCGGTCCAGCGCCCCCGGCGGGACGTAACCGGGGCGAAGGCCCCGTGCGAAAACCTCGACATACACCTGCTCCTCTCGTTATCTGGGCACTGCCTAAACACGGCAGGTTAGCCAGAGGAGCGGCCGGAGCGGGCGCCGTCCGGCGCCTTGCGAAAGGCCCTGCGTCAGGGCGTGGCGGCGTCCAGCTCGATCGCGTAGGCGACGCGACCGACGCCGACCGATTCGAAGCCGAGCGCTCTACTGGCGGCCGTAGTCAGGTCCCAGGCGCGACCTCTGATGTAGGGGCCGCGGTCGATCACCGGGGCGACCACGGTGCGGCCGCGGAAGACGAACTTGACCAGGGTGCCGCAGGGAAGCGTCTTGTGGGCGACGCCGATGGTGCTGGGGCGCAGGGTCTGGCCGCAGGCGGTGTGGTTGCCGTAGAGGCCGGGCCCGTACCAGCTGGCGCCGGCGTAGCGCAGGGGCGTGCTGAAGGCGATGCCGCCTGCTTCCGGGGCGGCCGGAGCGGGCTCCGTGTAGCTGGAGGCGCCGCCGGTCGACGCCTGCGCGGCGGAGATGCCGCCCAGGGAGGCGATTGCGAGGGCGCTCAGGGCCAAAGCCCAGCGGATGGGGTGCGTGCGTTTGTGCATTCTCTTTCCAAGCGCTTACGGGGTTAGCTGTCGGGCTCGCGCTGAAAGAGCTGCGCTACGCGGCAGAGGCCGCGACTCGCCCCAACTAATTGGGTCCCCCGCTCCCCGCGATATGTAGGCGGAGATTCAGCGGAAGTTGGCGGCAGGTTAGCAAACGCTAAGACAAAAATGTTGCAGGGCCGCCCAGATCTTGTTGAAAACGACTATCCGCTCATGGGAAAGGCCCCGAGCGGGGCCTTTCCTTTAGCGGGCCTGTAAGCCGGATCCTGTCGTGAGCGGCCATCTATCTCTGCGGCCTACCTGGACCTCGCCGAGCCGGGTCGACGGTCCTGCTTGGCCTTGCACCGGGCGGGGTTTGCCTGGCCGCCGCGTCACCGCGACGCCGGTGCGCTCTTACCGCACCATTTCACCTTTGCCTGTACGCGACTCAGCTGAGGCCGCGCCATCGGCCGTGTCATTTCTGTGGCACTTTCCCGCGGGTTTCCCCGGGTGGGCGTTACCCACCGCCCTGCCCTGTGGTGTCCGGACTTTCCTCGAGGGGTTTTCTCTCCCCCCGCGATCCGCTCGGCCCGCCCCTCAAGGGTAGCTCCCGGCCCGCTGATGGCCAAGCGGGAGGCGGATATGGTGGCGGTCATGCGAACCGCGGTCGTCACCGGAGCCGGTAGCGGCCTGGGCAGGGAGATCGCCCGCGAGCTCGCGGGCCGCGGCTACCGCGTCTGGGCAACCGACGTCGACGCCGAGGCGGCAGCGCGGACGGCGGCCGAGATCGGCGGCGAGTCGGCGGCGCTCGACGTCCGCGACGAGGCCGCCTGCCGGGCCCTGGCCGACAGCGTCGCCGCCGCCGGCGGGCTCGACCTCTGGGTCAACAACGCCGGCGTCTTCTTCAGCGGCGTGCCCTGGGAGCAGGGCTCCGAGCTGCGCCAGCTGATGCTGGACGTCAACGCCACCGGCCTGATGAACGGCACCCTCGCCGCCCTGGCGCCGATGAAGGCCGCCGGCCGCGGCCATATCGTCAACGTCGTCTCGCTGGCCGGGATCGTGGCGGCGCCGGGGGAGGTCGCCTACTCCGCCAGCAAGCACGCGGCGATGGCCTTCACCCTCGGCACCCAGTTCGACCTGCGCCGCGCCGGCGTCCGTGGCGTGCGGCTCTCGGCCGTCTGCCCGGACGGGATCTGGACGCCGATGCTCGAGGACAAGCTCGACGACCCCGACTCGGCCGGCTCCTTCTCCGGCCGCCTGCTCACCGCCGAGGAGGTGGCGAAGGCCGTGGGCAAGCTGACCGAGCGCCCCCGTCCCGTTCTCGTCGTCCCCCGCTGGCGCGGCCCGCAGCTGCGCCTCTTCGACCTCTTCCCCGGCCTCGCCCTGCGCCTGGTGCCGCTGGTCATGTGGGACGCCCGCCGGCGCCAGCGGCGCTACAAGAAGCTGATCGAGTCAGGGAAGTGGCCGAAGTAAGCAGGCGGTAGGGCCCGGCCGGGGACGCCTCAGACCTTGCGGAAGACCCCGACGACCTTGCCCAGCACCCGCGCCTCGGTGGTGAGGATCGGGTCCATTTCGTCGTTCTCGGGCTGCAGGCGGATGTGGTCCTTCTCGCGGTAGATCCGCTTCACGGTCGCCTCCTCGCCGATCAGGGCGACGACGATCTCGCCGTCGTCGGCTTCGTCGGCGGGGCGGACGATCACGTAGTCGCCTTCGAGGATGCCGGCGTTCTTCATGCTCTCGCCGCGGACCTGGAGGATGTAGTCGCCGTCCTCGCCGCCGATCACGTCGGGGATCTCGAGGTACTCCTCGATGTTCTCCTCGGCCAGGATCGGCTCGCCGGCGGCGACCTGGCCCACCAGCGGCAGGCCGCTTTCCGGCCGGATCGTCCGCTTCGCCTTGTCGAAGAGCAGCTCGATCGCGCGCGGCTTGGAGGGATCGCGCCTCAGCAGCCCGATCTTCTCCAGGTTCGCCAGATGCGCGTGAACGGTCGACGAGGAGTGCAGCCCAACGGCTTTGCCGATCTCCCGCACAGTCGGGGGATAGCCCGTTTTCGCCGCGTACTTGCGGATGAAGTCGAAGATCTCCTTCTGCCGCTTGGTCAGGTCGAGGTCAACCATCGATGGTCTCGTTTCCCTCCGCTCGCCGGGTGAGATTGCGTTCGAACACCTGTTCGTAGAGTACTCCCTCGTCCGGATGCCCGCAAGCCAGCCCCGCCCCAGGCCCCCGAACATCTAGAATCGACGGCCCTCAGGCGGCCGTGGCGGAACTGGTAGACGCGCAAGGTTGAGGGCCTTGTGGGTGGAAACACCCGTGATGGTTCGACTCCATTCGGCCGCATCGGAAAGCCCCCGCGTGCGGGGGCTTTTTCGTTCCCGAGGGTCGATTTGGAAAAGGCTCCTCGATCAATGGTGCGCCAGTCGGTGTGCCAGTCAGACAACGACGGCGCATGCAGGCGTCGGCCAACTCGCGGTCCGCATCAAGCGGATACGACCAGCTCGCGCTTCGGCGTGCGCCGCGACTTCGAACTGGGCGCCTCGTCCTGGAAGCCGTAGACGAGATGGGTGTCGAGCGCCTTGGCGAGCTTGCGCATCGTCGCGAAGCTGAATCGGTGCTGTCCGCTCTCGAGACGAGAGACAACGGAATGGCTCGTCCCCATCCTCTTGGCCAACTCCTCCTGGGTGAGGTCGAGCTGCATCCGCTTCTGGATCACCAGCCGCGCGAAGTCCTCGTAGGGCTTCTGCTCTTCGAGGGCAGCCTTATACGCAGCACTCTCGCGAGCCCGCTGCTCCATGCCCTCTGCGTGCGAGGTCCCAATTGGCGAGTTGTTCTTGCGAGCCATTTCCGTCCGATCCCATTGACTACATCCGATAGTCGATGTAGCAAAACTGCTAAGTCCGTCGGACGGATCAAGGCGCATCGCCACCGGCAGCTCGACGCGGCTTGCGGGGGCGGGTCTCCATCCGCTCCTTGAAATCCTGCCAGCGCCCCTTGGCGATCTCGACCTCCGCGCGAGGGACTGCCTTGCTCGTCTTGCGGATCATGTGCAGCAGGACGAACAGATTTCCCGACCTTCGATAGAGCACCCGGTAGTGCGCGCGGCCTGTAGTGGCACCGAAGCTCGCGCAGCGGACCGTCTATCTGAGAGGTGTGCGGGAAGGGCAACGGCGGGTCGTCATTTGGCAGCCCGTTGAGGCGATCAATCTGGAGGTCGATCGTCACGCGCTTGGTCGCCGCCGCCTGCAACTCACGCAGGCTCGGCTTCTTTTTTCGCGGCTAACCGGGAACTCGTGCTCGAGGAACTCAGCGACGGGTTCGATGCCGTCGGGAGCGCGATAGAAGACAGCCTGGGTCGCCATCGACTGAACCCATCGACGCTGGTGGCGCCATCAATCGCGCTTGCCGACCCGACGCCCGGCGCGAAGCGCATACCAATAGCCCAGGCCCGCGGGGGACAGAAGGGCAGCGAGCGTCAGCGCCGCCCAAGCAGGAGCCCCGGCGACTACGCCGCCGGCGGTACCCGCCGCAAATGCCGTGAACACGAATGGCCATCTGCTTGGCATGTCGACATCCATGCCACGATCATCGACCACCGGGACGATAAGACTTGAGTATTCGTCAATCCGCCAAACGACTGGCGCCGAATCGGGATCTTGGCTCTGGGATGCGGAATCGGCTCTGTGCGCGAGCCGTGGAGCCGTTCCTTGTGCCCAGGCGGGCGTCATATGCTGCCGTCTTGAGTGGTGCGGGGATCAGGGTGCGCAGGGCCGAGCGGGGTGACGTGCCGGCGGTGCTGGCGCTCTGGGGGCAGGCGCGTAGCGACCATGCCAGCGCTTCCGATCGCGTCGAGGACGTGGAGCGGCTGGTCGCGGAATCCCCAGCGGCGCTGCTGGTGGCCGAGCGGGACCGCGAGGTGGTCGGCGCTCTGATCGCCGCCTGGGACGGATGGCGCGGCAGCATGTACCGGCTGCTGGCGGTTCGGGACGGGCTGCGGCGGCAGGGCATCGGCATCGCTCTCGTCCGCGCCGGCGAGGAGGAGCTTCGCCGCTGCGGCGCCACTCGCGTCACCGCCCTGGTCGCCTTCGAGGACGAGCCGGCGGGAGCCTTCTGGGAGTCCGCTGGCTATCCGCAGGACCCGGTGATCGGGCGGCGGGTCCGCAACATCTAGCGACGCCGGAGCTCGATCGGGGGGTCGTCCGCCAGTCAGGGCGCCGGCCGGCCGTCGGGCATCACCACCAGCCAGGTGCCGCCGAACTCGGCGACGTCGTGGCAGAGGATCGTGCCGGGCGAGTCGCCGGCGTAGTGGTAGAGCGGGGCGTCGAAGATCCGCGTGATCAGAACCGTTCGGTCACCCGCCTCCGGGGTCGAGTCACTCATCCTGCTCTCCTTTGCGACGCGTGCGCTGGGACCTGCACTGCCTCCCCGACGCTCGGACCGGCTGAAGCACTGCAGGCGCGGGGTCGTCGCCGAGGGCGTCGAGACCGACGAGCAGCTGCGCTGGCTGCGCGAGCACCGCTGCCGGTTCGGCCAGGCCTTCCTGCTCTCGCGGCCGCTGCGGCCGGAGCTGCTCGAAGCCCAGACCGGCTGACGCATCGCCTCGAGGATGGACCTGGTCCGTCAGTCCCCGGCGGCGGGCCAGACGTCGGCGAGGCGGTGCGGGGTGAAGCCGAAGCGCTCGCCGACCGCGGCCGCCGGGGTGGCGGTGACGTTGTCGCCGAGCAGCAGGTCCACCAGCGCCGGGGTCAGCGAGGGCGAGAGCCGGGCGAGGACGCGGGCGAGGCCGGCGGGCAGGTGGCGGATCTTCGCCCCGCCGCCGTTGAGGGCGCGGACGAACTCGTCCATGCTCATCTCCTCCGGGCCGCCGAGGTCGTAGGTGCCGGGCAGCGGCTCGGGGCGGGTAGCGGCGTCGAGGGCGGCGGCGGCGACGTCGCCGATGTAGAGCGGCTCGATCCGCTGGCGGCCGCTGCCGAGGACAGCGACCGCGCCCTTCCCCTTGGCGAGGAAGGCGCCGGCGGTCGGACCCGGGGCCTCCGGGGGGCCATAGATGTGGAGGCAGCGGAAGATCGTGGTCGGGACGCCCGAGTCGACGAGCAGCTTCTCGGCTTCGGCCTTGGAGCGCAGGTAGGCGTTCGGCGAGGCCGGGTCGGCGCCGACGTAGCTGAGGAAGACGATGCGGCCGGCGCCCGTCTCCCGCGCCGCCTCGGCGACCGTCGCCGAGGTCTCGACGTTGGCCGACCGGTAGGTGTTGCGGCCCTTCGGCTGCAGGGTCCCGGCGAGGTGGGCGACGGCGCCGGCGCCGGCGATCCCGGCCGCCCAGTCGTCCCCCTGGTCGAGCGGGGCGACCTCGTGCGGGGAGCCGGCGAGCCGCCGGCGCAGCAGCGTGCCGACCTGTCCCGAGGCACCGGTGATCGCGATCCTCACGCGGTGCAGCGTAGTGCCAGGTCAGGCGGCGGAACCGAGGGCGCGGTCGATGAACGGGCCTAGCAGGTCCGCCACCGAGGCGGCCGTCGCCTCCGGCGATTCCCGGGGAGCGGTGATGTGGCTGATCGCGAGCCGGACCAGGGACTCGGAGAGGAGCTGCACGTCGGCGGCGGGCGCCTGCGGCCAGCCCTCCTCGATCACGCTGACCAGGCGGGCGGTCGCCCACTGCACCACCGGCATCCCCTGGGTGGTGACGAACGGCAGCATGCCGCCGGTGCCGTCGTCGCTGAGGAGGATGCGGATCAGCGGATCCTCGCCGGCGGTGCGGAGGAACAGCTCCAGCGCCGCGCCGATCGCGGCACGCGGGTCGTCGAGGTGCTGCTTGACCGCAGCTTCGACGTCGTCGAGGAAGTGCTCGCCCTCGTTGATCACGAAGGCGAGCCCGAACTCGTTGCGGTTGCCGAACTCCTTGTAGAGGGTCTGGCGGCTGACCCCGGCCGCGGCGGCGATGTCCGACATCGTGATCTCCGACCAGGCCCGCTGCGCCAGCTGGTCGCGGGCGGCGCCGAACAGGGTCTGTCGCAGCAGCTCGCGGGCCGCCTGCGGGTAGGGGGTGCGGGTGCTCGCCATCGCCTCCATCGTCGCAGCGGGCGCGGTCACTCGTCCTCGTCTGCCGGCTCGAAGTCGACCTTGTCGCGGACGCCGCAGTCAGGGCAGTGCCAGTCGTCGGGGACCTGGCTCCACGGCATCCCGGGCGGGAAGCCCTCGCGCGCGTGGCCGGCCTCCTCGTCGTACAGGTAGCCGCAGGACGGGCAGCGCCAGCGGCTCATCGCACCGGCTCCGGCGGCGCACCGGTGACCCGACCGCCGTAGCGGGCGAGGACCTGGCGGCGCTTGCGCGGGGCGATGTTGGCGCGGGTGACGTCGCCGCCGTAGTGCTCCAGCAGGCGGTGGTCCATCACCCGCCGCCACAGCGGCGGGATCCAGGCGAGCAGGATCATCCCGGCGTAGCCGGTCGGCAGTTGCGGCGCCTCGTCGACGTGGCGCAGAGCCTGGTAGCGGCGGGTCGGGTTGGCGTGGTGGTCGGAATGGCGCTGGAGGTGGTAGAGGAGGACGTTGGAGGCGACGTTGTTGCTGTTCCAGCTGTGCTCGGGGCGGCAGCGCTCGTAGCGGCCGTCCTCTTTCTCCTGGCGCAGCAGGCCGTAGTGCTCGAGGTAATTGACGACCTCCAGCAGCGAGAACCCGAACACCGCCGAGCCGAGCAGGTACGGCAGGACGACGGGGCCGAAGCCGATCGCCAGCGCGGCGAAGAGGACCACGGTCATCAGCCAGGCGCTGAGGATGTCGTTGTGGAGGCTCCAGTGGCGCTTGCCGAGGCGGTCGAGGCGGTCAGCCTCGATCCCCCAGGCGGAGCGCAGGCTGCCGGCCACCGTGCGCGGCAGGAAGGCCCAGAAGCTCTCCCCCAGCCGGGCGCTGGCCGGATCCTCGGGGGTGGCGACGCGGACGTGGTGGCCGCGGTTGTGCTCGATGAAGAAATGGCCGTAGCCGGTCTGGGCGAGCGCGATCCGGCTCAGCCAGCGCTCGCTGCTGGCGCGCTTGTGGCCGAGCTCGTGGGCGGTGTTGATCCCGACGCCCGCGACCACGCCCATCGTGAACGCCAGGCCGATGTTCTCGAACATCGAGAGCTCGCCGCTCGACCAGAGCCAGCAGGCGAAGACGAGGCCGGCGTACTGGAAAGGGATGAAGAGGTAGGTGCACCAGCGGTAGTAGCGGTCCTGCTCGAGCCACTTGAGGATGCTGTCGGGCGGGTTGCTCGAGTCGAGCCCGATCGCGATGTCGAGCAGCGGGAAGGCGATGAAGAAGAGGATGGGGCCGAAGTACCAGAACGCGCTGAAGCCGGTCAGCGCGGCCAGCCCCCAGCCGATGAACGGCGCCAGCGGGATGACGATCCCCAGCAGCCAGGCGTAGCGCTTGGGGTCGCTCCAGGTCGCCGGGTTGACCTCGACGTCGTCGTGGTGATGGTGGTGATGCGCGTGCTCCGCGTGTGCCTCCACATTCGCCTCCCTTGTCAAAGCCAGTGTCGGAGTCCGCAGTATTTACAAAAAGAGACAAATTGTCAACCAACAGAACAGATGCGGTCGCCATGTGTCTGCGGCAGGACTAGCACGTACCTAGAGAGGACTGCATCGGTTAGGGTCTCCCCAGTAATCGACTTGGGAGGCACCCGATGCGCAGATCACTGGCTGTACTTGCCGCGGCGGCGGCTCTCACGCTTTCCCTTTCCGGGCCGGCGGCGGCGGCTGACAAGGACTGCTCGGACTTCAGCAGCTGGAGGCAGGCCCAGAAGTTCTTCAAGAAGCACGGGGGCCCGCGGTACGACCCGCACCGGCTCGACGCCGACGACGACGGGATCGCCTGCGAGGACCTGCGCTGAGCGGCGGCCGGCGCGAGACGTTCCTGAGCCGGTAGCGGTACCGGTGTATCGCCAGCAGCTCAGCGCCGACCATCGGCCGCCCTCGCCAGTTCGCTGTCCTTCGCTTCGCCGAGCGCGGCGAGCGTCGAGTGCGGGACGCCGAGGCCCCGCGGTACCGCTGTACCGAGGTCGAACCTCGGCACGGGCATACGCAGACATGCGACAGCGCGGTTCCCGGGGGCGGAATCGACACGGCGGCAGGCAAGCCAGGACAGCAGTGGTCGATCGCTTGGCGGGGCCGTCTGTGCAGGTTGACTGACACGAACGTATGTTCGTATAGAGGCGCGCGAAAATTCAAGCCTTCGGACGACCCCGATCCCGGGATCGGCAGGGCGGACAGGGCGCGCGCCCTAGATCTTCAGCAGGACGATGGTGTTGAGGGCCCAGATGACCGAGAAGAAGACCGTGGCGCGGTCGAGATTGCGCTCGACCATCGAGCCGCCGCCGAGCGAGCTGCCACCGCCGCCGATGCCGAAGGCGCCGGAGAGCCCCGCGTCTTTCCCCGAGTGCAGGAGCACGAGGAAGATGATGACGACGGAGATGATCACCTGGATGACGCTGAGGAACGTGTACACGGAGGGAAGTCTAGCCTTGCTCGACTTTTTCCGGCTCGGCGCCGGTGCCCGCAGTGTCGGCGTGGCCGTTCGCCCCGCTGCCGTTGGCGCGGGAGGCGCCGCCGTTGCCGCCGACGCGGTCGAGGATCTCGACCGCTTCCTTGCGCAGCTCGGCGTCGATCAGGGCGAAGTCCTCGTCTGAGAGCTTGCCCGCCGCGTGGTCGAGCTCGGCGTCGCGGATCTCGCGGTACTTGGCTTCCTTCTGGGCGTCGGACTCGGTCCGCACCAGGGCGCCGCGGCGCCGGCCGCGACTCGGCCAGAGCGCGATCAGCGCCCCGGCCAGGGCGATCAGGCCGCCGATCCACATCCAGGTGACGAGCGGGTTGACGATCACCTTGAAGGTCGCCGGGGTGCGGTCGCCGAGGTAGCTCTTGGCGATCCGCGCGGCGGCCAGCGCCTGCAGCGTCCCGATCTGCTCCAGGGCGGTGGCGCGCAGGGCCGGGTTGGCGGCGGCGGCTCGCATCATCGCCGCGAGGGCGTCGCACTGCGGCGGCGTGCCGGGGGCGCCGCCGACGCAGGCTTTGAAGCCGGCGTCGGCCTTCCGCACCCGCCCCTGAATCGGCGCGATGTCCGGCTGCACCGCGGTCCAGAGGTCGCTGCCGGCGCCGGCCTCCAGCCCGACCTCGCTGGTCGCCTCGCCGGCGAAGAAGCTGGCGATCATCCCCGTTTCCATCCCGGTCGGGCGGAAGTAGCGCCGGCTCGGGCGCAGGAAGGTGGTCTTGCCGTCCTCGGTGACGCGCAGCAGGGCACCGAACTGGAGGTACCTGTCGGTCACGTTGACGGTCGGCCTCACGTAGGTGGCCTCGCGGCCGTCGACGACCGCGCTCTCCCCCGGTCGGAGGACGACGTCGCGGTTGGTCTGGAAGCTGGAGGAGGCGGCAACGCCGATCAGCAGCACGGCGATGCCGGCGTGGACGATGTAACCGCCGTAGCGGCGGCGGTTGCGGCCGACCAGCGCGACCAGGGCCGCCGGCATCGATTCGCCGGAGAGCTTGCGGCGCGCCACGGCGCCGTTCCAGAACTCCTGCGCCAGCCCGGTCAGCGCGAAGGCGGCGAAGACGAAGAGGGCCAGCGCCCAGGGCTTGTGGCCGGCGTCGCTGAGGAGGAGCAGCGCGACCAGGGTGACCGCGGCGACGATCAGCGGCACCCGGAAGACGCGCCGGGCCGAGGCCCAGCTGACCCGGCGCCAGGCGAGCAGCGGCCCGATCCCGGTGAAGAGGACGAGCAGGATCGCCAGCGGCGTCGTGTAGCGGTCGAACCAGGGGGCGGCGAGCGAGGCCTTGGTGCCGGTGAAGAGTTCGGAGATCAGCGGGAAGAAGGTGCCCCAGAAGATCACCGCGGTGAGGCCGACGAGGAGCAGGTTGTTGACCAGGAAGACCGCCTCGCGACTGACCAGCGAGTCGATCCGCTTCGGCGAGCGCAGGTCGTCGAGGCGGGAGACGATCAGCGCCGTCGATCCGATCAGCACCACCGCGATCAGGCCGAGGACGTAGGGGCCGACGGTGTTGTCGCCGAAGGCGTGGATCGACTGCAGGACGCCGGAGCGGACGAGGAAGGTGCCGAGCAGCGCCATCGAGAAGGTGCCGACGATCAGGCAGGCGTTCCAGACTTTCAGCATCCCCCGCTTCTCCTGCACCATGATCGAGTGCAGGAAGGCGGTGCCGAGCAGCCACGGCATCAGCGCCGCGTTCTCGACCGGGTCCCAGGCCCAGTAGCCGCCCCAGCCGAGCTCGGTGTAGGACCAGCGGGCGCCGAGCAGCAGGCCGAGGCCGAGGAAGGCCCAGGCGATCAGGGCGAAGCGGCGGGTGGCGCGGATCCACTCCGAGTCGAGCCGGCGGGTGACGAGGGCGCCGACGGCGAAGGCGAACGGCACCGTGAAGGCGACGTAGCCCGAGTAGAGCATCGGCGGGTGGATCATCATGCTCGGGTGCTGCAGCAGCGGGTTGAGGCCGATCCCGTCGGCGGGGGCCGGGCTCAGCGTCGCGAAGGGGTCGACGTCGGGGGCGAACAGCATCAGGCCGGTGAAGAAGGCGGCGACGCCCATCATCACCGCGGTCGCCCAGGGGACCAGCTCGCGCAGCCGGTTGCGGGTGAAGTAGAGGGCGGCGCTGGAGGCGATCGAGAGCACCCAGGCCCAGAGCAGCAGCGAGCCCTCCTGGCTCGACCACATCGCCGCCATCTTGTAGAAGGTCGGCGTCTCGATCGAGGAGTGCTGCTGGACGATGTTGAAGCCGAAGTCGTCGCTGAGGAAGGCGATCTCGATGATCGCCACGCAGGCGGTCAGCAGGCCGCAGAAGACGTAGACGGCGCGGCGCGAGAGGTCGACCCGGCGACGGTCGCCGTTGCGCCCCAGGAGGGCGAGGACGGCGGCGCCGACGGCGGTGAGGAAGGCCAGCGCCAGCAGGGCGCTGCCGAGGCTAGGCATTGTCCTCGGTGGTGAACTTCGACGGGCACTTCGTGATCAGGGTGTCGGGTTCGCCGACGAAGGTCCCGCCCTGGACCTCGCCGGTGAGGACGATCTCGCGACCGCCGCGGAACGGGTCGGGGACGGTGCCCGTGTAGGTGACCGGCAGCGCCTGGCCCTTGCCGTCGCGATCGACCACCGCGAAGGCGATGCCGCTGCCCTGCTGCTCGATCGACCCCTTGACGACCCGGCCGGTCATCTCGTAGCTGGTGCCCGGCGAGGCGCCGAGCAGCTGCGAGGGCTCCTTCGCGTCGGTCGAGGCCGAGAAGGAGGTGTAGATCAGCGCCACCGCGAGCAGGACGGCGGCGCTGAGCGCGGCAACGAGCCGGATCTTCCGCTTGCGCTGAGGGTCCAAGGTCACATGATTATCGCAAGTGCGAAGATTTGGCCGTGGCCAAGCCAGTTCTGCTGATCACCGGCGCCAGCAGCGGCATCGGCGCGGCGACGGCGCGGGCGGCGGCGCCGAGCTACCGCCTGGTCCTGGCGGCGCGGCGGCTGCAGGAGCTGGAGGCGCTGGCGGCCGAGCTCGGCGGCGAGGAGGAGGCGATCGCGGTCCGCTGCGACGTCACCGAATGGGACCAGGTCGAGGCGATGGCCGCCACCGCGCTCGAGCGCTTCGACCGCATCGACGCGGTCTTCGCCAACGCCGGCTTCGGCGCCACCCGCGGCTTCCTCGAGGAGTCGGTCGAGCACTGGCGCTCGATGGTGCTGACCAACGTCTACGGCGCGGCGCTGACGGTCCGCGCCACCCTCCCCCACCTGCTCGAGCGCGGCGACGGCCACTTCCTCATCACCAGCTCGGTGGCGGGGCGGCGGGCGCTGCCCGGCTCGCTCTACTCGGCAACCAAGTGGGCGGCGACGGCGATCGGCGAGGCGCTGCGGGCGGAGCTGCGGACGATGCACGACAACACGGCGATCCGGGTGACGCTGATCGAGCCGGGGATGGTCGACACGCCCTTCTTCGAGAACCGGCCCGGCGAGTGGGCGCTGCAGGACGACGACATCGCCCGCGCGGTGATGTTCGCGCTGGAGCAGCCCGCCGGCGTCGACGTCAACGAGATCCTGATCCGGCCGACGAGCCAGCCGACCTAGCGGCGATGCGCGAGACGGCCGAGGACCTCGCCCGCCTGCAGGAGCTGCTCGACTCGAGCCACGCGGCGGCCGGAGCCCACCTGCCGGGTGAGGAGCTGGCGGTGACGGTGCACGGCACGGCGGTGCCGGTCGACGTCCGCCCCGGATCGGGATCCGAGCTGCGTAACGCCCTGCTCGAGATCTACGTGCCGCGCTACGGAGCGAGCTGGGCGGAGATGCTCGAGCGAGGCGCCACCTACTGGCGCATCGACCCGGAGCGCATCTACGCCTTCCACATGCCGGAGTAACCCCCAGGGTGTCCGGCTAGGGGCGGCCGAGGAGGGCGCCGACGGCGCGCCAGTAGGTGCGGAGGAGGAGACGCGCCGGCCAGGTGCGGACCAGGGGTGAGATGAAGGGCGAGTCGAGGTCGGGGGTGAGCCAGGCGGCGAAGGCGGCGGCGCTGACTTGCCGGCGGCGCTGGATCCGGCGGCGCTCCAGCAGCAGCCGTGGCAGCCAGCGCAGCGCTTCGCCGTTGGCCGCCAGCTTCTGCCGCAGCCAGCCTCCGCGGGCGGCGACGAGGAGCAGCGCCAACTCGGTGCCGAGCAGTGCCGGCGCCAGCAGGAGAAGCAGCGGCGCCGGATAGGTCCGGAGGAGGAAGGCGAGCCGGTTGCGCTCCAGCCAGCGCCACTTGTCGCCGCCGCTGGCGCCGAACTCGTAGTCGTGGGCGACGACCGCCGCCGGCTCGATGCCGACCGTGCCGCCTTCCAGCCGCAGCCGGATCGAGAGGTCGACGTCCTCGTGGTACATGAAGAAGCGCTCGGCGAAGCCGCCGGCGCGCTTCCAGGTCTCGAGCGGGATCGCCAGGCAGGCGCCGGAGAGGGCGGCGACCTCGCCGGCGGGCGGCGCCTCGGCGACCGGCCGGCCGTGCATCCCCGCCCAGACGATGCCGGTGAAGTGGACCGGGTTGCCGGCGGAGTTGATCTCGCTCCCCCCCGCCTCGGCGACCAGCGCCTGCCAGGCGGCCCATCCCCGCCCCTGCAACCAGGGCCGGCGGATCGCGGCGCCGAAACCGGGCAGCGGCGCCGCGTCGGGGTTGAGGATCACCAGCAGGTCGCCGCGCGCCTCGGCGGCGCCGGCCGCGCAGCCGCCGGCGAAGCCGAGGTTGCGGCCGGTCCTCACCAGCCTCGCCGCGGGCGCCAACTCGCGCACGACCGCGACCGAGTCGTCGGGGGAGTCGTTGTCGACGACGATCAGCTCGTCGCCCTCCCCAAGCTCCGACAACAGCGCCGGCAGGGTCCGCCGCAGCTCCTCGCGGCTGTTCCAGGCGACGATCAGGACTGAGAGCGACGGACGCACCGGCGCGGAGGCTATTCGGCCCTCCGCGCCGGTGCGAGCGACGTCGCTACCCCAGGCTGCCGCTTACTTCTTGCCCTTCTTCTTCCCGCCGCAGGAGGCGATGTTCAACTTGAACCTGTTGCTCTTCACCTGCCTGCCGTTCTGCCCCTTGATGTTGAGGACGGCCAGTTGCGGCGCCTTGCAGGTGTTGGTCGAGTTGACCAGGAGGCTCTTCTTGCCTCCCGACATGTTGAGGATGAACTTCTTCACCGGCACATCCGGCAAGCCGTTGAAGACCGTCTTCAAGCCGCCGCGCTTGGAGCTGATCACTCCGCGCAGCTGGACGTTCACCTGGCCGCGCAGGTCGGCGAGCAGGTCCGGCAACTTGTGGTTGGAGGACACCAGGTAGACGTTGCCCTTCAGCTTGCCGCTGAGGAGCGGCGTGGTTGCTTCCGCCTTGCCGTAGATCGACGCCTTCGGGCAGGTCTGGGAGGCCAGCTGCGGCCTCGTGCAGACCGTGCCGATGTGGCTCTGGTCGAGGAACAGCGAGTGCGGCAGCGTCAGCGCCGTGCGGCTGACGTTGGCGTCACCGTTGCGCGCTTCCAGGATCGCCCTCAGACGCGGGTTCTTGGCCCGCTTCGTCGGCCCGGTCAACTTCGTGTGGAACTTCGGCTTGAAGCCGAGCTTGCTGCATTCGGTTGGCTGGAACGGCGCGCTGACGGCGTAGGAGCTGAACGCCGCCGGGTTGGTCGGGTCGGCGCCACCGCCATTGATGGTCCCGGCCGTGGCCTGCGCGGAGCAGTTGGTCGGGGTCTTCATGAATTCGTTGCGGTTGAGGTCGACGTCGATCGAGCGGATGTCCAGCTTCGCGCCCCCGAACACATCCGGGATGACGTCGGACACCGCGTTGATCTGCGTCGTTTCCGGGTTGACGTTGAGGGCGACCCGGACGACCACCGTTCCGAGGTCGAACGGACCTTCGACGGCCGGGGTGATCACCGCCATCGAGAGCGGCGCCCCCTTGTACGGACCGGCGAGGTAGGCATTGCCACCGAGTTTGACCGGGTGGCTACCGGTGCCGGAGACCGTCGACGTCGTGCCGATCTGGCTCGCGGAGGAGCAGCTCGGCGAGGCCTGCTCGGCCTTGCCGGTCGCACCGGCGGCAGCCGTGAGGGCCGCGTCGGAGCAGTAGGGGATGCCGGCCAGCTTGCCGGTCAGCCCCTTCGGCAGGGTGACGTTGACGACCTTCAACTCCTGCTGGCCGTCCGGCCGTGCGATATGGACGTGGAACGGGCTGAACGAGCCCGCTTTTGCGCTGTCGGTGTTGGCCGTGTAGCCGGGCGCGAACTTGCGCTCGGCCAGGGTCTGCGGGCAAGCGCCGCCGGCCGGGTCGCTCGAGAGCGTCGGCAGTTTGGCGCTTTTCGGCACTTCTTCGCCCGGCCGTGCCCACGGTTCGAACATCGACGTGACGTCGTAGCTCGAGCAGGTGGGCGGGCTGGTCAGGACCTCTTTGGCGCCGTCGAAGTGCATCGTGAGGTGCTCGAAGGGGACCTGAGGCAGGCCTTCCGGCAGCGGGCCGGCCAGCGGCCCGACCGCCTGGTCGGTGAGGAGCGTGGTCAGCTCGCCCGTGGTCGGATTGGCCTTCACGTGGCCGACGAGGCGGAGGACGATGCCCTCTTTCGCGCTCGAGGCTTCGATCAGGATGCGGAACAGTTCGCCGGACTGCGGGTCCTGGCTCTTCTGTTCGCCGACGTAGACGTTGCCCTCGAGGGGCTCCGCCAGCGGCGGAGAGTCGACCTCGACGGTGCCGACTTTCGAGGCCTCCGGGCATTCGTTGGAGCTGACTCGCACGTTCTTCTTGAACTGCGCGTCACTGCAGGCGACCAGGCCACTCGCCCCCGAGGGATTGAGGCCCATGCCGGTCGGCAGGGTGACGGTCGCCCGCCGCACGTGCGACTGCGACTGTTTCGCCGCCCCTCCTTCTTTGAGCGGATCGAACGGCATTCTCGCCGTCACGGTTGCCGCGGCAGGCGAGTCGATGCTCTGGGTGCCGGCGTCAGCCTCGATGGTCGGTTCGAACGGGATCGTCGCGCAACCTTCCTGCTGGACGTGTTCGCCGGTTTCTTCCGGATCTTTCGGCGGCTTCGCCTCGACCGGCGTCGAGCCGTTCGGGAACGACGGATCCGGCGCGGCATAGTTCTCGGCCCGGAACCAGGTCGAGTAGAGATGTTCGAACTGCGCATCGTTCGGGTCGAAGCAGGTCGTCGGGTTGGTCAGGTAGGTGCCGTTACCGGCCGTCGCGCCTTCGGTGACGAGGCGGCTGACCAGGGTCGACACGCCGGAGACAGCCGCCGTGTTCGCCAGTTTGATCGTGAAGCTCTCGTGGAAGTCGCTTTCCCAGGCGACCTGGGTTTCGAGGAACACCGGCAAGGCTTCGTTGACGACGAACCCGAGTTTCGCCGGTTCTCCGGGAGCCGGTTCCAGGTTGTAGACGGGAATCTTGGTCGAGATCGTCGGCGGGGCGAACGTTGGCGGGATGACGTTCCACTGTCCTGGACCGGGGGGGTTGTTCGTAACCAGGGTGATGTTCTGTTCCCCGGTCTTGGTCGAGGCATCGCATTCCGGCTGGAATTTTTCGCCTTCTTTGTGCAGGAATTCGGCGAGCGAGCAGCGCCCTTCGGTCGCCTCGGGATTGACCGTCAGGCCGGGAGGCAGATCGGTCCGCAGGGTCTTGATCGTGTGTTCTTCGAGCGTCGGCGGGATTTCGGCGAGGTATTTGCCGGGTTCCGGGTTTTCGTACGCTTCGTGCTCGATCGTGTACTGGGTGAATCCGATCGGCGGGTGACCCGCGGCCGTCAGAGAGAACGCTTCGGGGGTTTCAACCGAGCAGCGTGGAAGCGGCGGTCCCGACGGCGGCACTTTCGCCGGAGCGTCCGTCGTACAGGTGCCCGCCTGGAACCCGGAGTCGAAGTCTTCCGGGGTCTGCGGCTGGATGATATCCGTCGTGTTCGCCTGTGCCAGCGCGGGCAGCACGGACAGCGCCCCCAAGCACAAAATCAGCAATGCGATCGAGCGCCTTGCCATCTGTTCCCTCCTCGTTTTCCCATTAACGAGGACGCCCCCTGCTACGTCCCGGTACCTCTCCCGACACCGACATTACCGGCGATCCCGGCCGAATCAAGTGCCGAGTGCTACTTGGAACCCGGGTAAGTTCGTTCGCGGAGACCCTATCTTCGAGTCGCCGG
>CAVPEX010000032.1:0-9380 GCA_963703585.1 uncultured Solirubrobacterales bacterium | reverse complement strand
GGCCAGCTCGGCGGCGGGGTCGGAGCCGTCGACGACGCCGACGCCGGCGAAGAGGCGGGCCTCGCGGTCGCGCAGCAGGGCGCTGCGCAGGGCGACGCAGAACTCGCCGTCCTCGGTGGCGTCCATCCAGCCGACCGGAGCGGCGTACCAGCCGCGGTCCATCTGCCTCGAGCTCGGCGATCGCGCGGGCGGCGGCGGGCCAGGGCTCGCCGCCGACGGCCGGGGTCGGGTGCAGCATCCCGGCCAGCTCGATCGCCGAGCGCGGCTCGGCGAGCTGGGCGATCACCGGCGTCGCCAGGTGCTGGATGTTCGCCACCTTGACGATCTCCGGCTCCGCCGCCGCCTCGACCCAGACCGCGTGCGGGCGCAGGGCGCGGACGATCCGCTCGGCGACGATCCGCTGCTCGCGGCGGTCCTTGTCGCTGCGCAGCAGCTGCTCGCCGAGATGGTCGTCGACCGCCGGGTCGGAGCTGCGGCGGGTCGAGCCGGCGAGGGCGACGGTGGAGACGCTGGCGCCGCTGCGGCGGACCAGGAGCTCGGGGCTGGCGCCGACGAAGGCCGCCTCGGGGGTGCCGCAGCAGAAGCAGAAGCAGGCCGGGAACTGCGCGCGCAGGGCGCCGAAGAGGGCGGCGGGATCGTGGGCACGGCCGGCGCTGACGACGATCTCGCGGGCGAGGACGACCTTGCTCAGCTCGCCCTCGGCGATCCGCGCTGTCGCCGCCGAGACCGTGCCTTCGAACTCCCCCGGGGTGCGGACGCTGCGGATCTCGGCGTGCTCGGTCGGGTGCGGGTCGAGCATCGGCAGCGGCTCCTCGCCGCGCAGCGCCGCCAGTCGTGCCGCCAGCCCCTCCGCCCGCCGCTCGGCCTCCTCCCCCGGCCCGACGACGGCGTTGAGGGTGAGGAAGGTCGCACCCCCCGCCCGGCAGAGCGAGAGCTCGGGCAGCACCAGCGAGGCCGGCGGCAGCGAGGACCAGGTCGAGGAGGAGCCGCCCTCGGGGTCGAAGGCGAAGCCGCCGAGCCAGACCGGCCCGGCGCCCGCGGGCAGCCCGGGCGGCTCGTCGAGGACCGCGTCGCGCCCCGTTCGCAGGCACTCCTCGGCGACGTCGGCGAAGCGGGCGCCGCCCCGCGAGGCTGCCTCGTGCGCGACCCCGAGCCCCGCCAGCGCGAAGCCGCGGTCGGGCTGCTCCCAGCAGAACCAGCGGTCGCTCGCCAGCCGCGAGGCGAACACCGCCGCGCAGGGGTCGGCGACCTCGCTCTCGACCGTGACGCTGACCAGCGTCCGCCGCCCGTGCCCGGCAGCCTTGGCGAGTGCGTCTAGGAGGAGCTCAGTCGCTGCCACGGGCGATTGCGATCTCGCCCGTTCTAACCATTTCGACCAGGCCGTGGGGGCGGACCATGCGCTCGAAGGCTTCGATCTTGTCGGCCGAGCCGGTCACCTCGATCGTCATCGTGCGGCGGGCGACGTCGACGATCTTGGCGCGGAAGATCTCCGCGAACTGGATGATCTCGGCCCGGTTCTCGACCGCCGAGGAGACCTTGAACAGCGCCATCTCGCGCGCCACCGTCTCCTCTGGCTCCATGTCGCGGATCTTCAGCACGTTGACCAGCTTGTGCAGCTGCTTGGTCACCTGGTCGATCGGGTGCACGGCGCCGTCGAGGGTGAGGGTGATCCGCGAGATGCTGGGGTCGTCGGTCGGCCCGACCGCGAGCGTGTCGATGTTGAAGCCGCGGCGCGAGAAGAGGCCGGCGACGCGGGCCAGCACGCCCGGCTTGTTCTCGACCAGGATCGAGAGGATGTGCTTGCGCCCGCTCAGCTGCCCCGGCAGGTGCAGGTCCTCGAGCTTGACCGCCTGCGGCGTCCCGGCCTCCATCAGCGCACCGCCCTCGGCGCCTCGACCATGTCGCGGGCGGCGTTGCCCGGCGGGATCATCGGGTAGCAGTTCTCCTCCTGGGCGACGCGGACGTCGAGCAGGACCGTGCCCTCGGTCTCCAGCGCCTTGGCCATCGTCTCCTCGAGGTCGTCGGCGTTGTCGCAGCGCATGCCGGTGGCGCCGAAGGCCTCGGCCAGCTTCACCCAGTCGGGGCTGGTGCCGTTGTCGACGGCGCTGTAGCGGCGGTCCCAGAACAGCTCCTGCCACTGACGGACCATGCCCATGTAGCCGTTGTTCATGAGGAAGACCTTGACCGGGATGTCCTCGGTGACGCAGGTCGCAAGCTCCTGGATGTTCATGATCAGGCTGCCGTCGCCGGCGAGGCATACGACCGGGTCGTCGGGGCAGGCGACCTTGGCGCCGACCGCCGCCGGCAGGCCGAAGCCCATCGTCCCCAGGCCACCGGAGTTGATCCAGCGCCGCGGCCTGTCGAAGCCGTAGTACTGCGCCGTCCACATCTGGTGCTGGCCGACGTCGGAGGTGACGATCGCCTCGCCCCCGGTCGCCCGGTGCATCGCCTCGATCATGAACTGCGGCTTGATCTCGCCGTCCTTGCCGGGCTCGTAGTAGAGCGGGTGCTCGTCCTGCCACGTCCGCAGCGTCTGCCACCAGGCGTCGAGGCGGCTGGAGTCGGTCTGCAGCGCCCGGTACTCGCGGGTCAGCTTCGGCAGCACCTGCTTGACGTCGCCGACGATCGGGATGTGGGCGCCGACGTTCTTGGAGATCTCCGCCGGGTCGATGTCGATGTGGATCACCTTGGCGTGCGGGGCGAACTCGTCGAGCTTGCCGGTGATGCGGTCGTCGAAGCGGGCGCCGACGGCGACGATCAGGTCGGCGTTGTCCATCGCCATGTTGGCCGTGTAGGTGCCATGCATGCCGAGCATCCCCAGCCAGCGCTCGTGCGAGGCGGGGAAGGCCCCGAGGCCCATCAGGGTCGAGGTGACCGGCCAGCGATCGGTCGCGGCGAGGTCGCGCAGCTCCTCGGAGGCGTTGGCGTTGACGACGCCGCCGCCGGTGTAGAGGATCGGCCGGCGGGCGTTGGCCAGCGCTTTGGCGGCGATCCGGATCTGTTTGATGTTGCCCTCGGTCGAGGGCTTGTAGCCGGGCAGGTCGACAGGCTCGGTCCGCGGCTCGTAGTCGATGTCCGCGCGCGAGAGGTCCTGCGGGATGTCGATCAGGACCGGCCCCGGCCGCCCGGTGGAGGCGACGTGGAAGGCCTGGTGCACGTACTCGGGGGTCTGGCGCGCGTCGGTGACCTGGAAGGAGTGCTTGACGAAGGGCAGGGTGGCGCCGAGGATGTCGGCCTCCTGGAAGCCGTCGGTGCCGATCTGGTCGGTGCGGACCTGGCCGGTGATGAAGACGGTCGGGACCGAGTCCAGCATCGCGTCGGCGATCGCGGTGATCAGGTTGGTCGCGCCCGGCCCGGAGGTGGCGAAGGCGACCCCGACCTGGCCCGAGGCCTTGGCGTAGCCCTCGGCCGCGTGGCCGGCGCCCTGCTCGTGGCGCGTCTTGACGTGCCGGAAGTCGGCGTCGACCATCGCGTCGTAGGTCGGCAGGTTGGCGCCGCCGGGGATCCCGAAGACGTCTCTGACGCCCTCGGCCTTCAGCGATTCCATCAAGGTGTCGGCGGCCCTCATCGGACTGGCGATGGTAGCAGTGGGGCCATGCCTGGCCCGGGCGTGGAAGCTACTGGTGGCCGACGGCCGATTGGGCCGGGTTCCAGCGGGTTCGCGGGTCGATCGCCGACTCGATCACGTGCCCTTTGTAGCGCTCGATCGCGTGGATGATCGACTCCACCAGCTCCTCCCCGAGCAGGGTCGGCTTCAGGCCGAGGTCGAGCAGCTTGGTGTGGATCGCGTTGTAGTAGTGCTCTTCCTTCTCGACCCGCGGGTTGTCGACGTGCTGGATCTCGACCGAGTAGCCGAGGTGCTCGGCGGCGTGCTTGACCAGCTGCGCCAGCTCCACCACCGAGAACTGCTCGGTGAACTGGTTGTAGACGCGGAACTCGCCGCGGTCGGCCGGGTTGGCCACCGCCAGCTCCACGCACTGCAGGGTGTCGCGGATGTTGAGGAAGCCGCGGGTCTGGCCGCCGGTGCCGTAGACCGTGAGCGGGTGGCCGATCACCGCCTGGACGCAGAAGCGGTTGAGCACGGTCCCGAACAGCTCGTCGTAGTCGAAGCGGGTGATCAGCCGCTCGTCGCCGGCGGTCTCGTCGGTCGCGATGCCGTAGACGACGCCCTGGTTGAGGTCGGTCGCGCGCACGCCCCAGGTGCGGCAGGCGAAGTGGATGTTGGTCGAGTCGTGGACCTTGGAGCAGTGGTAGAGCGAGCCGGGCAGCTTCGGGAACGGCAGCGTGTCCTTGCGCCCCTTGTGCTCGATCTCGATGTAGCCCTCCTCGATGTCGATGTTGGGCTGGCCGTACTCGCCCATCGTCCCCAGCTTGACCAGGTGGCAGTCGGGGACGTGATCGCGGATCGCGAAGAGCAGGTTGAGGTTGCCGACGACGTTCTTCTGCTGGGTCTCGACCGCGCGCTCGCGGGAGAGCATCGAGTAGGGCGCCGAGGGCTGCTGGCCGTAGTGGATGACCGCCTCGGGGCGGGTCTCGGCGACGACCTCTTCGAGGAAGTCGCCGTCCTCGACGCCGCCGACGTAGCTGCGGATCACCTCGCCGGAGGACCCGCGCCAGGCCTCGATGCGGCGCTCCAGGTCGCCGATCGGAGTCAGCGAGCCGGTGCCGTGCTCGGTGTGCCAGCGGCGGCGGGCGAAGTTGTCGACGACGGAGACCTCGTGCCCGCGAGCCGAGAACCGCAGAGCCGTCGGCCAGCCCAGGTAGCCGTCGCCCCCGAGGATGAGGATTCTCATAGGCGGGGCAGCTTAGTTGAATCAGTCCGATGGAAAAGGGAATCCGGCCGATGGCAAGCGGGCTGGCGACGCGAAACGGCGGTCGGCTCGGCCTCGCGGCGCTGGTCGCGGTGCTGCTGGCGGGCCTCGGGCTGCGAGTCGGCGAAGCCTGGGACGGCCGGCCGCCGGTCTACGACGCCGCCGCCTACGCGGCGATCGCCGCCAACCTCGAGGACGGCGACGGGTTCACCGCGGGGAGCGGGGCGACGCAGCCGTCGAGCAACTACTCCCCCGGCCTGCCGCTCCTGGTCGCCGGCGTCTACGAGGTCACGGGCGGCGTGCACGAACGAACCGCCCGGATCCTCCTAGCGCTGCTGGGAACCCTCGCCGTCCCCCTCACCTACCTGCTGGGACGGCGCCTCGCACTTGTGATGGCTTACCCACCCCATAGGGGGGGAAATGCTTCACAAGTTGTCGCGGGCCTGATCGGGGCGCTGGCGGTCGCGGTGTACCCGGCGTTCCTGGAGTACCAGGGGATGCTGATGAGCGAGCCGCTGGCGGCGACGCTGCTCTCGGGCTCGATCCTGGCGATCCTCTGGGCGACGGACGGCGGTGGCGCCCTCGCCCGCTGGCTCCTCCCCGGCCTCCTGCTCGGCGCCCTCGCCCTCACCCGCCCCGAGTACCTCGCTGTCGCCTTCCTCCTCGCCCTGGTCGTCTTCATCCGACCGAGTTCGCGCTTTGTCGCGCATACGCTGACTAAAGGCGAACTCGGCGGGGTGGGCGGGGGTTGGCGGCGCGGCCTCGCCCAAGCGGCGGTGCTGCTCGCCGGCCTCGCGGTCGTCGTCGCTCCTTGGACGGTCCGCAACGCCGTAGCCCTCGACCGCTTCGTGCCGATCTCCACCGGCGGCGGGCAGGTGCTCTTCGCCGGCACCTACCTGCCCTCCGACGGCGACCCGGAACGGGTCGGGGCCGAGGTCGTCGCCGAAAACCCGGACCTCTTCCAGCCCGCGGACGCGACGCGCCTGCGGCTGGAGCAGATCCTCGCCGTGCTCGCCGCCGACCGCTACCCACAACTCGAAACCGACCGGGCGCTCTCGCGCATGGGGCGCGAACAGCTCTGGGACGACGTCAGCGAAGAGCCGCTCGAATACGCCGGCTTCATCGCCACCAAGGTCGGGCGGGTCTGGTCGCACGGGCCGCGCGGGGTGATGCGCGACCCGGCGTGGGAGGCGCTGCACTGGGCGCTGGTCGCCTTCGGCCTGCTCGCCCTCGGGCTGCTCGCCTGGCGGCGGCGCTGGGAGGCGCTGCTGCTCGGGACCGTCTTCGTCTCGATCACGGCGGTCAGCGCCCTGCTGGTCGCCTCGCCGCGGCGGGCGCTGGTGATGCTGCCGCTGGTCGCGGCCCTGGCCGGGCTCGGCGCGACCTGGGCCTGGGCGGCGCTGCGGGAGTGGCGCCGGCCCGGTCGGGCCGGCGCCCCGCAGGCCGGCTAGTCGAGGTCGTACTTGACCTTGAACACGAGCTTCACGTACATCGGCGTGTCGGCGCCTTTGAGCTCGCACTTGTACTTGACCACGTCCGGGCCGGTCGAGAACACGGTCGGGGTGCAGTAGAAGCCGAGGACGCTCTTCGGCTCCTCGTAGCGATGAGCCGGACCGCCGGATAGCCTGAGCCGGCCTTGACCGCCCTCGTCGACTGGATCCGCGCCCTGCCCGAGCGCTACGGGCGCCGGACGCTTGTCGCGCTGGGGCTGATCGCGGCGCTCGGGCTGTGCCTGCGCGCCTACGTCGTCGCCAACCCGGTCGAGCAGCCCGCCGACGACTCCCATGCCTACTACGCCCTCGCCAAGGCGCTGTATGAGGAAGGCAGCTACGGCGGCCCGGAATTCGACGACTCCAGCGACTGGTCGCCGGGAGCGCCGCTGCTCTACGCGGCCAGCTTCTACGCGACCGGCGGCGCCCGCGAAGGGACGGCGCGGATCGTCGAGGCGCTCTGCGGCGTCGCCGCGATCCTCGTCGTCTTCGCCCTCGGCCGGCGGCTCGGGGCCGCGGTCGGGCGGCGCCGGCGCGGCGGCGAGGGCGACGGGGGATTCGACCCCGGCCTCGGCTCCGCCGTCGGCCTCGTCGCCGCCCTCGCCGTCGCCGCCTACCCGCCCTTCATCCACTCCACCGGCGAGCTGATGAGCGAGCCGCCGGCGATCCTCACCCTGCCCGCGGCGGTGCTCGCCTTCCTCTGGGCGGGCGAGAAGACGGCACCAGGGGGGTCCGGGCGACGGCCGTGGGCCTGGCTGGTGCCCGGCCTGCTGTTCGGCCTGACCGCGATGTTCCGGCCCGAGTACCTGCTGGTCGGCCTCGCCTTCGTCGTCCTCGCCGCCCTCCGGTTGCTGTTTGTCGCCCCCTGGGCGACAAACAGCAACCGGGGTGCCGATTGGCGGCGCTCGCTGGCGGGGGCGGCGGTCCTGCTGGCGGGGATCGTCGTCGTCATCGCCCCCTGGACGATCCGCAACCAGGTCGTCCTCGACCGCACCGTGCCGATCTCCACCGGCGGCGGCAAGGCGCTCTACGTCGGCACCTTCCTCCCCGCCGACGGCGAATACCAGCGGGTGAAGGCGATCCTCGCCAAGCGCTACCTGCATCGCGACCTCGAGCCCGACTCCGCCGCGCTCGAGGCGGTCGACCCGACGCCGCTCTTCGACCGCGTCGGCGAACGCTATCCCGACCTTCCCCGCGACTCTGCCCTGGGCAAGATCGGCAAGCAGAACTTCTCCAAGTTCTTCGACGAGGACCCGCTCGGCTACCTGGGGATGACGGTGCGCAAGGTCGGGCGGATGTGGAGCAGCGGCGTCGGCGAAGCGATGAGCGGCAGCGCCGGACGCGTCGTCCAGGTGCTTCTGGTCGCCCTCGGCCTCGCCGGCCTGGTCCTGCTCGGGGTGCGCCGGCGCTGGTGGGAGCTGATCGCCCTGACGACCCCGATCGTCCTCGTCACCCTCGTCGGCGCGGCCTCGCTGGCCGCCCCCCGCCGCAACGAGGTGCTGATGACGCTGGTCTTTCCCCTTGCCGCGTTGACCCTGTCATCGGCGCTCGCGGCCATACTCTCTGGCCGCGAATGGTCCCGAGAGCAGGCATCTTCCCCGCCGAACTGACCGCGCTCCGCGGCGCCGGTCTCCTGATCGGCATCGCGATCGCCCTCTACGCGATCCTGCGCCGGCGCTCGCTGCGCAACGCCGACGTGCTGATCCTGCTGCTCACGGGCCTCGGCCTGATCCTCGTCTCCGGCACCGAAATCGTCGACGGCCTGCTCTCCGCCTTCTCCTTCGAGAAGGGCAACGGCGGCCGCATCCTCGGCCTCGCCGTCTTCGCCATCTTCGTCCTCTTCGGGCTGATCCTGCGGGCGCTCTCGCAGGCGGCGCGCAACTCGCGCCAGCTGGCGGCGGCGCTGGAGGGCCTGGCCTGGGAGGAGTTCCGCCAGGCCGGGCTGCCGGACCGCTTCCGCGGCAGGATCGCGATCCTGATCCCCGCCTACAACGAGGCCGAGAACATCGGCCACGTGCTCGACCAGATGCCGGCCGAGGTCTGCGGCGTGCGCACCGAGGTGCTGGTCGTCGACGACGGCTCGCGCGACGGCACCGGCGACGTCGCCGCCGAGCATGGCGCCCTCGTCGCCCGCCACGTCACCAATCGCGGCGGCGGCGCGGCGCTGCGGACCGGCTACCGGCTGATGGTCGAATCCGGCGCCGAGGTCGTCGTCACCCTCGATGCCGACGGCCAGCACCGGCCCGACGAGATGGAGCGGCTGGTCAAGCCGGTGCTCGACGGCGAGGTCGACGTCGCCCACGGCTCCCGCGTCCTCGGTCACGCCGAGCGCAACCACCTCGCCCGCGAGCTGGGGATCGTCTTCTTCAACCGCCTCGTCTCCTTCATCACCCGCGCCCACGTCACCGACTGCTCCAATGGCTACCGCGCGGTCCGCACCACGGTGCTGCCGCAGCTGGTGCTGCGCCAGGAGCAGTTCCACACCTCCGAGTTCATGATCGAGGCGATCAAGCGCGGCATCCCGGCCCGGGAGATCCCGATCACGGTCGAACAGCGCCTCCACGGCCACTCCAAGAAGCCGGCCGTCCTCCGCTACGGCGTCGGCTTCGCCAACGCGATCGTCAGGACCTGGCTGCGCTAGCTACTCGGCCCCGACGCCCGGGTGGCGGACCGCTGCGGGGTCGGGCAGGTAGAGGTCGGTGCCGCAGCGCGGGCAGACCTGGACGTAGAGCTTGAGGCTCTTGTGGCAGGTCGGGCACTGGCGTTCCGGTTCGTCCTTCTCGACGCGGTAGAGGATCGCCGCGATCAGGCCGAGCAGCGGCAGGACGGCGCCGACGAGGAACCAGATCCAGAAGGAGCTGCCCTTGCCCCTGGCGATGATGCCGGTGGCGAGGCCGAAGAAGAAGACGATCACCAGGTACTCCACGTCCCCATTGTGGCGATTCCCGGCGCTCGGAGAAACCGATCGTCGCCAGCTGGCAGCGCGGGCCCTACCGGGCGATGCGCCAAGACGGGCTGCTGCAGCCGATCGGCGTCAGCCCCGACCCGATCCTGCAATGAGGGGCTGACCGTGCACAAC
>CAVPEX010000031.1:0-47741 GCA_963703585.1 uncultured Solirubrobacterales bacterium | reverse complement strand
GACCGCCTGCCCGACGCCGTCTTCGTCACCGACCTCAAAACCGAGGAGATCGCCGTCCACGAGGCCGCCCGCCTGCGGATCCCGATCATCGGCCTGGTCGACACCAATTGCGACCCGACGCCGGTCGACTTCGTGATCCCCGGCAACGACGATGCGATCCGCTCCTGCGAGCTGGTGATCGGCACCATCGGCGCTGCCGTCGAGGAGGGCTCCAGCGCCTGGCGGGTGCAGGAGGAGAAGCGCATCGCCGAGGAAATGGCGCGGCGCAAGAAGGATGAGGAAGAGCGGAAGAAGCGCGAGGAGGAAGAGAAGGCTCGGGTCGAAGCCGAGGAAGCGAAAAAAGCCGCTGCAGAGGCGGAGGCGGCGGCGAAAGCCACCGCCGAGGCTCAGGCGAAAGCCGCCGCCGAGGCGGCGAAACCGGGGGAGGCTCCGACCGCGCCGACCGCGCCACCGCCCGCGGCGCCCGCCGCTGTGCAGCAGGCCCCGGCCGCCGCAGAGGCGCCGGCGGCCACCGAGGAGAAAGCTGAGAACGAGGGGGAGTCGAAATGAGCATCACGGCTGCTGACGTGAAAGCGCTCCGGGACCGCACCGGGGCGGCGATGATGGACGCCAAATCGGCCCTGGTGGAGGCCGATGGCGACGTCGAGCGCGCCGTCGAGCTGCTGCGCGTGAAGGGCCAGGCGTCCGCCGCCAAGCGCGAAGGCCGCGGCACCGACGAGGGCGTCATCGCCTCCTACATCCACGCCAACGACAAGGTCGGGGCGATGGTGGAGGTGCAGTGCGAGACCGACTTCGTCGCCCGCAACGAGGACTTCCGCGTCTTCGCCTACCAGGTGGCCCTGCACGCCGCCGCGACCGCGCCCAGCTACGTCTCGACCGAGGAGATCCCGGTCGAGGAGCGCGAAGCCGAAAGGCGGGTCTTCGAGGAGAAGGCGCGCGAAGAAGGCAAGCCGGACAACGTCGTCGAGAAGATCGTCGAAGGCCAGCTCAACAAGTGGGGGAGCGAAGTGGCGCTGCTCGACCAGACCCACGTCAACACCGAGAAGCACGACTCGAAGACGATCGAGGAGCTGCGCCAGGAGATGGCCGCGAAGACCGGCGAGAACATCCGCATCGCCCGTTTCGCCTATTTCCGCGTCGGCGCGGAATAGAGTCGTCCTACGTGAACGACCTTCCCGAGCCCCGCTTCGGGCGCATCCTGCTGAAGCTTTCCGGCGAGGCCCTGATGGGCAACCTCGCCTACGGCACCGACGCCGCCGAGGTGGACCGCATCGCCCGCCAGGTGGCGGCCACCCGCGAGCGCGGGGTGGAGGTGGCGATCGTGGTCGGCGCCGGCAACATCTACCGCGGTCTCGACGGCGCCTCCCGGGGCATGGACCGGGCCACCGGGGACTACATGGGGATGCTGGCGACGGTGCTCAACGCGCTCACCCTGCAGGACGCGCTGGAGCGGCTGGGCCAGTACACGCGGGTGATGTCGGCGATCGACGTCAAGGAGGTCGCCGAGCCCTACATCCGCCGCCGCGCCATGCGCCACCTGGAGAAGGGCCGCGTGGTGATCTTCGCCGCCGGCACCGGCAACCCGTTCTTCACCACCGACACGGCGGCGGCGCTGCGGGCGCTGGAGATCCACGCCGAGGCGATCCTGATGGCCAAGAACGGCGTCGAGGGCGTCTACGACGCCGACCCGGCGACCCACCCCGAGGCGAAGTTCATCCCCGCGATCAGCCACCGCGAAGCGATCGAGCGCGGGCTGCGGGTGATGGACTCGACCGCGCTCTCCCTCTGCATGGACAACGACCTGCCGATCTACGTCTTCAACATGGGCGACGAGCGCAACATAGATAGGATCGTCTCCGGCGAGAAGGTGGGAACGCTGGTCTCCAACGGACCGGCCGCATAGCGAGGGACGGACCGGTGGATCTGATCGACGAACTGCTCGAAGACGCCAGGGGGCGGATGACCAAATCGGTCGAGTCCAGCCGCGGCGAGCTGGCCACGGTGCGGACCGGGCGCGCCTCGCCGCACCTGCTGGACCGCATCGTCGTCGACTACTACGGCAACCCGACGCCGCTGAAGCAGCTGGCCAACGTCGCCGCGACCGACGCCCGCCTGCTGACGGTGACGCCCTTCGACAAGGGCGCCCTGGGCGGGATCGAGAAGGCGATCCAGGAGTCCGACGTCGGCCTCACCCCCAGCAACGACGGCAACATCGTCCGCCTGCAGATCCCGGAGATGACCGAGGAGCGGCGGCGCGAGATGGTCAAAGTCGTGCACGGCGTCGCCGAGGAGGGGCGGGTGGCGATCCGCAACGTGCGCCGCGACGTCATGCACGACCTGCGCGAGCTGAAGAAAGAGGGCGAAGCCGGCGAGGACGACGAGCGCCGGGCCGAGGCCGCGCTGCAGAAGCAGACCGACGAGGCGATCGCCGAGATCGACTCCCTGCTCAAGGGCAAGGAAGAGGAAATCCTCGAGGTGTGAGGCGAGGTCACGGCATGACCGCGCCCAGGTACGTAGCGATCATCACCGACGGCAACGGCCGTTGGGCCCAGCAGCGCGGGCTGCCGGTGGCCGAGGGCCACCGCGCCGGCGCCGACGTCGTCAAGGCGCGGCTGCGCGACGCCGCCGAGCTGGGGGTCGAGGAGCTGACCGTCTTCTCCTTTTCGACCGAGAACTGGAGCCGCTCCGAGGAGGAGGTCGCCGGGCTGATGCGGATGTTCGGCGAGCGGATCGACTCCGAGACGCCGGAGCTGCACTCCGAAGGGGTGCGGATGCGGTTCATCGGCCGCCGCGAGGGGGTCGACCCGGCGCTGGTCGAGCGGATGCGCTGGGCGGAGGAGACGACCGCCGGCAACGACCGGATCGTCTTCTACGTCGCCTTCAACTACGGTGGCAGGGCGGAGATCGTCGACGCGGCGCGAAGCTTCCAGGGGGGCTCCGAGGAGGAGTTCCGCCAGCACCTCTACGCGCCCGAGATGCACGACCCCGACCTCCTCATACGAACCAGCGGCGAGCGGCGCATCTCCAACTACCTGCTCTGGCAGTGCGCCTACTCGGAGCTGGTATTCCGCGACGAGCTCTGGCCCGACTTCGACCGCGCCGCCTTCGAGGCGGCCCTGGGCGAGTACGCGACCCGCCAGCGGCGCTTCGGAGCGCGGGCATGACCGTCGACCTCTTCGACGACGAGATGCTCGAGCCGGAGCCGCCGCCGGAGCCGAAAGCGCCGCGCGAGCCGCGGCCGCCCCGGCGCCGGGGCCTGCGCGGCGAGACCGCGAAACGGGTGCTGGTGGCGCTGCCGTGGATCGCCTTCGCGATCGCGATCGTCGTCGCCGGCGGCCTCGTCTTCGCGGTGGCGATGATCGCGATCGCCGCCGTCTGCCTGCGCGAGTACCTGGGGATGACCGAGGAGGCGCGGCCGCTCCCGGTCCCCGCCTACGCGGCGGTGGCGGCGCTGATCGTCGCCGCCCACTTCGGCACCGCCTTCAACGTGCTGATGATCCTCGCCGCCTCCTTCCCGGTGCTGTTCGCCTTCGCGGCGGGGGACGGCGACCGCGACGGCGCCACGATCTCGATCGCGGTGACGCTGCTGGGGATCGTCTGGATCGGCGTGCCGCTGGTCCACGCGGTTCTCCTGCGCGACCTCCCCGACCACGGCGGCGCGCTGCTGATCGACGTCCTCGTCGGCACCTTCGTCGCCGACACCGCCGCCTACGCCACCGGCCGCATGTTCGGCAGCCACCGGATCGCCCCCAGCATCTCTCCCAACAAGACGATCGAGGGGCTGGTCGGCGGCTTCCTGATCGGCACTATGGGCTTCTGGTTCGCCGGCCTGTACCAGGACTGGCTCTCCGGGACCGACGCGCTGATCATGGGCGCCGCAGTCGCCGCGATCGCCCCGGTCGGCGACCTCTTCGAGTCGATGCTGAAGCGCGACCTCGGCAAGAAGGACACCGGCACCCTCTTCGGTCCCCACGGCGGCATCCTCGACCGTCTCGACGCGGTCTTCTTCACCGTGGTAATCGGCTACTACCTCGCGGTCGCTCTGGTCTACTGATATGGCCGTCGATTTGTCAAGTGCCCAGCACCGATCGCGGCCGCAGGCGGCCGGTTGTGGTGTGGCTCGGCTCCCGGGCCCGGGCGCGACTTCGACGTCGCTCGGTGTCAGTCTGACGATGCGGGAGTTGGCTATCCCAGGGCGCTGGCTTCGTCGCCGGCGGGCGCAATCTGGAAGCGGGCGTGGCCGGTGAGGGCTGCCCATAGTAGATCCGCGCGTGCCGGCGGCCGTTGGCCCGGACCCGGTGGCCGAGCGCGACCGCTGTGGTGGGCGATCGGCTCATGGCGCGGTTGCCGCGGCCCAGAGGAAGCCCGCCAGCTCCCTCGCCACCGCGACGGTTGCGACGTTGTGGGGCTTGCCGCGCTCGCGCAGCCGCTTGCCGACCCGGTGCAGGCGGGTCTGGGCGCGCCAGGCGATCTGCAGGACGTGGTCGGGCCGGCCGGCCTGGCGATTGGCCAGGGTGGCGCCGATCCGCGGCTCCCTGGCGTAGTGCCAGGCCGACTCGACCAGCAGGCGCCGGGCGAGGGAGGAGCCGGTCTTGGTGATCTGCCCCTGGCTCTCGGACTCGCCGGACTGCTGCAACGAGGGAGTCAGCCCCAGCCAGCTCGAGAGCTTGCGCGGCGAGGAGAAGCGCCGCCAGTCGCCGCCCAGCTCGAGGTGGAGCATCAGCGCCGTGAGCGTGTCGATGCCGCGGAAGGCGCGCAGGCGGGCGATCGTCGGCCACAGCCGCTCGTCGGTGGCGAGCCTGGAGAGCCGCTCGTCGAGCGCCTCGCGGCGGGCGGTGAGCCCGTCGACGGCGGCGAGCAGGTCGACGAAGGCCAGCTCGGTCGGCTCGTGCTCGAAGGCCTGCCGCGAGAGCCGGCGCCGGTGATCGCGGCCCCAGGTCGTCTTGCCGGGATAGACCAGGCCGTGCACGAGCAGGAGCTTGGAGACCCGGTGGCGGGAGCGCATCAGGTCGTGGCGGACCTGCTCGCGGGTACGGGCGAGGTGGCGGATCGCTTCCAGCCACTCGGGCGGGACGCTCACCGGGCGCAGCTGCCCGGCGAGCAGCAGCCGCGCCAGGAGCTCGGCGTCCTTGCGGTCGGTCTTCACCCGGTCGCCCGGCGCCCGCGGTGTCTTGCTCGGCGCCACCACCTGCACCTCGATCCCCGCGGCGCCCGCCGCCCGCATCAGTCCGAAGCCGGTCGGCCCGGCCTCATAGGCCGCCCGCACCGGGCCCTCCAAGCTCCCGAGCCACTCCACCACCTCCTCGGTGCCCGCTCCGAAGCGCGCTCGTCGCAGCTCGCCGCTCAGCGAGTCGATCGCCGCGGCGTGCGTGGAGCGCGCGTGGACATCCATGCCAACCCATGTCATCGTGCCGTTCATGGCCGGACCCTCCTTCGCCTGGGGTCAGCCGGAGCCCGTCTCCGGCCAGACAAACCCCCGACTGAGCGAAAGGGTCCGGCCTATCTCGGATGGCCCCGGTGATTAACCGAGGCCATAGCGTCTAGCGCCCGAGATACGGCGGTTGCCGTATTCACATCGCCGCCGTCCCGGGCTAGCGTCCGCGTCCTGATGCGCCTGGGGAGAATCGCTCGCGCCGCCGCCGCGATCGCGGCGGCGCGCTCTGCCTCGCGGGTGCCGGGATGGCAAGCGCCGCGGGCTGGGGCGAAACGACCGAATTTCCCTCGGCGGGGGGCATCTCGTTCCCGAACGGGATGGTGCTGGTCACCTGGCGGCAGTTCGTCGACGACGGGAGCCACATCTGCTGCTACCAGGCGCGGGGGGGCGGTCGGCACCGGCTTCGCCATGGGCGCGCCGATCGAGCTCTCCGACGAGCTCGAGGACGTGATCAACAACCCCGCCGTGCAGGCGGCGATCGGGCCCGACGGCACCGCCTACGCGGCCTGGAGCCGCTACGACGGCGACACCTGGGTGCCGCAGGCGTCGGTGCGCCCACCCGGCGGACAGTTCGACCCGGTCGCCGACGACCTCGCCCCTGGGGACGCGACCGTGCGCGACCTCGTGGTCGGCGCGGACGGCCGCGCGATCGTCGCCTTCGACGAGATCGACAGGGAGGGCGAAGAGCTCTACTGGCGGGCGGCCACGGCGATCTACGAGCCGCCGCCGCCCGAGAAGCTCCCGGACGGGACGACCCCGCCGCCGCCACCGGCGCCGCCGGCCGACACGACCCCGCCGAAGCTGAAGATCAACCTCTCGCGCAAGGGCTTCGCCCCCGGCGACAAGCTCAACCAGCTGGCGATCGAGAGGGGAGAGCTCTCCTACGTCTGGAAGCGGTTGCGCTTCGACCTCAAGGAGGGCACGCGCCTGCTGGTCAGCCTCGACGAGCCGGCGACGCTGAGGATCCGGGTCGACAAGCTCGGCTGCTTCACGGGGACCCCGGGCAACCCGGCCCGCAACCCGACCAAACAGTGCGACAAGCCGGACCCGAACGTGCAGCATCTGCAGACGGGTGGCAAAGCCGGGCTGAGCAAGATCACCTACCTCGGGAACTGGTCAGGAGGCAAGGTCAGACCCGGGGCGCTGTACGAGTCCGAGGTGATCGCGGTCGACAAGGCCGGCAACGCGACGAGACCCAAGCGCGCTCACTTCACGCTCGACGGGAAACCTTCGGCCAACGGCTTTTGACGGTCCGTAAGCCTGCCTCCGTATCCTCGGGGGCAGATGAAGAAGGTGTTGATACTCGGCTCGACGGGGTCGATCGGGACGCAGGCACTCGAGGTGATCGGGGGCTCCGCGGAGCTGCAGGCGGTCGGCCTGGCGGCCGGCGCCGGCTGGGAGCTGACCGTCGAGCAGGCGCGCGAGCACGGCGTCCCCGCTATCGCCCTCGCCGACGCCGAGGCGGCGGCGCAGGCTCGCGACAGCTGGAGCGGCCGCGTGCTCGAGGGCGAGGAGGGGGTGCGAGAGCTGATCGCCGAGAGCGGTGCCGACCTCGTCCTCAACGGCATCGTCGGCGCCGCCGGTCTCGGTTCGACCGTGGTCGCCCTGACCGAGGGGATCGACGTCGCCCTCGCCAACAAGGAGAGCCTGGTGCTCGGCGGCGAGCTGGTGATGGCGCTGGCCGAGGCGACCGGGGCGCGGCTGCTGCCGGTCGACTCCGAGCACTCGGCGCTGCACCAGCTGATCGACTCGGAGGCGCCGGGGACGGTCGAGCGGCTCGTCCTCACCGCCTCCGGCGGACCCTTCCGCGGCCGCACCGACCTCTGCCGACGTCAGCCGTCGCCGACGCCCTCGCGCACCCCACCTGGGCGATGGGCGGGCGGATCACGATCGACTCGGCGACGCTGATGAACAAGGGCCTCGAGGCGATCGAGGCGCACCACCTCTTCGGCGTTCCCTACGAGCGGATCGACGTCGTCGTCCACCCGCAGTCGCTGGTCCACTCGCTGATCCACCTCAACGACGGCTCCTCGCTGGCCCACCTCGGCTACCCGGACATGCGGGTGCCGATCTCCTACGCCCTGCACTTCCCCGAGCGCGCCGACGTCGACCTGCCCCAGCTCGACCTCGCCGCCGCCGGCGAGCTGACCTTCGAGGAGCCCGACCTGGAGACCTTCGCCTGCCTGCGGCTGGCGCTGGAGGCGGGCGGGGCGGGGGGGACGGCGCCCTGCGTCCTCAACGCCGCCGACGAGGTCGCCGTCGCCGCCTTCCTCGACGGGCCGGATCCCGTTCACCGGGATCGCGGCCGTGATCGAGCGGGTGCTGGCGGAGATGCCGGCCCAGCCGGTCGGCCACTTCGACGACCTCTTCGCCGCCGACGAGGAGGCGCGACACCGCAGCGAAGCGGAGGTCCGGGGGTTGACTCCAGCATGAACTGGCTCTGGATCTTCCTCGGCTTCTCGCTGCTGATCATCCTCCACGAGGGTGGCCACTACGTCGCCGCCAAGGCGACCGGCATGCGGGTCGAGCGCTTCTTCCTCTTCTTCGGGCCGACGCTGTGGTCGTTCAAACGCGGCGAGACCGAGTACGGCGTCAAAGCAATCCCGCTCGGCGGCTACGTGAAGATCACCGGCATGAACCCGGAGGAGGAGATCCCGCCGGAGGTCGCCCACCGCGCCTACTACCGGCAGCCGGTCTGGAAGCGGATCGTCGTCATCGCCGCCGGGCCGGTGGTGAACATCGTGCTGGCCTTCGCGATCCTCTTCGGCGTCTACATCACCTCCTTCCAGAAGCTCGACCAGTCGGTCGGCGAGGTCCGGTCGGGGACCCCGGCGGCCCGGATCCTCCAGCCCGGCGACGAGATCGTCGCCGTCGACGGGCATCGCTTCGCCTCTCTCGGCCTGACCGAGCGCCTGGAACGGTTCGGCAAGCAGGTCGGCTCGCACGAATGCGCCGGCAAGCAGGTCGAGGGGTGCCTCGCCGCGACCCCGGCCCAGCTCGAGGTTCGCCGCGACGGCGAGCTGCGGACGATCTCCGTCCGCCCCGAATACGACAAGGCGGCCGGACGCGCCCTGGTCGGCTTCTCCTACGGGTCGGTGCCCGCGGACCTCAGCGTCGGCGGCGCCGCCAGCGAAGCCGCGGACCGGATGTGGCAGGTCGCCACCGGCACGATCCACGTCCTCTCCCACATCTTCGAAACCGAGGAGCGCAAGGAAATCTCCGGCGTGGTCGGGACCAGCGACGTCGCCAACCAAGTGATCGACTACGGGATCGTGCCGGCGCTGCTGCTGCTGGCGCTGGTCAGCCTCTCGCTGGGGCTGATCAACCTGCTGCCGATCCTGCCGCTCGACGGCGGCCACATCTTTTGGAGCGTGGTGGAGAAACTGCGCGGCGAACCGGTCTCGCTGCGGGTTATGGAACGGGCCAGCATCATCGGCTTCGCCCTCGTCGCGATGCTCTTCTTCATCGGCCTCTCGAACGACCTCGGCCGCCTCGGCGGCGACGGCTTTCAGGTCCGCTAGTTCCACGGGTACCTGATTGATCAGGTACCTTGAGTGAGGAGAACGGACAAGAGCGGCCAGGGAATGCCAGACCAGGGAGAGGACCACGCGAGGCGCAGCTACGACGCCTTCGCCGCGGGCCTACGACGACTTCACCCACGGCTACCGGTACGAGCGCTGGGCGGGCCGGCTGCTGGGCAAGGCCGAGGAGGCGGGGGTCTCAGGGCATCGGTTGCTCGACGTCGGCTGCGGCACTGGGCTGAGCTTCGTCGCGCTCCTCGCCCGCGGCTGGCAGGTGACCGGCTGCGACATCTCGCCCGCGATGATCGAGCGAGCGAGCGAGAGGGAAGGCAGGTGGCGCGGCGACTCTGCTGGTCGCCGACATGCGGAAGCTGCCGCCGTCGGGCGAGTTCGACCTCGTCTGGGCGGTCGGCGACGCGGTCAACTATCTGCTGGGCACCGAGGAGCTGGAGGCGACCCTGCACGGCATGCGTGCGAACCTCGCCTCGGGCGGGGCGATCGTCTTCGACGTCAACACCTTGCAGACCTACCGCGGCTTCTTCAGCGACGACCAGGTGGTCGAGAGGGACGGCAGACGGTTCGTCTGGCTCGACGAGGACCGCCACACCAAGGCGGTCTACGTTTGTTGCCCCGCCTAGCGGCGGGCGGTCCCGGAGGCCCGGCCAGATACCCTTCCCTCGTGGCCTCGAAGCGCCAGATATTCGTCGGCGGGGTGCCGATCGGCGGTGGTGCGCCGGTTGCCGTGCAGACGATGACCAAGACCGAGACCGCCAACCTGGCGGCGACGATGGAGCAGATCCGCAAGGTCGCCGACGCCGGCGCCGACATCGTCCGCTGCGCGGTGCCGCGCGAGAAGGACGCCGAGGCGCTGAAGACGATCGTCGCCGAGTCGCCGATCCCGATCATCGCCGACATCCACTTCAACCACACCCTGGCGCTGAAGGCGATCGACGCCGGCGCCCACTGCATCCGCCTCAACCCGGGCAACATCGGCGGCCGCGAGAAAGTCGCCGAGGTGGCGGTGAAGGCGACCGCCGCGGGCGTGCCGATGCGGATCGGCGTCAACTCCGGCTCGCTGCCCAAGCACCTGCACGAGCTGGAGCGCGAAGCGCCGGTCGAGGCGCTGGTCGCCGCCGCGGTCGAGTTCGTCGAACTGATGGACGGCCTTGATTTCGAGAACTTCAAGGTCTCGATCAAGTCGACCAACGTGCCGAACACGATCGCCGCCAACCGCCTGCTCTCCGAGAAGATCCCCTACCCGCTGCACCTCGGCGTCACCGAGGCCGGCACGAAATGGGCCGGTTCGTTGAAATCGGCAGTCGGCCTCGGCACCCTGCTCGCCGACGGCATCGGCGACACGATCCGGATCAGCCTCTCGACCTTCCACGCCGAGGAGGAGGTCAAGGTCGCCTGGGAGATCCTCAAGGCGCTGCAGCTGCGCGAGCGCGGCCCGGTGCTGATCGCCTGTCCGACCTGCGGCCGCCTCCAGTTCGACATGGACTCGGTCGTCGCCGAAATCGAGCAGCGGCTCGAGGCCTACGCCGAGCCGGTCGAGGTCGCCGTCCTCGGTTGCGCCGTCAACGGCATCGGCGAGGCCAGCCACGCCGACTTCGGCATCGCCGGCGCCAAGGACGAGGGCCTGATCTTCGCCCACGGCAAGCCGCTGCGAAAGGTCCCGCAGGCGCAGCTCGTCGACACCCTCTTCGAGGAGATCGACAAGTCGCTCGACCGCGGCGGCAAGGTCGAGTTCGACGAGGCCGAGTCGCGCGAGGGCGCCGAGTGGGTCGCCCGGATCGAGCACGAGAACGCCGGCGACCTCACCCCCGAGAAGATTGCCCAGATGGAGCACGAAGCCGCCGAAAAAGGCGAGTCCGATCGTGTCCTGCTCGACGAGGAGGCCTCGCCGACCGCAGGCCGCCGCTTCACCCGCGCCTAGATCCGCGCTGGCAGCGGATAGGTTTCCCGCGTGAGCCGGCAATCGCAGACCTTCATCCCGACGCTCAAGGACGCGCCCGCCGACGCGGAGGCGATCTCGCACAAGCTGATGGTGCGGGCGGGCTTGATCCGCCAGGTCGGAGCAGGGCTGTGGACGTATCTGCCGGCGGGCTGGCGGGTCGAGCGCAAGGTCGAGGCGGTGATCCGCGAGGAGATGGAGGCGATCGGCTGCCAGGAGATGCTGATGCCGGTGCTGATGCCGGCCGAGAACTGGAAGAAGACCGGGCGCTACGCGATCGAGGAGCTGTTCAAGCTCGAGGACCGCAAGGGCTCGCCGCTGGTGCTGGCGATGACCCACGAGGAGTGCGTCACCGACCACGTCGCCCGCGACCTGCGCTCCTACCGCGACCTGCCGCTGATGCTCTTCCACATCCAGACCAAGGAGCGCGACGAGCCGCGCCCCCGCGCCGGCGTCCTGCGCACGCGCGAGTTCACGATGAAGGACGCCTACTCCTTCGACCGCGACGAGGAGGGGCTGGCCCGCAGCTACGAGCTGCAGGCCGGCGCCTACGCGCGCATCCTCGACCGCTGCGGGCTGCGCTGGTACCGGGTCGAGTCCGACGTCGGGATGATGGGCGGCTCCGGCGCCGACGAGTTCATGGCGCCCTGCCCGGCCGGCGAGGACGAGGTGGCGCTGGCGCCGGGCTACGCCGCCAACGTCGAGATCGCCTCGGCGCAGGCGCAGCCGGTCGAGCTGCCGCCGCCGCTGGACGCGCCGGAGCCGGTCGACACGCCCGGCCTGGCCAAGGTCGACGACGTCGCCGCCCATCTCGGCCTGCCGCACGGCGCCTTCATCAAGACCCTGCCGGTGTTGGTCGAGGGACGGGGGATGGTCGTCGTCCTCCTGCGGGGCGACCACCGGCTGAACGAGATCAAGCTGCGCAACGCGCTCGGCGCCGGCTTCCGCCAGGCGACGGCGGAGGAGATCGAGGCGCAGCTCGGCCCGGTCGGCTACATCGGCCCGGTCGGCATCGACCTGCCGATCGTCATGGACGCGGCGATCGACGGCGACTCCTACGTCAGCGGCGCCAACCGTCCCGACACCCACCTGCGAGGGATCCGGCCCGGCCGCGACTTCTCCTTCGAGGAGCTCGACGTGCGCACGATCGAGGCCGGCGACACCGCCCCCGGCGGGGGGACGATCGCGATCGAGCCGGCGATCGAGGTCGGCAACATCTTCAAGCTCGGCAGCCGCTACTCGGAGCCGCTCGGCGCGACCTACCTCGACGAGGGCGGGGTCGAGCGGCCGATCGTGATGGGCTGCTACGGGATCGGGCCGGCGCGGATCATCGCCGCCGCGATCGAGCAGGGCGCCGATGGGCGCGGGATCGTCTGGCCGGAGGCGATCGCCCCCTGGCAGGTGCACCTCGTCTCCCTGGCAAAGGCGGGGGAGCCGGAGCGCGCCGCTGCCGAGGGGATCTACGAGGAGCTTCGCGAGGCCGGCGCCGAGGTGCTCTTCGACGACCGCGACGCCGGGCCGGGGGAGAAGCTGACCGACGCCGAGCTGCTCGGCTGCCCGTTGCGGATCGTCGCCGGTCGCCGCGGGCTCGCCGAGGGCGTCGTCGAGGCCAGCGAGCGGTCCAGCGGCGCCGAGCACTCGCTGCCGGTCGGCGAGGCGGCGCAGCGGGCGCTGCAGCTGCTCGACCGACTCGCCACCGAGGGCGCCGCCGGCGCCGATGACTGAGAAGGCCCCCTTCGGCCGCGGCCGCGTCCGCCGCCTCTTCGGCCTCGATCGCAGCGCCCCACCGCCGCGGACGACGCGCCGCGGCGAGCCACTGCGCCCGTGGACGATCCCCAATCTGGCCGGCTACCTGCGCCTGGCGGCGATCCCGGTCTTCCTGGCGATTGCCTACAGCAACGACGACGGCACCTCGTTCGCCGCCGCGATGGTCTTCTGGGTGATCGCCGCCGGCGACTACCTGGACGGCTTCCTCGCCCGCGTCACCGGCCAGTACAGCCGCCTCGGGGCGCTGATGGACCCGCTGATCGACCGCCTCACGGTGCTCTCCGGGGCGGTCGTCTGCTGGAGCTTCGAGCTGCTGCCGCGCTGGCTGCTGGTCCTGCTGGGGCTGCGCGAGCTGGCGATGCTCTTCCTCGCCCAGTACGGCCTGCGCCACGGGGTCGACATCGAGATCAACTGGCCGGGGCGGATCGCCGTCTTCCCGACCATGGGGGGAATCTGGCTGGCCCTCTTCGCGCCCGGCTGGGTTGCGACGGCGCTGGTCGTCTGGGGGCTGGCGATGGCGATCCTCGCCACCGTGCTCTACGCGCGCAGCGGCAGGCGGGCCGTCCGCGCGGGCGCCGCTGCAAGCTGACGGCCAACCGCGCAAAACCTTCAACCTGCACTTGAACCTTTGAGGTCTCCCGACCTATAATCGTCGCCCGCGCAAACGGAGGCGCCCAGCGCCTCCTCGAGTTAGGAGCACGATGGAGGACACCTTTCCCGATCTGGGCTCGCTCAGCGACAAGGAGCTGAAGGACCTGATCGACAACCTCACCGAGGAAGAGAACGAGATCTCCTACAAGCGGCGCGTACTGCACGGCAAGATCGACATCCTCCGGGCCGAGCTGGTCAACCGGCTGCGCGACAAACACGAGCGGGGCGACTCGATGATCTCCGGCGACGACGTCAGCAAGCTGACCGAGATCCTCGCCGGCAAGGCGCAGACCTCGCCGGAGGACGAGCCCGCCGCCTAGCGACGGGAGCGATCGATGGCCGTCCACTGTCCCGAGTGCGGGTTCGCCAACCCCGAGGGCGCCAACTACTGCCAGAAGTGCGGCGCCTACCTGGGCGGCCCCAGCGAGGGCGGCGAGGACCCGACGACGATGACCTACCGGGTCGACGAGACCGGCGACATGCAGCCGGTCGACATCGACGAGGTGGTCGAGGAGGCGGGGGCGGCGCTGGTGATCCGCGCCGGCGGCGGCCGCGCCGGCGAGAGCTTCAGCATCGAGGAGGACCGGATCAGCATCGGCCGCAGCCCCGATGCCGGCGTCTTCCTCGACGACGTCACCGTCTCCCGCAACCACGCGCTGCTGGTGCGCCGCCGCGACGGCCTCTACATCGACGACCTCGGATCGCTCAACGGGACCTACGTCAACCGCCGCCGGATCGAGTCCCACCGCCTCGGCGACGGCGACGAGATCCAGGTCGGCAAGTACAAGCTGAGCTACCTGGAGCGCTGACGATGCCCGTCTCCGAGCAGCCGGCGCGCTCGCCGGACTCCGCCAGCCGTCCCCGCAAGGCGCTGACGATCGGCGCCGTCTGCAAGATCCTGCAGAACGAGTTCGACGACGTCTCGATCTCGAAGATCCGTTACCTCGAGGACCAGAAGCTGCTGAGCCCGCGGCGCACGTCCGGCGGCTACCGCCTCTACAGCCAGTCCGAGGTCGAGCGGCTGCGGACGATCCTGCGCCTGCAGCGCGACGAGTTCCTGCCGCTGCGGGTGATCCGCCAGGAGCTGGCGGCCGGCGGCGACCTCATGCTCGGCGGCGACAGCGACCGCAAGGCTGCCAGCGGCGCCGTGCGGCGGGCGATCCTCGTCGACACCTCGCGCGCCTACCTGACCCTCGACGAGGTGGTCGAGGAGACCGGCGCCCGCGAGGAGCTGATCGGCGAGCTGGAGAACTTCGGGATCGTGCAGCCGGAGAAGCGCGACGGCAAGACCGTCTACGACGAGACCGACCGCGAGATCGTCCGCGCCGCCAACGAACTGTCGCGGGTCGGCGTCGGCGCCCGCAACCTGCGCGTCTTCCGCTCCTCCGCCGACCGCGAGGCGAACCTGCTGGAAGCGCTGCTCGGCCCCTCGCTGCGCTCCCGCAACCCCGAGCGCCGCAAGGAGGCGCTGCAGAGCCTGGAAAGCCTGGCGGCGACGGTGAGCCACCTCAAGCACCTGCTGCTGGTGCGCGACCTGCGCCGCCTCGCCGGCGATTAGGGCGCGGAAGGCGGAGTCTGGCGGTGTCCTCGGTCGCTCGCGTGCGGAGCACGCCACGCTCCCTGCGTCCTTGCCAGACTCCGCCTTCCGCGCCCTAATGCCACGCGTAAGCCGAAAACGGACGATCCCTGCCGACGTAGGCGACGTCTGGAAGCTCGTCTCCGACCCCTACAGCCTGCCGCGATGGTGGCCGCGGACGGCGCGGGTGGAGAACGTCGACCACAAGGGCGGCGGCCGCCGCAGCCAGTGGACCAAGGTGCTGCAGACCGCGGAGGGGAGGGGGGTGCGGGCCGACTACCGCTGCCTCAGCGCCGCCGAGAACGAGCGCTACGTCTGGGAGCAGGACCTGGAGGGGACGCCGTTCGAGCGCCACCTGCGCTCCTCGCGGGTGGAGATCGGCCTGCGCGACCGCGGCGAGGAGACGCAGGTCAGCATCGCCTCGGTGCAGACCCTGAAGGGCATGTCCCGCCTCGGCTCGCCGCTGATGCGCCGCAGTCAGGGCGCGATCATCGACGAAGCCCTCGACGGCATCGAGCGGGCATTGACGTGAGGTGTCGAGTTGTTCGGCATATGGCCGAGAAACTCGACACCCCGGGGGGTGTTGGGTGACGCCGCGGCGGGACGCGAAGTGGTGGGGATGGGGGGACCCGGCGATCGAGCCGGGGCTCGACGGCGAGGCGCTGGCGGTGCTGCGGGAGCGGATCGGCGAGCTGGAGGCGTGGCCGCTGGCGGCCTCGATCGAGGACTTCGCGCTGCCGGTCGCCGAGGCGTTGCCGTCGGCGCTGAGCGACGCGGTCGGGGTCGAGAACGTCTTCACGGCGAAGGAGGACCGACTGCGCCACTCCACGGGCTGCGGGTACGTGGACCTGGCGCGGCTGCGCAACGGGGCGCTGGAGGCGGCGCCGGACGCCGTGGTGATGCCTCCCGACGCGGAGTCGCTGCGCCGCGTCCTCGACGTCTGCGCCGCCGAGGGGGTCGCGGTGGTCCCCTACGGAGGCGGCACCAGCGTGGTCGGCGGGGTCGAGCCGCTGCGCGGCTCCCACCCGCGGCTGATCAGTCTCGACCTCACCGCCCTGCGCGAGGTCGAGGTCGACCGCCGCTCGCTCACCGCGCGGCTCGGCGCCGGCCTGCGCGGCCCGGAGGCCGAGGCGGCGCTCGGCGCCGAGGGGGTCACCCTCGGCCACTTCCCGCAGTCCTTCGAGTACGCGACGATCGGCGGCTTCGCCGCCACCCGCTCCGCCGGCCAGGCGTCGAGCGGCTACGGGCGCTTCGACTCGGTGGTCAGCTCGGTCCGGCTGGTCGCGCCGGCCGGGGACCTGCGCACCCTGTCGACGCCGCACACCGCCGCCGGCCCGGCGCTGCGCGAGCTGGTGATCGGCTCCGAGGGCGTCCTCGGCGTGATCCCGGAGGTGACGGTGCGGGTGCGCCCGGCGCCGCCGGTGCGGCGCTACGAGGCCTGGATGGCGGAGAGCTTCGAGGCCGGCGCGGAGATCGTCCGGGCGCTGGCGCAGGGTCCCGGCCTGCCCGACGTCGTCCGCGTCTCCGACGAGGAGGAGACGCAGGGGTCGCTGGCGCTCTCCGGCCCCCGCGGCATCCAGGGACGGCTCTTCGGCGGCTACCTCGGCCTGCGCCGCCGCCGCGCCGGGGCGCTGATGATCGTCGGGCTCGAGGGCGAGGAGGAGTCGGTGGCGCGGCGCCGGGCGCTCGCGGTGCGGGCGCTGCGCTCCGGCGGCGCCGCCTACCTCGGCCAAGCGGCCGGTCGCTCCTGGGAGCACGGCCGCTACCGGGGCCCCTACCTGCGCGACACGCTGATGGCGATGGGGGCGATGGTGGAGACGCTGGAGACCTCGCACACCTGGAGCCGGCTCGGCGAGCTCCACGCGGCCGTCGCCGCGGCGATCCACGCCGCGCTCGCGGGCCAGGGCACGCCGGGGCTGGTCTTCTGCCACCTCTCCCACGCCTACGCCGACGGCGCCTCGCTCTACTTCACCTTCATCGCCCGCTCCCGGCACGGCGCCGAGCTGGAGCAGTGGGCCGAGGTCAAGCGCGCCGCCTGCGAGGCGATCGTCGCCTGCGGCGCCACGATCACCCACCACCACGCCGTCGGCCGCGACCACGCCCCCTACATGGAGGCCGAGGTGGGGGAGACCGGGATCGAGGTGCTGCGGGCGGTGAAGGACCAGCTCGATCCCGCCGGGATCATGAACCCCGGCAAGCTGATTCCTTGAGCCGCCGGGCCTATTCGGCGTCCTCCTCGGCTTCTTCTTTGCGGATCTGGGCGCCGACGATGGGGCCCGTGACGGCTCCGCGCAGGACTTCGGTGCCGGTGTAGTCGGGCGATTCTTTGGCTTTGGTCGCTTTCGCCAGTGACGATTCCAGCCGGGCGTTGTCGACCAGGGTGATCGTCATGTCCTTGAAGGTTTCGTCGGCGAGGTAGGCGAGGACTTCGACCGGCACTTCGAACTGGGCGGCGATCTTGCCGGTCTGGTTCACGGGGGTCGAGGCCAGCGGCAGCATCTTCTGCGGCGATTGCGCCAGCCAGATCGCGTAGGACCGCCCTTTCGCCGTCGGCTCCAAGCCCGTCGCCACGACCTGCAGCGCCAGCGTTTCCTTGACCCGGCCGAAGATCACGGTGCCTTTGGCGTCGCTGCCGTCGACCGGCTCCAGCACCGCTTTGGTGACCTTCTTGGAGTTGGTGACGGGCGTTTCCGAGCCGGTTTCTTCGGCGCTGTTGGAGGCGCCCGTCGCGGTCGTCTCCGAGCCACCTCCGTCGTCGCCGCCCCCGACGAAGAGGATCACGACGAAGAGGACGACGATCGCCGCCCCCGCCAGGATCGCCCAGAGGCCACGATTCTCGAGCAGCTTCAGCTCCCTGCGCAGCGGCGGCCTCGGCTCGCCCTTCGGCAACGCGAGGGGAGGCTTCTCCTCCGCCGCCGGCGCGGGTGGCGCCGGCTTCGGCTCCTCGGGCTTCGGGGGCGCCGGCTCGGCTTTCGGCGGCTCGGACCGCTCCGCGGCCTCCGGCAGGCCCGGGATCGCCGGCGGCGGCAGGCCTTCGTCTTCGAGCTGGCGCACGGCGTCGAGGACCTGCGAGCGCACGTCCTCGACGCTCTCGCCCTTCAGGTCGGCGATGTCCTTGTATCCCTGCTCGCCGCGCTGGGCGAGCAGCCGCAGCATCGCTTTCTGGTCCTCGCTGAGCGCCACCAGCGCGAAGCCTATGGGGCGCGGCGCCCGGGATGGCGTACGCCCACCCAGGGGTCGCGAAGACTTAATCTCTGCCGCCGATGGCCACTGAGTAGGGTTCGCCGCCGATGTCCGACGACGCCCCCGCGCTGCACTCCCGCTTCGACGCCCTGCTCGGCGCCGAATGGCTCGACGACGACCCCGAGCACGCGCGCGTGCGGGTGCGGATGCGCGACGAGCTGCGCCAGCCGGTCGGCCTCCTGCACGGCGGCGTGATGTCGAGCCTGGTCGAGAGCGTCTGCTCGCGGGCGACCGCCCTGGTCGTGCTCGAGGACGGGAAGATGGCAATGGGCCAGTCGATCAGCGTCAGCTTCATCCGGCCGGTCACCGAGGGCTCGGCCGACGTCCACGCCAAGGTCCGCCACCGCGGCCGCACCGGCTGGGTCTGGGACGCCGAAGTCCTCAACGAGGCCGGCAAGCTCTGTGCCCTGGCACAGATGACGATCGCGGTCCGGCCGATTCCGAGCCGCTAGCCGTCAACCGCCGAAGCGGTTGGTGATCGGCAGGCGGCGATCCTTGCCGAACGCCTTCGGGGTGATCCGGATCCCGGGCGCCGCCTGGCGCCGCTTGTACTCGGCGCGGTCGACCAGCCGGATCACCTCGTCGACCGTCTCCGGCGGCAGCCCGGCGGCGATCATCTCCTCGTGGCCCTGGTCGCGCTCGACGTAGGCCTCGAGGACGCGGTCGAGCAGCTCGTAGGGGGGGAGGGCGTCGACGTCGCGCTGGTCCGGGCGCAGCTCGGCCGAGGGCGCCCGCTCGATCACGCTGGCCGGCACCAGCTCCCGCTCCGCCCGCTCGTTGCGGCGGCGGACGAGCTCGTAGACGAGCAGCTTCGGCACGTCCTTGATCACCGCGAAGCCGCCCGCCATGTCGCCGTAGAGGGTCGCGTAGCCGACCGACATCTCGCTCTTGTTGCCGGTCGTCAGGACCAGCCAGCCGTGGCGGTTGGAGAGCGCCATCATCAGGTTGCCGCGGATCCTCGCCTGGATGTTCTCCGCCGTCAGGTCGGGCTCGGAGGGCCGGGTCGGATCGCGCGGGACCGCCGCCTCCGGCTCCTCCAGATAGCCCGCCAGCGCCCGCTGGTAGCTCGACATCATCGGCTCGATCGGGATCTCGATCAGCTCGGCGCCGAGGTTGCGGGCGATCGTTCTGGCGTCCTCCTGGGTTGCAGAGCTGGAATGAGGCGACGGCATCACCACGCAGCTGAGCCGGTCGGGCCCGAGGGCGTCGGCGGCGAGCATCGCCACCAGGGCGGAGTCGATCCCGCCCGAGAGGCCGACGCCGACGTGGCGGAAGCCGTTCTTCTCGGTGTAGTCGCGCAGGCCGAGCGCCAGCGCCCCGTATACCTCGTCGAGGTCGCCGAGTGCCGCAGCGAGCGGCCCGCCGCCGGGGAGGTCGCAGACCAGCAGCTCCTCCGCGAACTGGGCGGCGCGGGCGAGCAACGTGCCATCGGGGCCGACGACCATGCTCTGGCCGTCGAAGACGAGCTCGTCCTGGCCGCCGACGAGGTTGCAGAAGGCGAAGTGGGCGCCGTAGGCGCGGGCGCGCTCGGCGAACATCGCCTCCCGCTCGCGGCCCTTGCCGCGGTGGTACGGCGAGCCCGAGGGGTTGACGATCAGCGTCGCCCCTTCCTCGGCCTCGGTCTGCGCCGGCGGCCCCTCGACCCAGCAGTCCTCGCAGATCGTCAGCCCGACCCGTTCGCCGGCGACCTCGACGCTCATCGCCTCCGAGCCCGGGACGAAGTAGCGCTGCTCGTCGAAGACGGCGTAGTTGGGGAGCCGGTTCTTGCGGTAGACGGCGCGCACGGCGCCGTCGGCGAGGACGGCGAGCGAGTTGTGGGCGTGGCGGAAGTCGCCGCGGCCGGCGACCGGCTCGGCGAAGCCGACCAGCACGGTGAGGCCGCTGACCCCGGCGGCGAGCTCGTCGACCGCGCGGCGGTTGGCCTCGATGAAGTGGCGCTTCAGGTAGAGGTCCTCGGCCGGGTAGCCGGGGATGCAGAGCTCGGGGAAGATCGCCAGCTCCGCCCCTTGCTCGCGGGCGCGGCCGATCCACTCGGCGATCTTCGCCGCGTTGCCGTCGATGTCGCCGACGGTGGGATCGATCTGGGCGAGGGCTATGCGCATGGGGTCTCGGGGGGACTGCTTCCCGAAGTATCGCCTTCGCGCCCCCCGGACCGGGCTGAGCCCACCGGTAGGCTCCACTGGATGCGGGACCGCCGTCTCCACCTGGTCGGCTTCTCGGTGGCGGCGCTCCTGGCGCTGGCCGCCGCGCCCGCGCTCGCCCCGGCTGCGCCGACCCCGCCCCTCGGCGTCTCCAGCCTCGCCTCGGCCGCGCAGAAACCGTTCGTCCCGCCGAAATCGCGGCCGACCGAACGCGGCCGTCCCACCGACGACCCCGATCCCAACCGCAACGCCTACACCGTGCCCGAGGCGCCGCGCTCGCCGGCCTGCGGCCCGCACTTCTGCGTCCACTGGGTCGCCGAGGGCCTCGACGCCCCCAGCCTCGCCGATCGCGACGCCGACGGCGTACCCGACTACGTCGAGCGGGTTTTGAAGGTCGCCGAACACGTGCACGACGTCGAGAACGGCAAGCTCGGCTGGCGCGAGCCGAAGAGCGACGGGCGCAACGGCGGCGGGCGCGGCAAGACCGACGTCTACCTCTCCCAGATCGGCGGCCAGCTGTTCGGCTACGCCGCCCCCGACCGCCGCCAGGGATCCAAGCAGCACCCGAACCCGCGCCGCCTGCACGGCTACCTCGTCCTCGACAACGACTACAGCCCCTTCGAGTTCCCCGGCACGGCGCCGCTAGAGGACCTCCAGGTGACCGTCGCCCACGAGTACAACCACATCCTCCAGTTCGGCTACGACGCCTACCAGGACCCCTGGTTCGCGGAGTCGACCGCGACCTGGGTGGAGGACCAGGTCTACAACGACATCAACGACTACCTGCGCTACGTGAAGCGCTGGGTGCGCCGCTACGACACGCCGCTGACCGCCAGCTCGATCAAGGAGTACGGCTCGGCGGTCTGGAACCAGTGGCTGGCGCGGCGCTACGGCGGCGGCGCGATCGTCCGCCAGGCCTGGGCGCGGGCGATCCACACCCGCCCCGGCGGCTTTGCCGTCAACGCCTACGAATCGGCGCTGCGAGCCGCCGGTCCGTCCGACCTCAGCCGCGACTTCGCCCGCTTCGCCACCGACGTCGCCGAGTGGCGGACCGGTGAGGGATTCCGCGAGAGCCGCCTCTTCCCGGACATGAAGCGCCAGGGCAGGCTCCAGCTCGGCGCCCCGCACCTGACCCGCCTGCTCAGCCACACGACCTTCGAGCTGCTGCGGGTGCACGCCCGCGGCGGTCGCGCCGTCGTCGTCCGCCTCACGGCGCCGCGCGGGGTCGCCGCCGGTCTGGCCCTGGTCGGGCGGCTCGGCAGCGAGCGCCACGGGCACGCCGTCACCCGGCTGGCCTACCGCCGGGGCGGCGGCAGGATGGTCGTGCGCCTGCGCGATCCCGGCCGCTTCAGCCGCATCACCGCCGTCGTCGTCAACGCCGACGCCCGCGCCCGCGGCTTCGACGCCCGCCGCCTCGACTGGCGCTACCTGACCGACCGCCTGCCGTTCGAGATCGGCGGCAGCCTCGTGCCCTGACCAGGGCGACCGCGACTAGGCGCTCGGCTCGGTCGCCAGCGCGCCGGAGCCGTTGCCTGAGGCCGCCGCCGCGGCTTTCGCTTTGGCCGGTTTCTTCGCCCGCGGCGCCGTCGCGATCGCCTCGCGGGTCGCCGCCTCGAGGTCGAGGGCGAAGCTGTCGAGGTCGGCCATCGCGTCGTAGTCGCCGATCAGGCCGAAGTTGACCTGGCCGTTGTAGGACATGATCCCGACGCAGAGGGCCTGGCGCCTGGCCAGCGGCACCATCGGGAAGATCGACTCCATCTTGCGCCCCAGCACGTAGAGCGGGAACTGCGGCCCGGGCACGTTGGTGACGACGAGGTTGAAGAAGCGCTGCGCCGGCTGCAGGCGGGCGGCCTGGGAGGCGATCGTCGTCGGCGCGAAGTCGGTGATCTTGGTGAGGATTTCGGCCCCGACCGCCTGGCCGGAGGCCTTCAGGTCGCCCATCGTCTCGGTGACGACGTGGAGGCGCTCGACCGGGTCCTCGGACCAGACCGGCAGCGGCGCCATCATCGCCGTGATCCGGTTGCCGAGCGCGCCCTGCTCCTCGGCGGCGCGGACGCTGACCGGCACCATCGCCCGCATCTCCAGCCCCTCGGTGTCGTGGCCGCGGGCGCGCAGGCACTTGCCGATGCCGCCGGCGACGACCGAGAGGATCACGTCGTTGACGGTGCCGCCGTGCTCGTCCTTGACCCGCTTGAGGTCGTCGAGCGAGGTCTGGGTGATGGCGAAGCGGCGGTGGGGGCCGATCTCGACGTTGAAGACCGTGTCCGGGGCGGCGATCCCGGCGCCGACCATCTTCGAGGTGGCGCCGAGGCCGCGCAGGACCTGGCGCGGCCCGCGCAGCGCCGCGCGGACGCCGCGGTAGACCTCCTGCGGGCTGGTCAGCCGCTCCCTCCAGGCGTCGGCGAGCAGCTTCAGGTCGGTCGGCTCGGGGCGCGCGAGCCAGGGCGGGGCGGAGGCGGGCGAGCCCTGCGGCTCGGCATCGAGGTCGAAGAGGACGGTGGTGATGTCGACGCCGGAGACGCCGTCGACGAGCGCGTGGTGGCTCTTGCCGATGATCGCGAAGCGGTCGTCGTGCAGTCCCTCGACCAGCCACAGCTCCCAGAGCGGCTTGCTGCGGTCCAGCTGCTGAGAGAAGATCCGCGCCGCCAGGTTGCGCAGCTGCTCCTCGGAGCCCGGCGCCGGCAGCGCGGTCTGGCGCACGTGGTAGTCGAGGTTGAGGTGGGGGTCGTCGACCCAGACCGGGCGGCCCTGGTCGAGCGGCACCGTGCGCAGCTTCTGGCGGAAGCGCGGCACCAGGTGCAGGCGCGAGGCGATGTGGTCGCGGAATTCCGCGTGGCTGGGCGGCTCCCCCTCGAAGATGATCGTCGAGGCGACGTGCATGTGCGCGCCGGAGCGCTCGAGGTGGAGAAAGGATGCGTCGAGCCCGGTCAGCCTGTCAGTAGCCACACGTTCATCTTCGCACAGGTCGCTCAGGGCGGATAGGGGCATTTTCTCGGCTTCGCAGAGCCGTTTGCACGGCGCGTTGCCGAAAGCGTCCCGTGTGAGGTCGCGCACACGGCGAGAACTTGGCGGCCCCTAGCGTGTTCGGTCCCAAGCGAACGAAACCCAGCTGCCGATCGCGGGCTCGAGCCCGCCAGCGCGGACCTATCCCAACGGGGATGCGGTCCCACCCCAGAGGCAGCCAGAAAGAGAGCAGCCAAGAATGCGATTCCTCCTGCCCGCGGTGGCGGCTGCCACCGCGCTGTCGCTCGGTGCGATGCCGGCGGCGGCGAAGCAGAGCCACCGCGATCACGCGCCCAAGCGGGCGAAGTCCCACGTCTCCTTGCACCTCTCGACCCACACGGTGCTGCGGGGCAACGGGCTCGCCGTCCACGGCAAGGTGCGCCCGAGCGGGCGCCACCGCGTCAAGGTCGTCTTCCGCGGCCCCGACTCCGGCGTCGTCGGCACGACCACGAAGGCCAACGGCACTTTCGCCCTGCGCTGGGTGCCCGAGCGGACCGGCAACTACTCGGTTCGCGCCTTCGGCGTCCACGACGCCCGCAGCCGCGGCGCTTCCAGCGCCGCCCGCCGCCTCACGACCTACCGGCCCGCCGGCGCCTCCTACTACGGCCCCGGCCTCTACGGCAACGGGGTCGCCTGCGGCGGCACGCTGATGCCGGGGACGATGGGCGTCGCCCACAAGACCCTGCCCTGTGGGACGAGGGTGAAGCTGCGCTACCACGGCCGCACGGTGACCGTGCCGGTGATCGACCGCGGCCCCTACGTGGCAGGGCGCGACTACGACCTCACCGAGGCGGTCAAGGACCGGCTCGGCTTCCCCGGCGTGGGGACGGTCCTGGCCAACCGTTAGGAGGGTCCTAGGCGGCGGCGCCGAGGCCGAGCTGCAGCTGCCCGGCGGGCGGCTCCGGCCCGGTCTCGGCGACCTCCGCGTCGCTCTCGAAGGAGGCGACGCGGACGCCGAGCAGGCGCACCGGCCGCTGCGGGTCGTAGGCGCGCAGCAGGTCGAGGGCGACGGCGCCGACGACCTGCGGGTCGTTGGTCGGCTGCTCGACCGTGTGCGAGCGGGTGACGTTGGTCCAGTCGTCGAGCCGCACCTTGATCCCGATCGTGCGGCCCTCCAGCTCGCGCTTGCGCAGGCGGCGGCAGAGCTCCTCGGAGAGCTCGGCGAGCGAGGCCTCGAGCGAGGCGCGGTCGCTGACGTCGTAGTCGTAGGTGGTCTCGGCCGATTGCGACTTGGTCTCGTGCACGGGCGTGATCGGGGTCTCGTCCCAGAGGCGGCCGCGGGCGTGCAGCCAGGCGCCCGAGCGCGGACCGAAGGCCGCTTCCAGCTCGCCCCGCTCGCGCCGGCCGAGCTCGGCGAGGGTGCGCACGCCCATCGACTCCAGCCTGGCGACCGTCTTCGGCCCGATCCCGGGGACGAGCCCCGGCGACTCCGCCGCGAAGCGCTCCAGCGCCTGCTCGCGAGAGAGGACGACGAGGCCGGCCGGCTTGCCCAGCTCGCTGGTGATCTTGGCCAGCATCCTGCTCTCGGAGATGCCGACCGAGCAGGTCAGCCCGGTCTCGGCCCGGATCTGGGTTGCGATCCGCCGCATCGTCGCCTTCGGCGAGAACAGCCCGGTCAGGTCCAGATACGCCTCGTCGAGACCGACCACCTCAACGATCTCGACGTTGTGGCGCAGCACTTCCATCACCTGCGCCGAGGCCTCCCGGTAGGCGGGAAAGTCCGGTGGCAGGTAGACCGCGTCCGGCAGCCGCCGCCGCGCCACCGCCGCCGGCATCGCCGAGTGGATGCCAGCCAGCTTCCGCGCCTCATAGCTCGCCGTCGTCACCACCGCCCGCGGCCCCGACCCACAGACCACCACCGGCTTCCCCCGCAGCTCCGGCCGCCGCCGCAGCTCGACCGACGCGTAAAAAGCGTCCATATCGACAATTGCGACCACACGGGGCCAGTCGGCAATCGAGGACACAGGCGAAAGGTATCCGCCCGCCCGGCGGAGCGAACTGACGTTCGCCCCCGGTATCGCGCAGGCTATGGCGTCGGGTCCGGCGAAGCCGCGTTGGCAGGCGGCGTGCGCGGCAGGCGGCGGACGTCGGGAAGGCTGATCAGCGCCAGAGTCAGAACGACGACGAGGCCAGCGGCAACCCACAGGGAGACGCCGACCCCGACGGCAGCCGCGACCGGTCCCCAGAGCGCGAGTCCCAGCGGGGCGAAGGCGAGCGAGCCGAACCAGTCGTAGGAGCTGACCCGGGACAAGGACTCGTTCGGGATGTGGCGCTGAAGCGTTGACTCCCAGACGGAGATGGCGAGGGCCATCCCGGCGCCCGCCAGCAGCGCGCCGAAGCCGATCAGGACCACCGGCGGCGCCGCGGCCAGGCAGGCCAAGGGAAGCGCAAAGAGGCCGTCGGCGGCGGCGGCGAACAGCAGCGGCCGCCGCGGCCGTGCCGTCTGGGCGAGCAGGCTTCCAGCCAGAGCGCCGACACCCATCGCCGCGAGCACGGCGCCCCATGCCGCCGCACCCCCGAGCTCTTGGTCGGCGACCACCGGCCCGAGCGCGCCCCAGGCGCCCCAGAGCAGGTTCCCGATCGCGAAGTAGGCGACGAAGGCCCAGACCCACCTCCGCGACCGGAAGGTCACCCACCCATCGCGCAGGTCGTCGACGAACCTGCCCCGCTGCGCCTCCTCCCGCGGCGGCAGCCGCAGCGCCGCCAGACAGGCGGCGCTCACCGCGAACGTCGCGGCGTCTATCCCGATGGCCCAGCCCGCTCCGGCAGCGGCGACCAATACGCCGCCCAACACCGGGCCGAGGATTTCCCCGGTTGCGGCAGCGCTGCCGCGCAGCGCGTTCGCCGGCTGCAACTGCTCCGCAAGGACGACCTCCGGGAGCAGACCGGTCGACGCCGGGCTGAAGAAGCCGGTGGCCGCGCCGGTCACCCCGGCCAACAGCGCCAGCATCCAGATCTCCGCGATCCCCGCGATCAGCAGAGCCGCCATCGTGCCCTGGCTCACGATCCGGACCAGGTCCGCGGCCACCATCACGGCGCGGCGTGGCGCCCGGTCGGCCACGACTCCCCCCGCCAAGACGGTCGTCACCAGGGGGAGCGTCGCAGCGGCGAGCACCAGCCCGACCTCCGAGGTCGATCCGCCGATCTCCAGCACCGCGAAGGCGAGCGCGACAATGACGATGTGATCGCCCAGGACCGACACCGCCTGCCCGCTGAAAAGCAACCGGAACTCCCGCTTACGGAGCAAGTGGAGGCTTTCCGGGCGGGCCGACATCAAGGTTGCGGTCTCAGCATGGTCAATAGAGGCCGCGGATGCGGGCGGGGGCGCCGGTCAGCGGAAGGCGTCCGTATCCAGGTGGGCGATCGTGCGCGTATCGGTCACGCGTCGATCGTAGGAGGGGGAAGGGACGGATGCGCGGGGCGGCGCGGGGCCGTGGGGGCTAGGATCGGTCGGTGGCTGACGTGACCCACGCGAAGATCGAGGAGATCGACTCGATCAGCGGCGTCCTCGAGGGGATCACCTTCTATCGGGCGGCCGCGGGACTCGGGGTGAGCGCCTTCGGCGTCTCGATCAGCGACCTCGCTCCGGGTGCCGACACCTACCCGGAGCACGACCACTCCGAGGAGGGCATCGGCGGTCGGATGTTCGCTTCGCGGCCGCAGCAGCTCGGCCAGGAGGAGGTCTACTTCGCGCTCGCCGGCTCGGGAACGGTCGAGGCCGACGGCGAGTCCTTCCCACTCGACAGCGACCATGCCGTCCGCGTCGGCCCGGGGGTGACGCGGAAGGTCCTGCCGGGGCCCGACGGCCTGCGGCTGCTGGCGATCGGCGGGACGCCCGGCCAGGCCTACGAGGCCGGCGGCACGCTCTAACCCGCCTAGACTTGTCGCGTGGCTTCCCCCGAGGCGAAGAACCTGGAGGCGATCTCCAAGGCGATCGACCAGCACAACGCCAACTGCCCGTTCCCGGCGGCGGAGGTGCGGATGAACCCGTTCGAGGTCGAGCGGCTCGGGTGGGAGACGATCCGCGGCCTGCCGGTCGTCCCCGACGCGGAGATCGGCACCGGCCGCTTCCGCATCGTCTGCTCGCGCGATCTCGAGGGCGAGGAGCTCGAGGTGGTCGAGGCCGTCGGCAAAGAGCTCGAAACCGTCGCGCCGTCCCAGAACTGATCCGCGAGGTTGCGAAAACCGGTGTATATCGAAGGTTTCTGCAACCTCGCGACTAAACGCTGTTCCAGAAGTCGATGCCCAGCCCTTCGGCCCAGCCCTGGACTTCGCTGTTGACCTGGGTGAGGTCGCCGTTGAGGATCAGGATGCCCATCGCGATCAGGATGACGCCGCCGGTGGCGACGATCGCCTGGTAGTGGCGCTTGACGACGGCGAAGGCGGTGGTCATGCGGGAGAAGGCGAGGGCGGTGAGGATGAAGGGGATCGCCAGGCCGGCCGAGTAGACGGCGAGGAGGAAGGCGCCGCGGCCGGCGGAGTCCGAGAGGGCGGCGGCGGAGAGGATGGCGCCGAGGGTGGGGCCGATGCAGGGGGTCCAGGCGATCGCGAAGGCGGCGCCGGCGATCACCGGGCCACCCTTGCCGGCGCGCTCGAGCAGGGCGTCGACGTGCCACTCGCGGTTGAGCCTGGTGATGAGGAGGGAGGCGACGAAGAGGACGCCCATGGCGATGATCAGCACGCCTGAGATCTTGGTCAGGAGCTCGTCGTTGTCGCGCAGGAACGAGCCGAGGCCGGTCGCGGTGAGGCCGAGGAGGATGAAGATCGCCGAGAAGCTCGCCACGAAGATCAGGCTCGGACCCAGCACCCGGCGCCAGCCGGCGTCGTCGAGCTCCGATGCGGAGACGCCGGTCACCGCCGAGAGGTAGCCCGGCACCAGGGGGAGCACGCAGGGGGAGAGGAAGGAGACGACCCCCGCCGCGAGGGCGGCGAAGATTCCCACTCCAGCCGCGGGATCGGAGCTGAGAGCTGCGCTTACCACGACCCCTCAGGTTACCCTCCGGCGGGTGCCAGCCCAGCGGCCAGCGTCGTCCCTCTTCAACGCCTCTGGCATGGCGCGACGCCTGCGCGCCTCGCCGCTGCTCGCGATCGGTCCCTCCGAGCCCGGGCCGGCGCTGCGCCGCGGCGGCCTGCTCGCGGTCCCGATCGGCCTCTCCCTGATCGTCGAGTTCGGCTTCGACGCGCCGACCAAGGGCGCGATCGCCACCGGCGCCCTGCTCGCCGGCTTCCCCGCCATGGACGCGCCGGCGGGGCCGCGCTCCGCCTGGCAGGCGGTCTCGGCGCCGCTGATCGGGGTCGCCGCGGCGCTCGGCATCCTCAGCAGCCAGTCGGCGCCGCTGGCGGTGCTGGCGATGGGCCTGTTCGGCGCCCTCGCCGGCTACTGCTTCGCGGTCTCGCTGCGGCTGGCGATCCTCGGCCTCTCGGTCTCGCTGGCGTTGATGATCGCCCAGGGGCTGTTCCTCGCCCCCGGCGATGCCTGGCCGGCGCTGCTCTACGGAACCGTCGGCGGCCTCACGCAGGCCGCCTGGTCGCTGCTGATCTGGGTGGTCGCCGACCGTGCCGTCGAGGATCCGGGCAGCGGCTGGAGCAGCGCCCGCGCCCGCACCGCGCTGCGCTCGAACCTGACCCTGCGCTCGACCAGCTTCCGCCACGCGATCCGCTTCGGCACCGCGCTCGCCGCCGGCGTCGCCCTCTACCGGATCCTGGGGATGACCGTGCACGGCTTCTGGATCCCGCTGACGATCCTCTTCGTGATGCGGCCGCAGCGGGGCGAGACCGACCACCGCCTGGTCCTGCGCGCGCTCGGCACCGTGCTGGGTCTCGTCGTCGCCACCGCGATCGCCGAGGCCTTCCCCGGCGAGCTGATCGTCGGCATCGTCCTCACCGTCTCCGCGGCCCTCGCCTACGGCCTGCTGACGGTCCAGTACGCGCTCTTCACGGCGGCGATCACCACCTACGTCGTCCTCCTCAGCGACACCCTCGGCGAGCCCGCCTTCGAGGCGGCGGGGCAGCGCGCCAGCGGCACCGCCCTCGGCATCGCGATCGCCTTCCTCGCCTTCCTGCTGTGGCCGAATCCGGGCGAAGGTGGAGGCGAGCCGAGCCCCCGCCGGGAGCGGAAAATCGCCGCAACGGCCCCATCGGGGGCCGCGGCCCGGTAGTTTCCTGGCCAGGCAGCCAAACAGCCGCGGGGGCCGCGGGCGACAACAGGAGAAGGCTTTGAGCAACCGCACGTTCGTGATCGGGGTCGGGATGACCAAGTTCGAGAAGCCCGGGACCAAGGAGGGCGACTACCCGGACTGGGCCAAGGAGGCGGGGGAGAAGGCGCTCGCCGACGCCGGCATCCCCTACGAGGACGTCGAGCAGGCCTTCGCCGGCTACTGCTACGGCGACTCGACCTACGGCCAGCGGGCGCTCTACCAGCTCGGCCTGACCGGGATCCCGGTCGTCAACGTCAACAACAACTGCTCGACCGGCTCCTCGGCGCTGTTCCTGGCGCGGCAGGCGGTCAAGGGCGGCCTCGTCGATTGCGCCCTGGCGCTGGGCTTCGAGAAGATGGAGCCGGGCAGCCTCGGCGTCAAGTACACCGACCGCACCAACGCGCTCGACAAGCACGCGATGCGGATGTTCGAGATGCGCGACCCCGAGCAGTCGCCCCCGGCGCCGCAGATGTTCGGCAACGCCGGCCGCGACCACATGGCCAAGTACGGCTCCAACCCCGACCACTACGCCTGGATCGGGTGGAAGAACCACAAGCACTCGGTCAACAACCCCTACGCCCAGTTCCAGGACGAGTACTCGCTGGAGGACATCAAGGCGGCGAAGATGATCCACGACCCGCTGACCAAGCTGCAGTGCTCGCCGACCTCCGACGGCTCGGCCTGCGCGGTGGTCGCCTCCGAGCGCTACGTCGAAGAGCACGGGCTCTGGGACCGGGCGGTCGAGATCGTCGGCCAGGCGATGGTCACCGACCTCAGCTCGACCTTCGACGAGGCGGCCGACTGCATGACGATCGTCGGCTCCGAGATGTCGGCGACGGCGGCGCGGCTGGCCTACGAGGAAGCCGAAGTCGCGGCCTCGGAGATCGACGTCTGCGAGCTGCACGACTGCTTCAGCGCCAACGAGCTGATCACCTACGAAGCGCTCGGCTTCGCGGCCGAGGGCGAGGCGCACAAGCTGGTCGAGGCGGAAGCGACCACCTACGGCGGCCAGGTCGTCGTCAACCCCTCCGGCGGCCTGATCTCCAAGGGCCACCCGCTGGGCGCGACCGGCCTGGCGCAGTGCTCCGAACTGACCTGGCAGCTGCGCGGCGACGCGGAGAAGCGCCAGGTGGAGGGCGCCAAGGTCGCCCTCCAGCACAACATCGGCCTCGGCGGAGCCGCCGTGGTCACCGTCTACAAGCCGGCGAGCTGAGGCCCGCCGCACCCCAAGGAGGAACACGATGGCGAAAGAGCGGCGTTCACTCAGCGGCAAGGTCGTGGCGATCACGGGCGGTGCCCGCGGGATCGGCAAGGCGACCGCGACGGCGCTGGTCCGCAAGGGCTGCCGCGTCGCCATCGGCGACCTCGACCTGGAGCTGGCCGAGAAGACCGCGGAGGGGCTCGGCGGCGGCACGATCGCGCTCGGCCTCGACGTCACCCACCGCGCCTCCTTCGAGGCCTTCCTGGCCGAGACGGAGCGCCAGCTCGGCCCCGTCGACGCGGTGATCAACAACGCCGGGATCATGCCGGTGACGCCGTTCGTCGACGAGTCCGAGGACTCGATCCACCGCCAGGTCGACATCAACCTGCACGGCGTCATCACCGGCACCCAGCTGGCGATCGAGCGGCTGCGCCCCCGCGGCACCGGCTACATCGTCAACATCGCCTCCCAGGCCGGCAAAGCCGGGATCCCCGGCATCGCCACCTACTCGGCGACCAAGCACGCCGTCGTCGGCCTCAGCGAGTCGGTGCGGGCGGAGCTGCGCGGCAGCGGCGTCGAGGTGATCTGCGTGATGCCGACCGTCGTCAACACCGAGCTGACCAGCGGCGTCGGCCAGAAATGGATCAAGCCGGTCGAGGCCGAGGACGTCGCCGACGAGATCGTCGACGCGATGGAAGTGCCGCGCTTCGACGTCTTCGTGCCGAAGAGCAACGTCGGCCTCTACAAGGCGATGACCCTGATGCCGCGGCGCTTCCGCGAGGCGATGGGCCGGGCGATGGGCGTCGACAAGCTGATGTTCGAGGTCGACCACGCCGCGCGCCGCGCCTACGAGGACCGGGCGGCGACGAGCACGGGGGGCGCCGAGGAGTCCGCGAGCGAGGCGCCGGCGGCGGAGCGCGACGCCGCCTGATGGGCGGCATGGGGCGGATCTACGACGCGACCTGGGGGAGGGGGTTCGCCGCCCTCTACGACCGCGGCCTGAAGGCGACCGAGGAGGCCGGGCTGGGGGAGATGCGACGCCAGTTGCTGGCCGGCGCCCGGGGGAAGGTGATCGAGCTCGGAGCCGGCACCGGGGTCAACGTCGACCTCTATCCGGAGGCGGTCGAGGAGCTGGTCCTGGTCGAGCCCGACCCGCACATGGCGAAGCGACTGCGGGCGCGGGTCGCGGAGTCCTCGCGGGCGGCGACGATCGCCGAAGCGCCGGCGGAACGGCTGCCGTTCGAGGACGACGCCTTCGGCATCGCCGTCGCCACCCTGGTCCTCTGCACGATCCCCGACCCGGCCGCGGCGCTCGCCGAGCTGCGGCGGGTGTTGAAGCCCGGCGGGCAGTTGCTCTTCCTCGAGCACGTCCGCGCCGAGGACCCGCAGCTGGCGCGCTGGCAGGACCGGCTGGAAAAGCCCTGGCGCTTCCTCGGCGACGGCTGCCGCTGCAACCGCGACAGCGTCGCGGCGATCGCCGCCGCCGGGTTCGAGCTGGGCGAGGTCGAGCGCGGGCGGATGCCGAAGGCGCCGCCGATCGTCAGGCCGCTGGTGCGCGGCAGCGCCAGCCTCTAGCTCGGCCGAGGCCCGGAATCCGTCCTGGAATCCCATTTTTCGAAGTCTTAAAGACTTTTAAGATATGCTGGTGAGCAGATGAGCGCTTCCAGGGCAGCCGCTCCACCGACGCCGATCCACAAGGTGAAGGCGGAGTTCTTCCGCACGCTCGGCCACCCGGCCCGGGTGCGGGTGCTGGAGCTGCTCAGGGACGGGGAGATGACGGTGGGGGACCTGCAGGCCGAGCTGGGGATCGACTCCAGCGGCGCCTCGCAGCACCTCAGCGCGATGCGCAGGCAGGGCATTCTGGAGGCCCGCAAGGAGGGCACCAGCGTCTTCTACAAAGTGCGGGACCCGCGCGTCTTCCAGATGCTCGAGAGCGCCCGCCAGGTGATCGGCTCCCACCTAGAGGAAGCCAACGCCCTGCTTGGGGAGCTGGGCGGGCCGGCCTCGAAGCCCCGCAGTACGACCGCGAAGCCCCGGTAGCGATCGGCATCCGGAGTTGAGCGAGTTGAACTGCCTTGCAGGGGCCGGCGCCGCGCTGCTCGCCGCCGGCTCGCTCGCGCCCCTCGCGCGCCGCGGCGCCGCGCCCGGGCTCGCGCTGCAGGGGCTGGGAGTGGCGCTGCTCGGGGTCGCCGGCGCCCTCGTCCTCTTCGGGGCCGATCCGATCGGGGTGGGCTTCCACGACGGCCTCGACCCGCGCCTCGGCGTCGACGGCCTCAGCGGCTTCTTCCTCGCCACCATCGCCCTGGTGGCGGCGCCGGCGCTGCTCTTCGCCCGCGGCTACCTCGCCGGCGCCGCGCGCGAGCGGCTCCTCGTCGCCCTCTCCGGCCTCTTCCTGATCGCGCTCGCCCTCGTCGTCGCCGCGCGCGACCCCAGCACCTTCCTCGCCGGCTGGGAGCTGATGACGCTGGCGCCGGCGGCCGCGATCCTGGCGCGGAGCGGCGAGGCGGCGGTGCGCGGCGCCGTCTTCGTCTACCTGGCGGTGACCCACCTAGGTGGCGCCGGGGTCTGGATCGCCGTCCTCGCGCTCGCCCACTACGGGGCGCTGGCCGATCCCGGCTCCCTCGCCGGCCAGAGCGGCGCCCAGGCGCTGGTGATCGTCGCCGCGCTGGTCGGCTTCGGCACCAAGGCCGGCCTGATGCCGCTGCACTCGTGGCTGCCGCGGGCGCACCCGGTCGCGCCCAGCCACGTCTCGGCGCTGATGTCGGGGGTGATGGTCAAGGTCGCGATCTACGGGTTGGTCCGCGTCCTCTTCGAGTGGGCGGCGCCGGCGCCGCTCTGGGCCGGGCTCGCCGTGCTCGGGCTGGGGCTGCTCTCCGCCCTCGGCGGCGCCCTCTACGCGCTGACCCAGCACGACCTCAAGCGGCTGCTGGCCTTCTCCTCGATCGAGAACGTCGGCATCGTCGCGCTCGGGCTCGGCGCCTCGCTCCTCTTCGCCGCCGGGGGCGATGCGACCTGGGCGGCGATCGCCTTCGGCGCCGCGCTCCTCCACGTCCTCAACCACGCCGTCTTCAAGTCCCTGCTCTTCCTCGTCGCCGGCGACCTTCGAGCGCGCGGTCGGCTCGCTCGACCTCGACCGCCTCGGCGGCCTCCTGCGCCAGATGCCCTGGACCGGCGCCGCCTTCCTGGTCGGGGCGCTGGCGATCGCCGGCGTGCCGCCGCTGAACGGCTTCGCCTCGGAGTGGCTGACCCTGCAGGCGCTGGTCCACGCCGCCTTCGGCCCCGCCCTCGGGGTCGGGCTCGCCGCGGCCGTCGCCGCGGCCGCGCTGGCGGCGACGGCGGCGCTCGCGGCCTTCGCCTTCGTCAAGGCGGCGGGCCTGGTCCTGCTCGGCGCCCCGCGCCGGCCCGAGGTCGCGGCGGCGCGGGAGGCGGTGGGGGGGATGCGGCTGGCGCCGCTGCTGCTGGCCGGCTGCTGCCTCGCCCTCGGCGCCGCCCCGGGCCTGCTCGTGCCTTCGCTGATGGACCTCGCCCCGCAGTCTCCCGAGCTGGCCACCGAGCCGAGCCTGGCGCTGCCGGGGACCGGCTCGCTGCCCTCGCCCTGGCTGCTGCTCGGGCTGCTGGCGCTGACCGGTTCGCTCTGGCTGCTGCGCGGCTCGCGGCGGGCGGCACCGGTTCCCGCCTGGGCCTGCGGCCAGCCGGTCGTGCCGGCGCTCGGCTGGACCTCCGCCGGCTTCATCAAGCCGCTGCACCTCGTCCTCGAGCGGGTGCTGCGGCCGCAGCGGGAGGTTCTCGTCGCGCGCGAGGGCGGCCTGGTCCGCTCGGTCTCCTACCGGGGCGAGATCCCGCACCTCTTCGACACGGTGCTCTACGGGCCGGTGCGGGGCGCCGCCCTCGGCGCCGCCCGGATCGCGCGGCGGCTGCAGTCCGGCAGCGTCCGCGCCTACGCCGGCTACCTGCTGGGCCTGCTGCTGGCGCTGCTGGTGCTGGCGCGAACCGGGGCGATCGGGTGACCGCGCTCGCCGCCGCGATCCAGCTGCTGGGCGGGGTCGCCCTGGCGCCGCTGCTGCCAGGGGCGATCCAGTCGCTGAAGGCGCGCCTGCAGGGCCGCCGCGGCCCCTCGCCGCTGCAGCCCTACCGCGAGCTGCGACGGCTCTGGGGAAAGTCCCTCGCCGACCCGCAACCGACCACGCTCGTCTACCGCCTGGCCCCCTGCCTGGTCGCCGCCGCCACCGCGCTGACGGTCCTGGTCGTCCCGGTCGGCGGGATCTCCTCGGGCTGGGGACCGGGCGACGACGCGCTCGTGCTCGTCGGCCTGCTCGCGCTCGCCCGCTTCGCCCTCGCCCTGGCCAGCTGGGACACCGGGTCCGGCTTCGCCCTGATGGGCTCGAGCCGCGACCTCACCCTGTCCGTCTTCGCCGAGGCGCTGCTGCTGCTGGCGATCGTCCTCGCCGCGGCGACCGCCGGCAGCACCGCGCTGGCGGCGATGAGCGACGCGGCCGCCGGCTCGGCGATCTGGAGCGAGCCCGCGCACTGGTGCGGCGCGGCCGCCTTCGGCCTCGTCGTCCTCTTCGAGACCGGCCGTCAGCCGATCGACAACCCCGACACCCACCTCGAGCTGACGATGATCCACGAGGGCCCGCTGCTGGAGTACGCCGGCCGCGACCTGGCGCTGCTGCAGTGGAGCGCCGCCGCCCGCCACTGGATCGTCCTCGTCCTCGCCGCGGAGCTGTTCCTGCCCCACTGGGGCGGCTTCGGCGCCCAGCTCACCTACCTCGCCGGCGGCGTCGCCCTGCTCTGCGCGGCGCTGGCGGTGACCGAGACGGCGCAGGCGAAGATGCGGATCCTGCGGGCGCCGGCGCTGCTGGCCGGGGGCGGGCTGCTCGCCCTGGTCGGGCTTTCGAGCTGGCTGGCCGGGGGGCTCATATGAGCACGGCGACGGTCGCGGCGCTGGTCGCGCTCGGCTTCGGCGTGATGCTGGCGCGCCGGCGCAGCCTGGCGCTGGTCCTCCTCACCGCCCAGTCGCTGCTGCTCGGCGTGGCGGCGCTGACGTTGGCCGAGGGCGGGTCGGGGCTGCTGGTGGCCGGGGCGATCCTCGTCGTCCGCGCGCTGGCCCTGCCGGCGCTGCTCTCGCTGACCCGGCGCCGCACCCCGGAGCCGGGCCCGGTGACGCCGGCGACCACGGTCGTCGTGCGGCTGCTGGTCGCCACCGTCGTCTCGCTGGTAGCCGTCGCCGCGGTGCCGCCGCTGGGGATCGGCGACGCCGCGGCCGAGCACGGCGCCGTCGCCCTGCTCTGCCTCGGGATCGCGATCGTGATCATGCGGCGGCCGGCGCTGGTCCAGGTGATGGGCGTCCTCGTCGCCGAGAACGGCGTCTACCTGCTGGCGGTCTCGGTCGAGGGCGGGCTGCCGTTCGCGATCGAGCTCGGTGTCCTCTTCGACCTGGCCTTGGTGATCACGGTCGCCGCGGCCTTCGCCCAGAAGATCCACGGCGAGCTGGGCAGCGGCGACACCGACCTGCTGAGGGGGCTGCGTGACTGACGTGACGCTCGTCTACGCGGTCCTCGCCGCCCCGCTCGGCGCCGCCGCCCTGATCGGCCTGATGCCCAGCGCGGCCGCCGCCGACCGCCTCAACCTCGCCTGCTCGGTCCTCACCGCCGGCCTCGCCCTGGCGCTCGCCGCGGTCGCGCTGCTCGCCGCCCCCGACCGGGCGGCGTCCGGGGAGTGGTACCTCGTCGACGCCGCCAGCGGGGTCTTCCTCGCCCTGATCGCCGTCATCGGCCTCGCCAGCGCCGCGGTCTCGCCGGCCCACCTGCGCCACGCCGGCCGCAGCTGGTTCAGCGCCCGCCGCTCCCACGCCACCTACTACGCCGCCTTCAACCTCTTCTGGGCGGCACTGCTGGCCCTGCCGCTGGTCGACAACCTGGGGCTGGCCTGGCTGCTGGTCGAGGCGACGACGGCGGCCTCGGCGCTGCTGGTCGCCTTCAGCGGCAAGCGCAGCGCCCTCGAGGCGGGCTGGAAGTACGTCGTCCTCACCACGCTGGGCCTGGCGGTGGCGCTACTGGGGATCGTCGTCCTCTTCGTCGCCGCCGGCGGGCCGGCCAGCGGCCTCGGTCGCCTCGACTGGGCGGCGCTGGCGGGGCGGGCGAGCGGGATGCCGGCCGAGGCGACCCTGTTCGCCTTCGTCCTGATCGTCGTCGGCCTGGCCAGCAAGATCGGCTGGGCGCCGGTCCACAACTGGCTGCCCGACGCCCACAGCGAGGCGCCGCCGCCGGTCAGCGCGATGCTCTCGGCGGCGCTGCTGCCGACCGTGCTGCTGATCGCCTGGCGGACCAAGCTGGCGATCGAGCCGGCGCTCGGCGACGCGGCGCGGCAGCTCTTCGTCGGCTTCGGGCTCGCCTCGCTGGCGATCGCCGTCCCCTTCCTCTGGCGGCCGCTGCCGTGGAAGCGCCTGCTCGCCTACTCGAGCCTCGAGCACATGGGGATCCTCGCCCTCGGCATCGGCTTCGGCACGCCGCTGGCGATCGCCGGCGTCGTCCTCCACGTCGCCGGCCACGGCGTCGCCAAGGCGCTCGGCTTCTACACCGCGATCCCGCTCCTGCGCCAGGACCCGGCGACCGCGACGGCGCCGCCCCGGGGCGTCGCCCGGACCAGCGCCCCGACCGCGGCGGCGATGGCGCTGAGCCTGATGTCGCTGGCCGGACTGCCGCCCTCGCCGCTGTTCGTCTCCGAGCTGATGGTCCTGCTCGGCGGGATGGACGCGGGCCTGCTCGCCGTCTCCGCGGTTGCGGCGGTCCTCCTCGCGCTCGGCTTCATCGGGCTAGCCCACGCGCTGGTCGAGGGGACGATGGGGGAGAGGCGGCAACGGGGGAGCCGCCCGAGCCCGCGCTCGGCGCGCGCCGTGGCCCTGCTCGGCGCCGCCGCGGCGACGGCGCTGCTGGCCCTGACCGCGGCTGCCTACGCGCTGCCGGACTCGGGGGTCGTCGAGGCGCTGACCGGGGGCGTGACGTGAGCCCGGGCATCGCCGTCCCGAGGCAGGAGCTGGAGGTCGTCGCGGTCGCGCCGGCGCAGTGGCGCCAGGCCTGTCTGCGGGAGCTGGAGCGCGGCGCCCGCTTCTGCGGCGCCTACGCGGTCGGCCACGGCGAGGAGAAGCGCTGGCGGGCGCTGTTCGCGCTCGGCTCGGCGACGCGGGCGCTGACGGTCGAGGTGCCGGGGAGGGGCTGGAGACGATCGTCGACCTGATCCCCGCCGCGCAGTGGGACGAGCGCGAGGCGCACGACCTCTACGGCCTGCGCTTCGCCGGCCACGAGCCGCTGCGCCCGCTGGTCGACCACGACCCCGACCTCGAGAGCTGGACGGTCCCGGTGCAGGGGAGGGGGGCGCACCAGGTCGCCGTCGGCCCGGTCCACGCCGGCGTGATCGAGTCCGGCCACTTCCGCTTCCACGTCGTCGGCGAGCGCATCCTCCAGCTCGACCCGCGCCTCTTCTACAAGCACCGCGGCCTCGAGCGCGCCGTTGAGGGGCTGGAGCTGCCCGCCGGCCTGGCGTTCGCCCAGCGCGCCTGCGGCGCCTGCGCGGTGACCAACGCGGTCGCCTACGCACAGGCCTGCGAGGGCGCGCTCGGGCTGCTGCCCTCGCGCCGGCTGCGCCGCGCCCGCACCCTGCTGGCGGAGCTGGAGCGCCTCTACAACCACCTGAACGACCTCGCCGCGATCTGCGCCGGGGTCGGCTTCGCCACCGGCAACATGGCCTTCGCGGCGCTGAAGGAGCGGGCGCTGCGGCTCAACCGGGAGGTCGCCGGCCACCGCTTCCTCTTCGGCTCGGTCGAGGTCGGCGCCAGCCGCCTGGCGCTGCCGCCGCAGCCGGCGCGGCGGCTGCGCGGCCAGCTTCGCTCGCTGCGCGAGGAGGCCGCGAAGGTCTGGCGCGAGGTCCATTTCTCGGCCTCGGTCCAGGCCCGCCTCGACGGCGTCGGCGTGCTCGTCCGCGAGGCCGCCGCCGAGCTGGGCGCGGGCGGGCCGGCCGGGCGCGCCTCCGGCCTCGAGCACGACACTCGCGGCGACAGCCCCGGCCTCTGGTACGGCTCGACCTTCGCCGCCGCGACGCCGGCGCAGGCCAGCGGCGACGTCGCGGCGCGACTGGAGATGCGTCCGCTGGAGCTGGAGGCGAGCTTCGAGATCCTCGACGACCTGCTCGTCGAGCCGATCGAGCCCGACGAAGCGCGGCACGGCGGCCCCGCCGCGGCCCTCGGCGTCGCCCGGGTCGAGAGCCCGCGCGGGGAGACCGTCTGCGCCGTCGAGCGCGACGGCTTCGCCCTGCGCCGGCTGCACCTGCGCAGCGGCTCCTACGCCAACTGGCCGGCGCTGGCGGCGGCGAGCGCCGGCAACCTCCTGCCCGACTTCCCGCTGATCAACAAGAGCTTCGAGCTCTGCTACGCCTGCGTGGACCGCTGAGCCGTGTTCGTCCTCCTGCGCCAGCTCCAACGGGTCCGCCGCGAAGCCGCCCTGCCGCGGCGCCGGGGCGCCCGCTCGCTGGCGATCCGCCACGTCGACGCCGGCTCCTGCAACGCCTGCGAGCACGAGCTGACGGCGACGGCGGCGCCGCAGTACGACCTGCAGCGATTCGGCCTCGACATCGTCGCCTCGCCGCGCCACGCCGACGTCCTGCTCGTCACCGGGCCGGTGACCAAGCGGATGGAGCCGGCGCTGCGGGCCGCCTACGAGGCGATGCCGGAGCCGCGCCGCGTCGCCGCCCTCGGCGACTGCGCGCTCGGCTGCGGCGTCCTCGGCGCGGCGGGCGAGCTGGCGCCGCCGCTGGAGGAGATCCTGCCGGTGGACATCCGGATTCCCGGCTGTCCGCCCAGTCCGGGGGAGATCGCCGCGGGAATCCTCGCCGCGATCCGCGCCTGACCGGGGCGCGGCGGGATGGCCCCCGTTTATGGAACTACTACTTAATTTTCACAATTCTCGCCCGACTGTCCCTATGATCGCCGCGCATGAGCGCGGGACCGGCCTGGATCGACCCCAACGACGAGCGCGACCCCCAGATCGCCGAGGAGCTCGCCGCGCGGGACTCTGACGAGGCGCTGCGAAGGCGCGACTTCCTGCAGCGGGCGGCGGTGGCGGGCGGGCTCGCCGCCGGCATGGCGGGTGTCCTCAGTCCCGACACGATCCTCGCCCAGGCGACCAAACGGGCCCGGACGCCGGTTCCCGACCCGCGCAACCTGCCGATCGACACCTTCGTCGTGCTGATGATGGAGAACCGCTCCTTCGACCACTACCTCGGCTGGCTGCCCGGCGCCGACGGGCGGCAAGGGGGCCTCGTCTACCGCGACGCCGCCGGCGGAGCGCACTCGACCCACCGGCTCACCCCCGACTTTCAGGGCTGCGCCCACCCGGACCCCGACCACTCCTGGGAGGGCGGGCGCGCCCAGCTCGACGGCGGCCGCATGGACGGCTTCCTGCGCTCCGGCGAAAACGACTCCTTCTCGATCGGCTACTACGAGGAACAGGACCTGCCCTTCATGCCGGCGGTGGCGCGCGCCTTCACGACCTTCGACCGCTTCTTCTGCTCGCTGCTCGCCTCGACCTACCCGAACCGCGAGTACATGCACGCCGCCCAGTCCTACGGGATGCTCGACAACACGATCCCGCTGGCGAGCGGCGGCTTCCCCGACACGACGATCTTCGCCGCCCTCGCCGCCAAGGGCGTCTCCAGCCGCTACTTCTTCACCGACATCCCCGTCTCGGCGCTGTGGGGCGTGCCGGGGCTGGCGCGCTCGGGGCAGGTGCAGGAGTACTACGAGCGCTGCGCCACCGGGACGCTGCCGGCGCTCTCCTTCGTCGACCCGGCCTTCGCCGGCGAGGAGCAGGGCACCTCGGGCGACGAGCACCCCCACGGCGACGTCCGCCTCGGCCAGGCCTTCATGGCCGACGTCGTCCACGCCTTCATGGAGAGCCCGCAGTTCAAGCGCGGCGCGCTCTTCATCGTCTACGACGAGTGGGGCGGCTTCTTCGACCACGTGCGGCCGCCGCGGGTCCCCGACGAACGCTCCAACCGCGACCTCGACCGGGACTTCGGCCAGATGGGGATGCGGATCCCGGCGGTGCTGGTCTCGCCCTACGCCCGGCGCGGCTGCGTCGACCACAACATCTACGGCTTCGAGTCGATCCTGAAGCTGATCCGCTACCGCTACGGGCTGTCGCCCCTGAGCGTGCGCGACAGGTACGCCCGCAACATCGCCCGCTCCTTCGACTTCGAGTCGAAACCCAACTACGACATCCCCAGCCTGCCCGACCCGCCGCAGGTGGTCGGCCACAGCTGCGAGGGCGGCGTCGCCCTGCCCGACATCGGCCTCAACCCGCTCGCCGGCCGGCCGAAGGAGCACGACCTGGCGACGCTTCACAGCTCCGGCTACCTCGAGCGGCTCGGCTTCGACTACCGGCCGGCGACGCCCGGGCGCACCTTCCGCCATCCCTCCAAGCTCGGGCTGAAGCCTTGAGGGGTCGCTGGGCGCTGGCGCTGGCGCCGGTTCTCGTCTGCGGGACCCTGATCGGCGCCACCCCGACCGCCGCCGACCTGATCGAGCCGGTCAGCGTCACCGCGACCGCCCCGCCGCTGGTCGCCGCCAAGCTGCCCTTCCAGCTCGGGGTCCAGGTCGACGCCGAGCCCGGCGCCCTCGACATCGCCGCCCAGCCCTTGCGGCTGCGGGTGCGCTTCGCGCCGGAGTGCGGCGGCTCCTTCGCCGGCACCGAGGGCCCGACCGCGATCGATCGCGTGTTGCCGGCGCCGTCGCCCGGCGCCGCCTACGCCGACCGCGTCGCGACGAAGGTGAAGCTGGCGGACCAGGGACCGGAGACGGTCTGCGCCTTCCTCGAGGACGACGAGGAACGGCAGCTCGCCACCGACACCGGAGAGACCCTCCTCGTCGGCCCCGGCTGCGCGACCGCGAGCCGCGGCGTCGCGAAGCTGAAGCGGCGGCTGGCGCGGCTGACCCGCCACCTCCACCAGCTGCGCACGCGCAAGCGCGATGCCGACGGCGGGAAGCGGCGGGCGTTGGGCAAGCGGGTGACGAAGCTGCGTAAGCGCCGCCACGGGCTGGTGCGGAAGATCAGGCGCGCCCGGCAGCAGGCGAACGTCGCCTGCGAGGGAGAGGGGCGCCGGGCGCGCGGCTCCGCCACCGCGAAGGCCGCCGCCGAGGACGGCCCCGTCCACATCAAGCACCTCTTCGTGATCGTGATGGAGAACGAGGACGTGGGGGAGACCTTCGGCGACAAACCGCCGGCTCCCTACCTGGGCACGACGATGCGCGAGGCCGGCGCCTTCATCCCCGACTACTACGGAATCGGCCACCTCAGCCTCGACAACTACATCGCGATGGTCAGCGGCCAGCCGCCCAACCTCGCCACCCAGTCCGACTGCCAGGTCTTCCAGGACTTCCTCGGCTTCGTGCGCGAAGACGGCATCGCCGTCGGCCAGGGCTGCGTCTTCCCGCAGGCGGTGCAGACGGTCCCCAACCAGCTCGAGAACAGCGGTCACAGCTGGCACGGCTACATGCAGGACATGGCCAACTCGGTGGCCGCCGGCGAACCGGCAACCTGCCGCCATCCGGCGCTGAACGCGCCCGACGACACCCAGAAAGCGCGTGCCGGCGACCAGTACGCCGCGCGCCACAACCCCTTCGTCTACTTCCACTCGATCATCGACTACTCGACCTGCGACCGCAACGTCGTCGACCTCGACCGCCTGCCCGCGGACCTGGGGAAAGCGAGCACCACCCCCGAATACGCCTTCATCGCCCCCGACCTCTGCGCCGACGGCCACGACGAGACCTGCGCCGACGGGACCTCGCCGGGCGGCTTCGAGGGCATCGACGGCTTCCTGCGGGAGTGGGTGCCGCGGATCCAGGCATCGCCGGCCTATCGCGATCACGGCGCGATCCTCGTCACCTTCGACGAGTCCGAGACCGGGGCGGAGTCCTGCTGCGGGGAGACCACCGGCCCGAACACGGTCAACAACGGCGGCATCACGCCCGGGCCCGGCGGCGGCAAGATCGGCGCCGTGGTGCTGTCGCCGTGCATCCGTGCCGGGACCGTCACCGAGACCGCCTACAACCACTACTCGCTGCTGCGCTGGACCGAGGACAACTTCGGCCTCGCCCACCTCGCCAACGCCGCCCCGGACGGCCTCTCCAGCTTCGGCGCCGACGTCTTCACCCGTCCCTCCTGCGACGTCGGCGCGGCCGCGGCGGAAGCCAGAGCCGGGGCGCGCACGCGGCTGCGGGTGCGGCCGCGGCTGGCGGCGGCGGGGAGGGGAAGGTTCTTCCGCTTCCGCCTCTCCAGCGACCTGGCCGAGTGCCGGGGCGGGGCCAGGGTCAGGTTCCTCGGCCGCGTCGCCAGGACCGACTCCCGCGGCCGCGCCAGGATCTGGGTGCGGCCGCGACGTGCCGGCCGCTTTCTCGCCAGCGCCCGGGCGAACGGCTGCCGGCGCGCGACCGCGGCGGTCCGGGTACGCGCGCCGCGGCGACGCTAGCCCTCGAGCACCTCGGCCACGGTCTTCACGGTCAGCCCGCTGGCGGAGATCTCGTCGATCATTTCTTTGAAGGTCGCTTCGTTGGTTTCGGTCCCGCCTTCGGCGCCGCTGGCGACGATCTGGTGGAAGCTGAGGATCAGCCAGCTCTTGTAGCTCGAGCACCGACTCAGCGCCGCTTCGACGTCTTCCGCGGTCTCGACGTCGCCGATCGTCCAGGTCCGCAAGCGGCCGACGTCGCCCGGCGGGAAGGTCTCCTGCGGGCCGCCGTCGCCGCCCTTGCCGCCGGTGGTCCCGCGGACGGCGCTGAACAGCCGCCGCGCCATCACCATCTGCGATGCGGTGTAGGAGCCCAGCGGCCAGACGAAGACGTCGCGCCGCTTGAAGCCGTTGTCGAGCAGCCGGCGCTTGATCCCCTTCAGCTCGGTTTCGACGACCGAGTCTTCGAGGTTGCCGTAGCCGGTGCTGTGGTTGGCGACGGTGTCGGCATGGGCGATCACGTCCCAGTCGCTGGCGTCCTGCAGCGCCCGCACCTGGGCCAGGGTCATGTAGCCGGCGGTGCCGACGACGTCGCGGATGATCGCCGTGCTGGCCCGGTAGCCGTACTTGTCGAGGTAGGCGCGGGCGCGGGTGTAGGTCGATTCCCAGCCGTCGTCGAAGACGATGCTGACCACCGGCGAGGGCGCCACCGGCACCGCCGCGATCTCGTTGATGTGGAAGGTGACCGGGGCGTTGCCGTCGTCTTCGCAGCGATTGAAGAAATTGAGAATTCCTGAGCGCTACCTACCGGGTGTCGAGCAGCCGGCCGGCCAGCTCGGCGGCGCTGACGCCGATGAACGCGCCCGCGAGCACGTCTGCGGGATAGTGCACACCGGTGTGAACGCGCGAGTAGCCGACCAGCGTCGCCAGTGCCCGCAGCGGCGCCGAGAGCGCCGGCTGGGCGCTGCCGGCGGCGGTGGCGAAGGCGAAGGCGGAGGCCGTGTGCCCGGAGGGAAAGGAGCTGGAGCGGGGCATCGGCACGTGACGCCGGGAGAGCTCCTGGCGCTGGGGGCGCCCGCGCGTCGTCAGCGGCTTGGCGACCAGGTTGGCGAAGCCGGAGGCGAGCCCGAGCGAGACCAGCCCGCGGCGGGCCGCGCGGCGGCCGCCGGCGCCGCCGAGGACGGAGATCGCCGCCGCGGTGCCGAACCAGAGCAGGCTGTGGTCGGCGACGCGGGAGAGGCGGCGCATGGCGACGTCGAGGGACGGGGTCTCGCTGGCCGCGACGGCGGCGTAGACGGCGGCGTCCACGGCCTTCGCCTCGCTGAGCCAGTCCGCCATCAGGCGATGATATGAGCCGGCGCTCGGCGGCCGTGCTGGCCCTGCTCGGCGGCGCGGTCGCCGTCGCCCTCGGCCTCCACGTCCTCGTCGTCGACTTCCCGCGCGGCATCGCCCTGCTCGCCTGCGTCCTCGTCGCCCTGGGGACGGCCTGGCTGGGGCTCCTGCGCCGGGGCCTCGCTCGTGGCCTTGCGCTCGCCCTTGCCCTGGCCCTGCTTGCCGTCGCCGGCGTGCTGATGGCCAACGGCCACCGCGGCCTGGTCTTGGCTGGCATCGTCGCCGCCTTTGCGCTGGCGCTGGTCGGCGCACGCCTCGCCTTCCGGCCCGACCGCGCGCCGCCGCCGGCGCCGCCGCCGCCCCACCCGGTCCTCCTCGTCAACCCGCGCTCCGGCGAAGGCCGGGCCGGGCGCGAGGGGCTGCAGGAGGCGGCGGCGAGGCGCGGTATCGAGACCGTCGTCCTCGCCCCGGGAGACGACCTGGAGCAGCTGGTGCGGGCGGCGGTGGGGAGGGGGGCTGACGGGGTGGCGATGGCCGGCGGCGACGGCTCGCAGGCCCTGGTCGCCGCGATCGCCGCCGAGCACGACCTCCCGTACGCCTGCATCCCGGCGGGGACGCGCAACCATTTCGCGCTCGACCTCGGCGTCGACCGCGAAGACGTGGTCGGAGCGCTGGACGCCTTCGTCGACGGGGGCGAGCGTTATGTAGACCTGGGGGAGGTGACCGGCCGCGTCTTCGTCAACAACGTCTCACTCGGCGTCTACGCGCAGGCCGTGAGCGAGGACCGCTACCGCGGCTCGAAGCTGCTGACGCTGCTGGACACGCTGACCAGCACGCTCGGCCCGCAGGGCGAGCCGGTGGAGCTGCGCTGGCGCGACCCGGACGGCCACGAGCAGCGCAGCACGGCGCTGGTGCTCGTCTCCAGCAACCCGTACCGGCTGGGAGCGACGCTCGGCTCCGGCACGCGGCCGCGCCTCGACAGCGGCCTGCTCGGGATCGTCGACTTCCACCCGCCGCTGGCCGGTAGGCGCTCCGACAGCGCCCGCTGGCGCGAGCTGACCGCCCCCGAGCTGGAGATCGAGTGCGACCAGCCGGTGCCGCTCGGAGTCGACGGAGAGGCCGTGACCCTGCAGCCGCCGCTGCGTTTCCGCGTCAGGCCGAGCGCGCTGCGGGTGCGGGTCGCCCGCAGCCACCCGGGCGCCTCGCCCTCGGCGGAACTACCCGAGGGCCTGCGGAGCGCGGTCTCGGCGCTGTTCGGGCTTGCCGCGGGCCGGTCCTAGGCCGAAGTTACCCCAAGCCCCGTAGCGGATTCCGCTTGGCAGCGCGGGATTGCGGCCCGGCCAGCTGTCTCGTTCGTGACTACGCCTGCTTTGGGATCTTCTGCTCGACCAGCGCCATCGCTCGGGCCTGCAGCGGCGAGGGCCGCGAGAGCTGCTCGAAGGTGGCACCCGTCGTGCTGAGCAGGATCGCGTTGCGGGTCCGAAGGGCGAGCTCGGCGATCAGGCTCTCGAAGGAGTGGGGGGTCCCGCCGCCGGAGGTGCGCTTGCGGCTGGCCTTGGCGGCGGCGGCGCCCGAGCGCTTCGCCTTGGCGACCGGGTCGGCCTGCTCGGGCGGGCACTCGTCGCGGAAGGTGAGCTCCGCCCAGGCCTCGCGCAAATGCCACTCCAGGTAGTAGGAGAGCATGCAGAGGAAGAGATGGGCGCGGACCCGGTCCTCCAACCGGTGGTGGATCGGGCGCACCTCCAGCGGCCCCTTCAGGGTGCGGAAGGCGCGCTCGGCCCACTTCAGCTGCTTGTAGGAGCGGACGACGCCGGGGGCGTCGAGCCGCTCCTCGGGGACGCGAGGTGCGCAGCACGTAGATCCCGTCGAGCGCCGCCTCGGCTGAGATCTGCTCGGCCTTGCGCTCGTAGGCGAAGGAGGCGTCGGCGATCGTCACCTCGAAGTGCTTCTTGACCCGGTAGCGCTTCAGCGCCGGGCCGGCCGCGAGGCCGATCTCGGCCGCGCCGCGCAGCGTCCCCGCCTCCACCCGCTCGCGGATCTCCCGCAGCCCGCGCTCGGTGGCGCAGAGCAGCTCGGTGCGCTTGCGCGAGCGCTCGGAGGCGAGGAGCGGGTTGCGGCAGACCACCAGCCGCTCGCCGGGGAAGGCCTCGGAGGAGATCTCGGCCAGGCTCTGCTGGTCGAAGAGCGAGAGCTGCAGGTCGCCGTCTCGGCACCAGCCTCTTTACCTGCGGCGCCTTCAGCGCCGTGATCCAGGAGACGCCCTCGGCCTCGCCCAGCGCCTCCAGGTTGGCCTTGGTGACCATCCCGCGGTCGGCGACGACGCAGACCTCGGCGAGCCCGAAGCGGTCCTTCAGCTTGTCGATCTGGGCGGGCAGGGTCGCCGCGTCGCGGGTGGAGCCCGCGAAGGCCTCGATCGCGATCGGGCGGCCCGCGGGATCGCAGAGCAGCCCGTAGGTGAGCTGCAGCGTGCCGCGCCGCCCGTCGCGCGAGTAGCCGCGCTCGGCGAGCGGGCAGCTGCGGCCCTCGAAGTAGGAGGAGGAGAGGTCATAGAGGACGTGCGTGCCGTCTTTCAGGTGACGGGCGGCGAGGCGGCCCTCGATCCGCTCCTGGCGCTCCACCAGCCAGTCCATCGCCGCGTAGAGGTCGTCTTGATCGGCGTCCTCGACCCCCAGCTCGGAGGCCAGCGTCGAGCGCCCGAGCGCCCGCGCGGTGGCGAGCTTGGAGGCGGGGGCGAGCACCCGCTGGCAGATCATCGCCAGGCACAGGTCGCGCTCCTTGCCGGGCGCGCGGTCGAGCAGCCGGGCGAGGCCGAGACGCCGGGCGGCGCCGAGCACCGCGTCGACGTGGCCGGCGGGCAGCGAGCGCTCGATCGCCACCTCCTCGCCGGCGGCGAGGAACGCCTCGCCGCGCAACGAGCGGCGCACCAGCTCGATCGTCTCCTCGGGAAGGTGGGAGAGGTTGGCGACCGTCTCCTTCTTCACCGCGCCGCCCTCGCGATAGGAGCGCCGCAGCAAGTGGGTGACGTACTCGCGGTCCTTGACCCGCTTTTTTGTCGTAACCACGTGGAAGGGACCCGATGGCCGACGAGGTCTTCCCATGGAGCCAAGGTACCATCGCCATCGGACGCTTTATTCCTGACCACACCAGACAGAACCAAGGGAGCCGCGATCCGCATGGGAAAGCGGAATCGCACCCCTCAGGTGCCTGCTATTCGGGGTAACTT
>CAVPEX010000030.1:0-14026 GCA_963703585.1 uncultured Solirubrobacterales bacterium | reverse complement strand
TTGCTCGACTCGTACGTATTGCTCCGCCGGCGGCGACGAGGTTGCCGCGCTTGGCGGTCCGCGGGTGCGTCCCCTGTTTGATCCCGACGATGAACAGCGAGAAGGCGACGATGTAGAGCGCCGTGGCGGCGTCGCCGCCCGGCTTCAGCACTCCATAGGGAATCTGGGAAAAGAGCTCGGTCACGTCGATCCTCAGCCGGAGCCGTCTCCCCCGTCGGAAGAGGCCTTCGGCTTCGGCTTCCTACTGAACATGCCGAGCATCCGGTCGGTGACCATGAAGCCGCCGACGATGTTGATCGTGCCGAAGGCGATCGCGATCGTCCCGATCGTGTACTCGAGGCCGTCGTCGGCGAAGCCGACGACGATCAGGCCGCCGAGCATGACGATGCCGTGGATCGCGTTGGTCTGCGACATCAGCGGCGTGTGCAGGGTGGTCGGCACCTTGGAGATCACCTCGAAGCCGACGAAGACCGCGAGGACGAAGATCGTGATCTCGGTCATCAAGCTCATTTGGCCGCCCTCTCGTTGCGGATCTCGCCGCCCTGGGTGATGCAGGCGGCGGCGATGATGTCGTCCTCGAAGTCGACCTCGACCTCGCCCTCCTCGGTGACCAGCAGGCCGAGCAGGTTCTCGAGGTTCTTGGCGTAGAGCTGAGAGGCCGGCGCCGGCATCTCCGAGGGGAGGTTGCGCGGGCCGATCACCTTGACGCCGCCCTCGAGGACGGTCTGGCCGGCCTCGGTCAGCTCGCAGTTGCCGCCGGTCTCGGCGGCGAGGTCGACGATCGCCGAGCCGGGGGCCATGTTGCGCACCGCCTCGGCGGTGATCAGCAGCGGCGCCGGGCGGCCGGGGATCGCGGCGGTGGTGATGATCAGGTCCTGTTTGGCGGCGTTCTCGGTGAGGGCGTCGCGCACCTGCGCGTTCTCCTCCTCGGTCAGCGGCCGGGCGTAGCCGCCCTCCCCCTCGGCGTCGGGGATGAAGTCCAGTTCCAGCGGGCGGCCGCCGAGCGAGGCGATCTGCTCCCAGGCGGCCCGGCGGATGTCGAAGCCGGTGACGATGGCGCCGAGCCGCTTGGCGGTGGCGACCGCCTGCAGGCCGGCGACGCCGGCGCCGAGGACGAGGACCTTGGCCGGCGGCACGGTGCCGGCGGCGGTGGTCATCATCCCGAAGAAGCGGCCCGACTCGCGGGCGCCGATCAGGGTCGCGGCGTAGCCGGCGGCGGCGGCCTGCGAGGAGAGGGCGTCCATCGCCTGGGCGCGCGTCGTCCGCGGGATCGCCTCCATCGCGAAGCTGGTGACCCCGGCGCCGGCGAGCGCCTTGTTCGTATCGGCGGCGACCCAGGGGTTGAGGTGGGCGATCAGGAGCTGGCTCGAGCTGAGCCTGCCGATCTCCTCGGCGGTGGGGACGGCGACGCGGAGGACCACGTCGGCGCTCCAGGCGGCGCCGGCGTCGACGAGCTGCGCGCCCGCCTCCTCGTACTGGAAGTCGGGGTGGCCGGCGGCCTCGCCGGCGTCGCGCTCGACGAGCACCTCGACGTGCTCGTTCTTCCGCAGCGATTTGACCACGTCGGGGACCAGCGCGACCCGGCGCTCCCCGTCCAGCGTCTCTTTCGGAACTCCGATCTTCATACCCCAGCGGCGCGGTAGGTTATGCGAAACCGTCAGGCGGGCGTCTCGACCCCGGCAACCGAGGCGAGGCGCTGGAGGGTGTGGAGCTGCTCAGAGCGCTCCACATGTACCGGCGAGACGATCAGGCGGTCGATGCCGGCGCCGCGGAAGCGCTCGACCCGCCCGGCCACCTCGGCTTCGGTGCCGACCAGCGAGGTCGCCTCGACGATCTCGTCCGGCATCGCCTCGAAGGCGCCGGCCCTGTCGCCGTCCTGGAAGCGCCGCTGGACCTCGTCGGCGACCTCGCCGAAGCCGAAGCGGTGGGCGAGGTCAACGTAGAAGTTCGTCTTGCGGCTGCCCATGCCGCCGAAGTAGAGGACCAGCCCCGCCTTGACGACGTTCTTGGCCGCCTCCAGGTCGCCGTCGATCGCCACCTGCAGCGAGGGGCTGACCTCGAGGTCCGAGCGCTGGCGGCCGCCCTTGGCGAAGCCGGCCTCGAGGTGCTCCCCCCAGGTCTGCTCGAAGGCGTCGACGCTGAAGAAGATCGGGATCCAGCCGTCGCAGACCTCGGCCGCCATCTCCACCGATTTGCGGCCGATCGCGCCGACGAAGACCGGGATCCGGTTGCGCAGCGGGTGGAAGTTCAGCTTCAGCGCCTTGCCCTCGCCGCCGGGCAGCGGCAGCGTGTAGTGCTCGCCCTGGTGGTCGACCGGCCCCTCGCGGGCGATGATCTCCCGCACGACTTCGATGTACTCGCGGGTCCGCCCCCAGGGCTTCGCGTAGGGGACGCCGTACCAGCCTTCGGAGACCTGCGGGCCGGAGGGGCCGAAGCCGAAGAGGAAGCGGCCGCCGGAGAGCTTGTCGATCGTGGCGCCGGCCATCGCCGCCGCCGCGGGCGGTCGCGCCGGCACCTGCAGGATCGCCGCGCCGAGGTTGATCGTCTCCGTCTGCGCCGCCAGCCAGGCCAGCACGCTGACCACGTCGGAGCCGTAGGACTCGGCCGCCCAGACCGACTCGAAGCCGAGGCCCTCGGCCGCGCGCACGACCTCCAGCGCGTCCTCGCCGGCGGGCCCGATGCCCCAGTAGCCCAGGTTCAGTCCAAGCTTCAGGCTCATCCGACCCGCACCCTATTGAATACCGCTGTGGGAACCGGCCACCCATCGCTCGAGGGTTTGTCCAACGCACAGGCGGCGGACCGGCTGCGCAAGCTCGGGGAGCCGCCCGAGACCTCCTCGCGCTCGACCTCGAGCATCGTCGCCGGCAACGTCTTCACCCTCTTCAACCTGATCATCGGCATCTTCTTCGTCCTCGACCTGGGGCTGGGGCTGTACGCCGACTCGATCTTCGGCCTGATCGCCGTCGTCAACTCCTACATCGGGATCCGCCAGGAGCTGAAGGCGAAGGCGACCCTGGACCAGCTGGCGGTGCTGGTGGCCCCCCACGCCCGGGTCGTCCGCGACGGCTCGGTGGTCGAACTGCTGGCGAGCGAGGTCGTGCCGGGCGACCTGGTCCAGTTCGGCCCCGGCGACCAGCTCGTCGCCGACGGCGAGGTCGTCGCCAGCCGCGGGATGACCCTCGACGAGTCGCTGCTGACCGGCGAGGCCGACGGGATCCGGAAGGACGTAGGCGAGCGCGTCCTCTCCGGCTCCTTCTGCATCTCCGGCTCCGGCCACTACGTCCTCGACGCGGTCCGCGAGCAGAGCTACGCGGGCCGCCTCGCCGGCGAGGCGCGCGCCTTCCGCCACCCGCCCTCGCCCCTGCAGGAGGAGGTCAACCGGGTGATCGTCGCCTGCACCTACGTGATGCTGCCGCTGGCGGTGATTCTCCTCGTCACCCTGAAGGTGCGCAGCGTCAGCCTCGAGGAGGCGGCGCAGACCGCCACCGCCGGCCTGGTGACCCTGATCCCCGAGGGCCTGGTGCTGCTGATGAGCGTCACCTTCGCGGTCGCCGCTGTCCGGCTGGCCAGACACGACACGCTGCTGCAGCAGATGAGCGCGGCCGAGAGCCTCGCCGCGGTCGACACGATCTGCGTCGACAAGACCGGCACCCTGACCGCGGGGGAGCTGCGGCTGGCCGGCGTCGAGTTCGCCGAGGGGGTCGACCCGAAGGCCGGCGAGGCGGCGCTGGCCCGCTTCGCCGCCAGCGCCGGCGACCGCAACCGCACCCTGGAGACGATCGCCGAGCGCTTCCCGGGCGAGGCGGCGCGGGTCAGCGCCGAGGTTCCCTTCTCCTCGGAGTGGAAGTGGAGCGGGCTGGCGCTGGCCGACGGCGGCTCCGGCGCCGCCACCTACGTGCTCGGGGCGCCCGACGTCCTGACCGGCGCCGGCGCCCTGACGATGCCGCCGGGGCTGGCGAGGAAGCTCGAGGAGGAGACCGCGGCCGGGCGCCGGGTCGTCGCCTTCGGCCAGGCGGGCGGCTCCCTGCCGACGGACCCGGCCGCGGCGCCGGCGCCGCGGCTGAACCCGCTGGCCCTGGTCGTGCTGGAGGAGACGCTGCGGCCCGACGCGGCGGAGACGATCGCGACGATGCGGGCCGAGGACGTCGACCTGAAGCTGATCTCCGGCGACGCCGCCGCCACCGTCACCGCCGTCGCCTACGCGGTCGGCGTCCCCCGCGACGCCGGCGTGATCGAGGGCCCGGACCTGCCCGAGGACGAGGAGGGGCTGAAGCGGGCGGCGCTCGCCAACACGATCTTCTGCCGGATCAAGCCCGAGCAGAAGAAATCGTTGGTCGAGGCGCTCGTCGGGGCCGGGCGCTACGTGGCGATGATCGGCGACGGCGTCAACGACGTGCCGGCGCTGAAGCGGGCGCGGATGGCGGTGGCGATGGGCTCGGGGGCGCAGGTGACCAAGGGCGTCGCCGACGTGGTCCTGCTCAAAGACCAGTTCCTGCGGCTGCCCGAGGCGGTCGGCGAGGGCAAGCGGATCGCCCGCAACATCCACCGCCTCGGCCGCCTCTACCTGACCAAGACCGTCTACGCGGCGGCGCTGATCCTGCTCGTCGCCGTGCCCGGCTTCGCCTTCCCCTTCCTCCCCCGCCACCTCACCCTCGCCGTCTTCCTGACGATCGGGATCCCCTCCTTCGTGCTGGCCCTGCTGCCCTCCGACGGGCCGCTCTACCGGGGCCGGCTGCTGCGGGCGCTGGCCGCCTTCGCCGTCCCGGCCGGGCTGGCGACGGCGATCGGCTCGATCCTCTCCTTCTTCCTCGTCGACACCGTCTCCGGCTCCAGCCTCGAAGCGGGGCGGACCGCGGCGACGACGACGCTGATCGTGCTCGGCCTCGCCTTCATCCTGCTGCTCGAGCGCGGCCCCGGCCGCGAGCACATCGCGATCCAGAGCAACATGCTGGCGATGGTCGTGATCCTCGGCGCCTTCTTCGCCGGGATCCTCGCGATCGCGCCGCTGCGGGATTTCTTCGACATGGTCCTGCTCAGCTCGGTCCAGTGGTTCCTGGCGCTGCTCTCGGCGGCGGTCGGGCTGACCCTGGCCAGCGTGCTCTGGAAACTGCCGCAGATCGAACGGCTGGAAGCGCCGGTCGCGCACGCCGAAGACCTCGACTCGGCGCAGCCAAAGATCAGTGATTTAAGAGCCTGATTTTCGACATAGGGCCATGTCGATGCGGGTAGTCCACGCCTAGCGTGGAAGCATGGCGACGACTCTGACCTAGATCGATGAGTAAGCCCGCCTCGGCGTCACCCGGGCCCGCGACCACACGGTCGCGGTAGCATCTCAACCACCAGAAAAGCCCCGCAAAGCGGGGCTTTTCCGTCCGACTCCGTCGGCATCGTGGGGGTTGCCAACGACCACCACGAACAGTGAATGGAGATCACCTTGAAGGTGAACGCGGTTAACCGTAGGGAAGCCCCCGGACGACTCCGGATCCGCGCCGACGAGCCGACGCTGACCCCGTATGCGGGGCTGGCGCTGAGCGGCGAGCTGTGCCGCAGGCTCGGGCTGGTGGACCTGACCGACGCCGAGCTCGGCGTCGTGCGCCGGGCAAAGCCGGTCAAGTCCCGGCGCCGCGGGCTCAGCCCGGGTCAGTACCTGGTCTCGCTCGCCGAGACCCAGCTTCAGGGCGGCGACTTCTTCGCCGACACCGAGCAGCTGCGCGCCGACCGTGCCGGCCACCCGGCCCGCCCCTTTCCCGGCGCCGGGGATTACCCGCTCGACGCGGGGCATTGCGATGAGGCGTTCGCCCCGACCGGCGCTCCGCGCCCTCCCTACGCGGAGCTGCTCGACGCGCTCGCGCGGCACGACTTGGTGGTGCTGCGCGAGCGCGTCCGGTCGAAAGCCGCCGCCGCCGGGCTCTCCTTCGGCCCCGAGCGGGCGCTCGCCGTCGACCCGGTGCCGCGGCTGCTCGCGGCGGCGGAATGGTCGCGGCTGGAGGCGGGCCTGCTGCAGCGGGCGCGGGCGCTCAACTCCTTCCTCGCCGACGCCTACGGCGGCCAGCGGATCTTCGACGCCGGCGTCGTGCCGAGGCGGCTGCTGGAGACCTCCGAGGGGTACGAGCCGCGGATGCGGGGGCTGCTCGACCCCGGCGTCCCCGCCGCCACGGTCGCCGGCTTCGACCTGATCCGGGACCCGGCGGGGTCGCTGCTGGTGCTCGAGGACAACCTGCGGATGCCCTCCGGCGCCAGTTACGCCGCCGCCCTGCGCGAAGTCGTCGAGCCGGAGCTGGGCGCGCCGCTGCGCCCGGCGCCGCTGGACGACTACCCGCGGCTGCTCGGCGCCGCGATCCGCGGCGCCGCCCCGGACGCCCGCGCCGACCCCACCGCGGCGCTGCTCTCCGACGGCCCCGACAGCGGCGCCTGGTACGAGCACCGCCGGCTCGCCCACGAGATCGGCATCCCGATCGTCACCGCGGGGCAGCTGGAGCAGAGCCGCGGGCGCCTGTTCGCGCGCCGCGGTCGCGACCGCCAGCAGCTCGACGTCGTCTACCGGCGCCTCGACGAGGACCGGCTCAGCGCCGCCGACGGCAGCCCCACCCCGCTCGGCGAGCTGCTGCTGCCGGCGCTGGAGTCGGGCCGGCTGCGCTGCCTCAACGCCTTCGGCACCGGCCTCGCCGACGACAAGCTCGCGCACGCCTACGCTGAGAGCATGGTCCGCTTCTACCTCGGCGAGGAGCCGCTGCTGCGCTCGGTGCCGAGCTTCGACCTCTCCGACCCCGAGGCGCGCGCGGCGGCGACGGAGCGGCTCGACGAGCTGGTGATCAAGCCGCGCGACGGCTTCGGCGGCCGTGGCGTGACGATCATGCCGCGGGCGACCGAGTCGCAGCGGCGGCGGGCGATCGGCCTGGTGCGGCGGCGGCCGGAGCGCTTCATCGCCCAGGAGACCGTCGACCTCTCCAGCCACCCGACCGTCTGCGGCGGCCGGCTGCGGCCGCGGCGGGTCGACCTGCGGCCGTTCGTGGTCAGCGGCGCCGCCGGGCCGCGGGCGATGGCCGGCGGCCTCACCCGTTACGCGCGCGGCGCCGGCGAGATGGTCGTCAACAGCTCCCGCGGCGGCGGTTGCAAGGACACCTGGGTGGTGGAGGGCGACACCGGAGGTCAGCGGTGAAGCGCCGCTCCCTCGCCTCCCGCGGCGAGCGGCCGCTGATCGGGGTGACGACCTCGGAGGTGCGCCCCGCCGAGCGCGTCAACCCGGTTCCCGAGGGCGAGCCGCGCGGGCACGAGATGGCGCTCGGCCTGCCCTACCTGAAGGGGATCGAGGCGGCCGGGGGGCTGCCGCTGGTGATGCCGCCGCTCGGCGAGGAGGCGATCGAGCCGCTGCTCGACCGGCTCGACGGCGTCTGCCTCTCCGGCGGCCCCGACCTCGACCCCCAGCACTACGAGGCCGAGCCGCACCCCGAGCTGGGGCCGACCGAGCCCGAGCTCGACCGCTTCGAGCTGGCCGTGGCGCGGCGGGCGGACGCGCGCGAAATGCCGATCCTGGCGATCTGCCGCGGCACCCAGGCGCTGAACGTGATCCGCGGCGGCGGCCTGCACCAGCACCTGCCGGAGATCTCGACCGAGATCTCCCACCGCCAGAGCACCCCCGGCGCCGAGCCCAGCCACGCGGTCGAGATCGATCCCGACAGCCAGCTGGGCGAGGCGATCGGCGAGCGCGAGATCGAGGTCAACTCCTTCCACCACCAGGCGATCGACCGGCTGGGCGAAGGCCTGGTGGTCACCGCCCGGGCTCCCGACGGGACGATCGAGGCGGTCGAGGACCCCGGCCGACCCTTCCTGATCGGCGTCCAGTGGCATGCCGAGACGCTGGTCCACCGGCCCTACGAGGCGGCGCTCTTCCGCCGCTTCGTCGAAGCCTGCCATCGCGACGGGGCCGAATTCCAGCGACGCAGCGGCCGCGAGGTAGCGTGAGGGAGGTTGCTCCTATGAGCGACGTCGCCGGCACCCTGCCCGCCTGGGCCACCTGGGCCGAGCCGCACGAGCTCGGCCCCTACACGCTGGGGATCGAGGAGGAGGTGATGCTGCTCGACGAGCACAGCTGGGCGCTGGCGCACCGCATCGACAGCGTCCTCCCCCGCCTCCCCCACGCCAGCAGCGGCAGCTTCACGGCGGAGACCCACGGCTCGGCGCTGGAGATCCAGACCGGCGTCCACGCCCGGCTCCGCGAGGCGATCGAGGAGCTGGCCTCGCTGCGGGGGGAGCTGGAGGGGACGCTGCGGCCGCTCTCGATGCGGGCTGCCAGCGCCGGCACCCATCCCTTCGCCGTCTGGCAGGAGATCGTCGTCTCCGCCGGCGAGCGCTACCAGTTCGTCTACGGCTCGATGCGGGAGCTGGCGCGGCGCGAGCCGACCTTCGGCCTCCACGTCCACGTCGGCGTCCCCGACCCCGAAGCGGCGATCTACGCCGCCAACCGGCTCCGCACCCACATCCCCCTGCTGCTGGCGCTCTCGGTCAACTCCCCCTTCTGGCAGGGACGGGACACCGGGCTCGCCTCGGCCCGCACGCCGCTGTTCCAGGCGTTCCCGCGCGTCGGCATCCCGCGCGACTTCGCCGACTACGCCGAGTACGTCGAGTCGGTCGACGTGCTGATCCGCTGCGACGCGGTGCCGGAGCCGACCTTCCTCTGGTGGGACGTGCGGCCCCAGCCCCGCTTCGGCACCGTCGAGGTGCGGATCATGGACGCGCAGACGATGCTCGGCGAGACCGCCGCGATCGCCGCCCTGGTCCAGTGCATCGTGCGGGCGGAGGTGGAGGGTGAAGAGCACCTGGAACGGCCGATGCCGCAGGAGGTCCTCGCCGAGAACCGCTTCCTCGCCGCCCGCGACGGCATGGACGCCGACCTGATCGAGCCCGAGCTGGGCCGCCGGGTGCCGGCGCGCGAGCTGCTCGACGATCTGGTCGCGGTCTGCCGGCCCCACGCCCAGGAGCTCGGCTGCGAGGCGGAGCTCGACGGGGTCCGCGAGCTCGGCGCCCACACCGGCGCCCAGCGCCAGATCGAGCAGGCCCGCGCGCTGGGGTCGCTGCCGCGGGTCGTGGCCCTGATGGCCGCGGATTTCCTCGCGGCGCCGTAGGAAGCGAGCGGGAGCACGGGGGTGGGTGTGGGGCGATGCTTCCGACGCTCCCGAATCCAAGTTGCGGCGCACCCAAGTCCAGCAAAACAGGAGGGCGCCCGCGAGGCTCCCCCGGGAACGCGGGGAGCGTCCTAGGGACGGAAGCTGGTGCCGGGACTCCCGCGCGGATCAGTCCCGCGGCGGGATCACGAACTGGGTGACGATCAGGTTGGCGGCCAGCTTCGGCTCGCCACCGTCACGCAGGCGTTCGATCTTGACCTCGACGACGACGGTGCTGCGGCCGACGTGCAGGGGTACCGCCTCGGCGACGATTTCGTCGCCGGCGAGGCCGGCGCCGAAGACGTTCAGCTTCAGCTCGATCGTGGTGAAGTCGTGGTGCGGCGGGATGTTGCGGAAGGTGGTCCAGGCGGCGACGGTGTCGCCGAGGGCGGTCCAGCAGCCGCCGTGGACATAGCCGCCGGGGTGCAGATGGCGCTGGTCGACGATGATGCGGCCGCGCGAGCGGGCCTGCTCGATCTCCAGCGGCTCGATCCCGAGGTGGCCGGGAAAGCTGTCGCCGAGGAACGCCCTGACGTTCTCGGGGGTGACCTGAGACATGTCGTGCATGCGGGGCGGCACCCTAGCGCTCGCCTCAGCGGTCCGGATCGAGGCCGAAGCCCTCGAGGCCGTGGTCGCCGAAGGGCTCGTCGCGCTCTCTGACCGCCTCGCGGAAGCCCGACTCGGTGGCGCGGCGGACGAAGCCGTGGCCCTCCTCGGTGTGGCGGGCGATGCCGTCGAAGAAGGTTCCGAGCACCTGGGTCTGGGCCAGCCCCTGCGCGTGGACGGTCTGGTTGACCAGCAGCTTCATCATCACCAGCTGGTTGATCGGCAACCGCGCCACCCGCCCCAGCAGGCGCTCGAAGCGGGCGTCGAGCTCGGCGGCCGGGGCCGTCTCGGTCGCCAGCCCCCACTCCGCCGCCTCCGCCCCGGTCAGCGAGTCCCCGGTCAGGAGCAGGCGCTTGGCCCGCATCGGCCCCAGCCGGCTCGCCCACATCGCCGTCGTCGGCGAGCCCCAGACCCGCGCCGGCGGGTAGCCGATCTTGGCGTTCTCGGCGATCACCAGCAGATCCGAGCAGAGCGCCATGTCGGTGCCGCCGGCGACGCAGTAGCCGTGGACCTTGCAGAGGACCGGCTTCTCGGAGTGGAAGAGGCTCATGAAGCCGCGCACCATCCGCGACATGAACTGGTAGTCGGTGACCGGGTCCCAGTTCGTGTTTGGGGCGTGGTTGGCGCCGATCACGGCGGGGTCGAGCGGCGAGCCGGCGGGCGCCTCGCCCCCCAGCTCGCTCATCTCCCCCTCGGCGGAGGCGACGAGGTCGTAGCCGCCGCAGAAGCCGCTGCCGTTGCCGGCGAGGGCGATCGCGTGCACCTCCGGGTCGAGGTTCGCCCGCTCGACGCAGGCCGCGATCTCGATTGGCATCCGAGCGGTGATCCCGTTGCCCCGCTCGGGCCGGTCCAGGGCGATGCGGGCGACCGGCCCGTCCGTCTCGTAGGTGAGCGTCTCGAAGTCCATCGCAAGTGTCGACTTATTCGGCTGTATGCCGAATAAGTCGACACCCCGCCTTCAGTTCATCCGCTCCACGAGCATTGCCTTGCCCTGACCGCCCGCCACGCACATCGTCTCGAGGCCGATCTGGTGGTCGTCGGTCTCCAGCACGTTCAGCAGCGTGCCCATGATGCGGGCGCCGGTCATCCCGAACGGGTGGCCGAGGGCGATCGCGCCGCCGTGGGTGTTGAGCTTGTCTTCGGCGATGCCGCATTCGGCCATGATCGGGATCACCTGGGCGGCGAAGGCCTCGTTCAGCTCGACCGCGTCGACGTCGGAGATCGTCATCCCGGCCCGGTCCAGCGCCTTCTTGATCGCGCCGATCGGGGCCACGCCCATGTACTCGGGCTCGTTGCCCCAGGTGGCGGCGGTGATGATGCGGGCGCGCGGGGTCAGGCCCAGCTCCTTGGCCTTGGTGTCGCTCATCAGCAGCACCGCGGCGGCGCCGTCGTTGAGCGGGCAGGAGTTGCCGGCGGTGACGCCGCCGCCGCCGAAGGCCTCCGGCAGTTCGGAGAGCTTCTCCAGGGTCGAGGAGGCGCGGGGGCCGTCGTCCTTGGCGACCTCGGTCCCGTCCTCGAGCTTGACCGGGACGATCTCGCGATCGAAGAAGCCGTCTTCCTGCGACTTCACCGCGAGTTCCTGGGAGCGCTGCGCGAACTTGTCCATGTCGGCGCGGCTGACCTCGTACTTCTTCGCCACGTTGACCGCGGTCTCGCCCATCTGGATGTAGGCGTCGGGCTGACCGCTGTCGCCTTTGAGGTTGTCGTTCTGGTCGTCGGCGCCGGCGGCCTCGGTGCGCTCGTTGTAGCGGCTCACCCACTCGACCCCGACCGCCAGGTAGGCGTCGCCCTCGCCGGCCTTGATCGCGTTGCCGGCGTGGCGGATCGCGTCGAGGCTGGAGGAGCAGTAGCGGGAAACGGTGACCCCGTTGACCTCCTGCGGCAGCTTCTCGGAGAGCAGCGAGACGATGCGGCCGAGGTTGAAGGCCTGCAGGCCTTGCGGCATGCCGACGCCGCAGAAGACGTCCTCGACCAGGGCCGGGTCGACCTCGGGGTTGCGCTCGAGCAGCTGGTCGACCACGTAGGCGCCCATCTCGTCGGGGCGCAGCTGGGCGAGCGAGCCCTTGAAGGCACGACCGATCGGCGTGCGGATGGTGTCGACGATCACTGCTTCGGGCATGCGTTCTCTCCTTGAGCGCTGGATTGGCACTGAATGCGGGCTGGAGCGTAGTTGACCCGACAAACGGGCGGTTTGTGCGAAAAGGCACGTTATGCGTGGGTGTGCGTCCCCTGCCTGCGTTACATTCGCCTCAATCCACCCTCGCGGCAACGCGAGCAATGCCGCGAAGCGGCAGCGGAAAGGAGGGCCCTTCATGCCTGAGGGCTATTGCGTCAAAGAGCGTAAGAAGGTTGAGATCAAAGACGCCAAACAGGTGACCATGAAGAACGGTCGGCCGGCGATCCAGGGCGTCTGCCCCGATTGCGGGACGAAAATCTTCAAGATCGGGAAACTCTAGGGCCAGAGCTTGAACCCGGGCTGCATTCGCGTCGTAATTCCATGCGGATGCAGCCCGGGGCATTGAGAGACGAGCGCGACGTGCGCGAGGCCTACGCCGCGCACTCGGGCGAGCTGTACGGGTTCGCGATGCGCTCGCTCGGCGACGCCGGCCTCGCCGAAGAGGCCGTCCAGGAGACCTTCCTCCGTGCCTGGCGCGCGGGCGAGCGCTTCGACCCCGGGATCGGCTCGCTGCGGACCTGGCTATTCGCGATCCTGCGCAACGTCGTCATCGACCTCGGCCGCGCCCGGGCGGTGCGGCCGCGCGTCGCCGAGGGCGGGATCGAGCCCTCCGTCGAGCCGCTGGAGGAGGCGCTGCTCGCCTGGCAGGTGGAGGAGGCGATGCGGCGGATCGGCGAGGACCACCGCCGGGTGCTGGTCGAGACCCACTACCGCGGCCGCCCCTACGCCGAGGTGGCGGAGGAGCTCGGCGTGCCGGAGGGGACGGTGAAGAGCCGCGTCTACTACGGCCTCAAGGCCCTGCGCGTCGTGCTCGAGGAGATGGGCTATGAAGACTGAGAGCTGCCGCGACCGACGCCCCTCGCTCGGGGTCTACGCGCTGGGCGACCTCTCCGAGCAGGAGCGGGCCGGGCTGGAGGCGCACCTAGAAGGCTGCCCGGGTTGCCGCGCCGAGGTCGACTCGCTGCTCGGGGTGGCGCGGCTGCTGCCCTACGCCGACCCCGCTCACTTCGGGCCGGCGCCGCAGCCCTCGCCCGAGCTCGGCGGCCGCATCGCGGCGACAATCGGAGCGGAGCGGAAGGTGGAGCGGCGGCAGCGGCGGAGGCGGCGGCGCTTCGCGCTGGGCTTCGCCGGCGTCGCGACCGCGACGGCGGCGGTGCTGGCGATCGTGCTCCTTTCCGGCCGCGGCGGCGACGGCTGGGGTGGGCCCGAGCAGCACGTCCAGTTCAGCGCGCTGCCCAGCGGCGTCGAGATCGACGCGGTCCTGGAGCCCCACTCCTACGGCACCGAGATCCACGTGTACGTGAAGGGCATGCGCTCCGGCACGCTCTGCCGCGTCTTCCTGCGCGGCCCCGGCGGAGCGTCCGTCTCGGCTGGCACCTTCCGCTATCGGTGGGGGGACGACTCGCAGGCCGTGCTCAGCTCCGCGCTCGACCTCTCGCGCACGGAGGCGATCGGCATCCACGCCGGCGGCCGCACCTTCATCGCCCCGGTCGATCGCGACACGGCGGCGGTAACCGACAACGAGACCGAGGAGGACCCGACGTGACCAGGAAGACCCACGCATTCGCGCTCTTGGCCCTGGCCGCGGCGCTGGCGATCGCCGGCTGCGGCGGCGGCGACAGCACCGGCTCCGGCGCCTACGGGGGCAAGGGCGGCTCCGCGGGCGGCGGCACGGAAAGCGCCGGCGCCTACGCGCCCACCTCCGCGCCCAACCCCGAAGAGGGCGCGACCTTCGTCTCCCTCGGCAACGTCCCCGAGCTCGGCCTCGTCCTCGTCGACTCCAAGGGCTACACGCTCTACGACTTCCACAAAGACAAGGGGACCGAGTCCTCCTGCTACGGCGGCTGCGCCAGAGTCTGGCCGCCGCTGCTGACCGAAGGCGAACCGCACCCGAGCAACGGCGCCGAGGGGAGCCTGATGGGGACGACCAGGCGGACCGACGGCACCACGCAGGTGACCTACGCCGGCCACCCGCTCTACACCTACGCCGCCGACAAGAAGCCGGGCGAAGCCAACGGCAACGACTTCTCCTCCTTCGGCGCCCAGTGGTACGCGCTGAACGCCAAGGGCGAGGAGCCGGGGG
>CAVPEX010000029.1:0-37452 GCA_963703585.1 uncultured Solirubrobacterales bacterium | reverse complement strand
TTGTAGCCTCGGCTACCGTTTCGTATTGCTTGTCGAATTCCATGTCGCCGTAGAGGGTCTCCCACTTGTCGTCGATCTCGATGACCCCGCAGGGCAGCTTGTTGGCGGCAATGGCGCGCGCGTATTCGAGCACCTTCGCCTGGCTGACAGTGGTCTTGTGCTCCACCCAGGTGGTGTAGATGGGCAGGCGGAAATAGTCGTCGGGCGGGACGGTCTTGGGCAGCCCGATGGTGCGGACGATGCGCCGTGCCGCCTCGCGAATATCCTTCTCGACGAGGATGTCGAACGCCAGCGACGAGCCCGCGGGCATTTCGACGGTCAGCAAACCGTCGCCGCCGTGATTGATGGAGTAGAGAAAATCGTGCGGCGTGCGCACCCACACGGCCACGCCCTGGGTGGCCATCCAGGCGGGGGTGCCCTGGGTTTTACCCTCGGCGAAGAACAGGCTCGGCTGAAGGCGGGCGTCGTTCAGGGGGAAAACCTGGGGCGCGCGCCAGCCCTGGAAGGCGCCGCCATACCAGTAGCCCGATGGAGCGAGCCGGATCTGGAAACCCGGTGCCGCCGCGGCCTCCCGTTCGGTGTGGAAGCGCCACACGGTAAAGTGGATCCCGCGCTCCCCGGGCACGATTTCGACCCGCTGCCCGGCGCCCACTTCCGCGACGCCCTCCGCAAGCTGCACGGTGTTGCCGGGCGCGGCGGGGTCGAAGTCCAGGACAACGGCATCGCCCTCGCGGCGCACGCTGCGCAGTTTCGAGACGCCCCGCTGTTTGGGGGCCTCCAGGACTACGCGGCCGTCGCGGCTCACGGTGAAAGCGAAGCCGTCGCGCTGGACGGCCAGGGCGTAATCGCCGGTTTCAATGGCGATGGCCGCGGGAGTTTCCGTCATACGAAAGGGGGCCGCGCCGGCGGCCAGCGCGGCGGCGATGAGAAGGAGAATCGAAAGGCGCATGGTGAGCCACGATTCTACCGCGCCTTGACAGGGCGCGGCGGGGTTGGGATGATTCCGGAATGCGCAAGCTCCTTCTATTGTTCGCTTCCGTTACACTTGTGGCGTCCGCGCAGAGCGGGGATAATCCCCTCAGCGCGTCGATCAAAGGCAACTTCACCACGGCCAAAAACAACCTGACCCGCGCCGCGGAGAAGATGCCCGAAGAGAACTACAGCTTCAAAGCCACGCCGGATGTCCGCAGTTTCGGCGGGCTGGTGGGCCATGTGGCCGACGCGAACTACATGTTCTGCTCGGCCGTGCTGGGCGAAGCGGCGCCCGTGAAAGGTATAGAAAAAAGCAAAACGGCGAAAGCCGACCTGGTGCAGGCATTGAAGGACTCCTTCACTTACTGCGACAAGGCCTATGACGGCATGACGGACGCCACCGCGGCGCAGAAGGTGAAGTTTTTCGGCCAGGAGCGGCCCAAGCTCGGCGTGCTGGCGTTCAACAACATGCACGATTACGAGCACTACGGCAACATCGTGACCTACATGCGGCTGAAATCAGGGTGTCGACGTTGTTGCGCAGTTTCTCGATGCCCTCGAGCGCCTGCTGCATCCGTCGTTTGCCCTCGAACTCGAACGGCTTCGTCACCGCGCCGACGGTGAGGGCGCCGATCTCTTCCTTGGCGATCTCGGCGATCACCGGGGCCGAGCCGGTGCCGGTGCCGCCACCCTCGCCGGCGGTGACGAAGACCATGTCGGCGCCCTTCAGCGCCTCCTTGATCTCGTCGCGACTCTCGGCCGCCGCGCCCGCCCCGACCTCGGGGTTGCCGCCGGCGCCGAGGCCGCGGGTCAGCTCCTGTCCGATCGAGAGCTTGATGTCGGCGTCGCAGGCCTGCAGGGCCTGGGCGTCGGTGTTGACGGCGACGAACTCGACGCCGCGAATGCCGGCGTCGATCATGCGGCTTACGGCATTGGTGCCACCGCCGCCGGCGCCGACGACCTTGATGACCGCGAGGTAAGTGGATTCCATCTCCCGATTTCTTTCCAGCAAGCCGACTCGAGGGTCGGAGTTTTGAGTTGAGCCTTTGTTCCGTCCGAGCCTTCAGCAAGGCTCAAGGGTTCGAGCCTTCGCTTCAAGTACGGAAATTGCGCTCAACGTAGGGCATTCTCGGGGGTCTGTCAAACGCCCGACAGGCATCCTGCAAGCGCAAACTCTCGATCCTGGGTTGAGATTTTCACCACCCTCACTCTAAGGTCGAGCCTTCGCCTGAACCGCTCTGCGAAGCGGTTCTTGCGGCATCTACCTGGCTCTGGGACAGCGATCGGCTTATCCGCGGGCAGGATCCCCTGGGCCCGGCTCCGGGCATTACGGCAGCGGCGGCAGCAGGTGCCCTTCGCCGCCGAGGGACAGGTGACCGGGAGCGTGCAGGTTCACATAATCGAGCGCGGTGATCGTCGGATCGGCCAGAACCGCGGCCGCTGCTCTCCACTTCTTGGCTGCCTGCGAGGCGTCGCCGAAGCGAAGTTCGATGCCCGAGGTGAGGACGACGTCGACGCCGCTCTCGCCGTAGTAGCTGCGTTCGACGTAGGGACGGAGAGCCGGCGGCACCGCCCCCAGGACCCGGGCCTGTTCGAGCATCGGCCCCCGCAGGCGACCCCCCTTCGGCGGGTCGGAGGCCGGCAGCTGCGGCAGGGGTGGGTCTTCGGGCAGCGGGAACCAGCGGACGAGGGCGCCGCGCGCCGTGACCACCACCGCGTCGGAGCCGCTGCCGAGGGTCGCCGCCGGCCGCGGCGAGCTGACGGTCGGCTCGACCGGGCGGTCGCGGATCACGAAGTAGTAGGCGGCCGCCGCCGCGACCACGACGAGAGCGGCGAGCGCCCCCCAGCGCCTCACAGCTCCCAGGCGCCGGGCCAGCCGACCTCGCCCAGCACCTGGACCTCGGGCTCCAGCTCGACGCCGAAGCGTTCGTGGACCCGCCGCCGGCCGGCGGCCATCAGCTCCAGCACGTCGGCGCTGCTGGCGCCCTCGGCATTCTCGACGAAGTTGGCGTGCTTCTCGGAGAAGCGGGCGCCGCCGTGGCGCAGGCCGCGGCAGCCGGCGGCCTCGAGCAGCTGGCCGGCGGAGCGTCCCTCGGCCTTTGGGTCGTCGGGGTTCTTGAAGGTCGAGCCGAAGGTCTTGATCCCGGAGGGCTGGGCCTCCCGGCGGCGCTCGCGCATCGTCGCCAGCGTCGCCCGGATCTCCTCCGGGTCGCCGGGCCGGAGGCGGAATGAGGCGCGGGAGACGACCTCGCCTTCGCGCAGGTTCGACCGGCGGTAGGAGAAGCCGAGCTGTTCGGGGGCACGGCGGGCGGTGCCGGCCGCGGTCGTCACCTCGACCCACTCCAGCACGCGGGCGAGCTGGCCGCCGTAGGCATTGGCGTTCATCCGCACCGCCCCGCCGGCGGTGCCGGGGATGTTGATCCCGAACTCGAGGCCGGAGAGGCCCCAGCCGGCTGCTTTCGCCGTCGCCGAGGGCAGGCGGGCGCCGCCCCCGCAAAGGACCGTGTCGCCTTCGCGCACGATCGAGGCGAGGCCCCCGTCCAGCTTGATCGCGAGTCCGTGGAAGCCAGCATCGGCTACCAGCAGGTTCGAGCCCGAGCCGATCAGTCCTACGGCCAGCCCCTCCGCCTCGGCCCAGCGCAACAACTCGACCAGGCGCGGCTCGGTGTCGGGCCGGGCGAACCAGTCGGCCGGGCCGCCGGTCCGGACGGTGGTCAGGCGGGCGAGCGGGAAGTCGGCCTGGACCCCCTCGGGCGGCGCGGTCATCCGCCCTCCCCCGAATAGGTGCGAGTTGTTCCCGCTGCGCGGGAAGAAGTCACAACGCTGTCGGCGCCGACCAGGGACTCGCCGAGCTTGAAGACGTCGCCGGCGCCGAGCGTGACCAGGACCGGCGCGCCGCGGCCGGGATCGGCGCCGCCGGGGGCGGCGATGCGGTCGAGCTCGTCGGCGAGGGCGCGCTCGGCGGAGCCGGCATCGGGCAGCCACCAGACCCGCCTCCCCCCCATCCGCTCGGCCGAGGCCTGGGCGACCCGCAGGCCGCTGACCCCGGCCAGCTCGCCGACCGGCTGCTCGCGGGCCGGGTAGACGTCGAGCACCGCGACCTCGTCGGCCAGGGCCAGCGCCGCGCCGAACTCCTCCGCCAGAGCCTTGGTCCGCGAGTAGAGGTGCGGCTGGAAGACGGCAAAGAGGCGGTCCGGCTGCAGCTCCCTCAGCGCCGAGAGCGCGGCGCGCACCTCGGTCGGGTGGTGCGCGTAGTCGTCATATATATGGACCGGCCCCCGCCTGCCCTTCAGCTCCAGTCGCCGCCGCACCCCGGGGAAGTCCGCCAGCGCCCCCGCGGCCTCCGAACGCAGTTGTCCCCGCATAGCGGGGACAACTGCGTTCGCGGCACCGAGGGCGAGGTCGATCGCCGCCAGGGCTGCGCGGGCGTTGGCGCGGTTGTGGCGGCCGGGGACGGCGAGCTGCAGGTCGGCCGGGCCGGGGACGTCGGCGTCGAAGCCGACTATGCGGACGCCGGCGGGGGCGAGGTCGTCGAGGCTTCCGTCGGCCGGCAGCACCGCGGCGGCGGCCGGCGCGGCGAATTCACGGAAGGCCTGATGCAGCCGGGCCAGCGATCCCCAGTGCTTGTGGTGCTCCATCTCGACGTTGGTGACGACCGCGACCTCGGGCCGCAGCCGCAGGAAGCTGCCGTCGCTCTCGTCCGCCTCCGCGACGACCCACTCGCCGTCTCCCCAGCCGGCGTTGGCGGCGACGCCATCCTCCCCCACCCCCGGCACCTCGCCGCCGACGAAGAAGGCGGGGTCGGCTCCGATCGCCCGCAACGCCCAGACCACCATCGCCGTCGTCGTCGTCTTGCCGTGGGTGCCGGCGATCGCGATCAGCCGCTTCTCCGCGCACAGCTCCGCCAGCAGGGCGCCGCGGTGGATCGGCTCGATCCCGCGCTCCCGCGCCAGCGCCAGCTCCGGATTGTCCTCGCCGATCGCCGTCGAGACGACCACCTCGGCGCCCGCGGGCAGGTTGGCGGCGCCGTGGCCGACCGCCGGCTCGAGCCCGGCGGCGCGCAGGCGCTCCATATAAGAGGAGTCGGCGCGGTCGCTGCCGGTCACCGTCGCGCCGAGGCGGGCGCAGACCAGGGCGAGCCCGCTCATCCCGGCCCCGCCGATGCCGATGAAGTGGAGCCGGCGCTCGCGCCAACCGGGCGCGGTCATCGCGCCGCCTCCAGGACCTCGTCGGCGATCCGTCGCGCCGCGTCCGGCCTCGCCAGCCCCCGCGACGCCGCCGCCATCCTCTCCAGCCTCGCCGGGTCGCCGAGCAGCGCCCCGACCTCGCGCGCCAGTCCCTCCGCGCTCAGCTCCTCGTCCCGCACCACGATCGCCGCCCCGGCCCGCCGCATCCACTCGGCGTTGGCGCTCTGGTGGTCGGCGGTGGCGAAGGGATAGGGGACGAGGATCGCGGGCCGGCCGGCGGCGGTGAACTCGAAGATCGAGCCGCCGGAGCGGCCGAGGACGAGGTCGCAGGCGGCGAGGGCGTCGCCGAGATCGGGCTCGTAGGCGAGCAGCGTGTAGTTCTCGGCGTGCGGCGCCGCCGCCAGGCGCCCCTCCAGCTCCTCGAAGTCGCGCGTCCCGGAGAGCTGGACGACGTGGAAGCCGCGGCCGCCGCGCTCGGCGAAGGCCTCGGCCGCGGCGAAGTTGAGCGAGCGGGCGCCCTGGCTGCCGCCGACGACGAGCAGGCAGAGGGCGCCCTCGGGCACCCCGAACCGCTCCCGCGCCGCCGCCCGGTCGGCCGCCAGCACCGCCGCCGGCACCGGCCGCCCGGTCACCAGGTAGGGCTCGTCCTCGCGCCCCGCGATCGGGAAGGCGAGGCAGACGCGCCGCGCCCGCCGCGCCAGCAGCCGGTTGGCGAGACCGAGGTGGCTGTCGGCCTCGGTCAGGACCAGCGGCGTGCCGCTCAGCGCGGCCGCGACCCCGGCGGGCCCGGCGACGAAGCCGCCGCCGCCCATGACGACGTCGGCGCGCCGGCGCCGCAGAACCCGCCGCCCGGCGCCGACCGCGCCCAGCGCCTCGACCCCGGCCCGCACCGCCCGCAGCGGGTTGCGGCGGTCGATGCCGCGCACCTTGACGAAGTCGATCTCGTAGCCGGCGGCGGGGACCAGGTCCGCCTCGATCCGCTCCCGCGTCCCCAGGAAGGTGACCTCGGCGCCGCTGGCCCTAAGCTCGTCGGCGACCGCCATGGCGGGCACGACGTGCCCCGCGGTTCCCCCCGCCGCCACCACCACTCTTGGCTTTCCTGGCACCGCTCGCTCGGCTCCTTTCGCGTGCGGGCCCGCGCCCGCCTTCGACGACGCGCAGTTTGCCAGCGCCGGTGGACCGGGCCGTCCCCCGCCGGCCGGAGCGCCGGTCAGAGCCCGACGCCGCCGCGCCGGCGGTGCCGCCGCGGGCGACGTTGAGGATCAGCCCGATCGCGAACAGGGTCGCCATCAGGCTGCTGTTGCCGTAGGAGACGAGCGGCAGCGGCACGCCCGTCAACGGCGCCAGCCCCATCACCGCGAAGAGGTTGATCGTCGCCTGGACCAGGATCAGCGAGGTGAGGCCGGCGACAAGCAGCTTGCCGTAGTTGTCCTTCGCCCGCTGGGCGACTTTGAGGCCGGCGTAGCCGAGCATCGCGAAGAGGCCGACGACGCCGACGATCCCGACCAGGCCGAGCTCCTCGCCGATCACCGCCGAGATCATGTCGGTGTGGGCCTCGGGCAGGTAGAAGGCCTTCTGTACGCCGTTGCCGATCCCGACCCCGGTGAGGCCGCCGGAGCCGAGCGCGATCTTCGCCTGGGCCGCCTGGAAGCCGGCCCCTTCGGCGTCGGCGCCGGGGTTGAGGAAACCGGTCAGGCGCGCCATCCGGTAGGGCTCGACGACCGTCATCAAGAGGGCGAGGAAGCCGATCCCGAGCGCGATCAGGGCGAGGTCGCGGGGGCGGGCGCCGGCCGCGATCAGGGTCGCGCCGACGGCGAAGGTGACGACCATCGTCGTCCCCATGTCGGGCTCCATCATGATCAACAGGCAGGCCGCGCCGACCACCAGCAGGAACGGCAGGAATCCTTCGATCGTGCGCGCCCGCTTCGGCTTGCGAGCGAGCAGGTCGGCGCCGTAGAGGATCAGCGCCACCTTGGCCAGCTCCGAGGGCTGGATCTGCAGGAAGCCGGAGCCGATCCAGCGGCTGGCGCCGTTGACGCTGGTGCCGGCGCCGAGCACGACCACGAGCAGGAGCATCGAGGCGCCGAGCAGGACCGGCGTCAGCCGCCGCACCGCGACAAGGCCGTGGCGGGCGACGAGGTGCATCACGATCAGCCCGACGGCGCCGAACATCAGGGTCCGCTTCAGGTAGAAGGCGCTGTCGGAGAGGCCGCCGTCCTGCAGGATCCGGGTCGTCGAGCTGGCCGAGAAGACCATCACCGCGCCGAGCGCGAGCAGGCACAGGGTCGCGGTCAGCAGCATGTTGTACTCGGTGGAGACGGCGGCGCGGCGGGCGCGCTTCCTCGCCTTCCCCTTCGCCTTCGCGGACTTGCCGAGGCGGCCGATCGAGAGGGCGCCGGCGCTCACCGCCGGAGCTCCCCGACCAGCTCGCGGAAGCGGTCGCCGCGGCGCTCGAAGTTCTCGAAGGCGTCGAAGCTGGCGCAGGCGGGCGAGAGCAGGACGACCTCGCCGGGACGGGCCGCGGCGGCGGCGCGGCGGACGGCGTCGGCGAGGTCGGCGCAACGGTGCAGCTCGACGCCGTCCTCGAGCACCGGCGCCAGCTCCTCCGCCAGCCGCCCGGCCGAGGCGCCGGCGAGGTAGCAGGCGGCGCAGCGCTCGCGGATCGGCTCGATCAGCGGCGCGTAGGGCTCGCCCTTCTCGCTGCCGCCGAGGATCGCGTGGACCCCGCCCGCGAAAGCGCGCAGGCCGACGACTGCGGAGGCGACGTTGGTCGCCTTGGAGTCGTTGACGAAGCGGACGCCGCCGATCTCCGCGACCGGCTCCAGCCGGTGCGGGACGCCGGCGAAGCTGCGCAGCCCTTCGCGCACGGCGTCGCGGTCGAGGCCCATCGAGAGCGCCGCCGCGGCGGCAGCCATCGCGTTGGCGACGTTGTGCTCGCCGAAGAGCCCGAGCTCGGCGACCGCGAGCAGCGGCTCGCCGTCGTAGAAGATCGTCCCCTCGGCCAGGGCCACCTCGCAGTCGGGGCCGGCGCCGGTGCAGAAGGCGACCCGGCGGGCGCAGCCGCCGAGGTCGACGCCGGCGAGGAAGGGGTCATCGTCGTTGAAGACGGCGACGTCGTCGTTGCCCTGGTTGGCGAAGATCCGCAGCTTGGCCGCCAGGTAGTGCTCGAGGTCGACGTGGCGGTCGAGGTGGTCGGGGGCGAGGTTGAGGAAGACCGCGCACTCCGGCGCGAAGAGGCTGGTGTCCTCGAGCTGGAAGCTGGAGGCCTCGCAGACGACGGTGGCGTCAGCCTCGAGCTCGCCGGCCAGCGAGGCGAGCGGCGTGCCGACGTTGCCGGCGACCGCGACCGGCTCGCCGGCGGTCCGGTAGATGTGCCCCAGCAGCTCGACCGTGGTCGTCTTGCCGTTGGTGCCGGTGACGGCGAGGAAGCGGTTGGGGATCGCCCGCCAGGCCAGCTCCATCTCCCCCATCACCTCGAAGCCCCGCTCCAGGGCGGCCGCGATCACCGGCGCCTCCCGGGGAACACCCGGGCTCTTGACGACGGTCCGCGTCCCCTCGAGCTGTGCCAATCCATCCGTATCCAGGACTACTTCGACGCCCACCTCCCGCAACCCTGCCGCCCCCTCCGGAAAGCCGGAATCGACCGCCCGTACCACCTCGCCCCGCGCCGCCAGCATCCGCGCCGCCGCCTGCCCGGAGCGGGCCAGGCCGACGAGGAGGAACGGCCCCCGCGGCAGCGGGGGGCGAACTTGCTTGGCGGGGAGCATTGGCACGAAATATGTTCGATCCCGGAGCGAGCGCACCTGTACGCACGGGCCCGTTGACGCGGATCCCGATTCGCCGGGCTCCAGGTAGCAGAACTGCTACCCTGCCGCCGATGCCGACGATTCCCCAGAAAGACCTCCGCAACAAGGTCGGCGAGATCCTGCGCCGCGCCGAGGCCGGCGAGGTTTTCACGGTCACGGTCTCCGGGCGCCCGGTCGCCGAGCTCGGTCCGATCGGGGCCCGCCGGTGGGTGGACAGCGCTTCGCTCGCCGACCTCTGGAAGCTGCCACCCGATCCCACGCTGATGAGCGACCTCGAGGGGTTCGGCGCAGAGCTCCGCGACCCCTGGGCCAAGTAGATGGCGAGCGCGATCCTCGACACGTCGGTCTTGATCGGCGAACGATCGCCCCCGGCGGGGATCGAGCTGGCGATCAGCGTCGTCTCAATTGGCGAGCTTCATTTCGGGCTTCTGGCCGCCGCCGCCGACGACCTTCGCGAAGCCCGGGCGGAGCGCCTGGGGCTGATCGAGGCGCGCTTCCCGAACCCGCTACCGCTCGACGACCGCGTGGCCCGGGCATGGGGACACCTCCAGGCCGCCGTCGCCAGACGGGGCGGCCAGCCGCGCAGGCGCTTCGCCGACCTCGCGATCGCCGCCACCGCCAGAGCCCACGAAGCGGTGCTGATCACGGCGAACCTGAAGGACCTCAGGCTCGTCGAGGACCTCGTCGACGTCCGCGCCGCTTAGCGGCCGATCGACTGCTGGTACAGCGTGAAGCCGATGCCCGAGCAGACGGCGGCGATGATCCAGAAGCGGAGCATGATCTTCGTCTCCGACCAGGCCATCATCTCGAAGTGATGGTGCAGCGGGGCCATCAGGAGGACGCGGCGGCGGAAGGTCTTGAAGGCGAAGACCTGGAGCAGGACCGAGAGCGCCTCGATCACGAAGATGCCGCCGATGATGATCAGCAGGACCTCGGTCTGGGTCATCACCGCCAGCGCCCCGATCGCGCCGCCTAGGCCGAGCGAGCCGGTGTCCCCCATGAAGATCGAGGCCGGGAAGGCGTTGTACCAGAGGAAGCCGATGCAGGCGCCGACCAGGCAGGCCGAGAGCAGCGCCAGGTTCTGCTGCTCGTTGGCGACGAAGGAGATCGCCGTGTAGGCGAGGAGGACGATCGCGCAGGAGCCGGCGGCGAGGCCGTCGAGGCCGTCGGTGAGGTTGACGCCGTTGGAGGTGCCGGCGATGACGAGGAAGACGAGGACGAAGTAGAGCACCGGGCCGAGGTCGAGGCTGGCGTCGCCGATGCGGAAGTAGAGAATCGGCTCGAGGCCGACCTCGTGGCGGGCCACCCACCAGAGGCCGAGGGCGAGGACCATCTGGCCGAGCAGCTTCCAGCGGCCGGAGAGGCCGAGCGAGCGGCGTTTGACGATCTTTATGTAGTCGTCGGCGAAGCCGAGCGCGGCGCAGCCGATGGCGACGCCGAAGACGGCGAGGCTCTGAGCGTCGCGGTCGGAGAGGACGAGGAACGGGACGCAGATCGAGGCGAAGACGATCAGCCCGCCCATCGTCGGCGTCCCCGCCTTGGCGTGGTGCTCCTGCGGCCCGTCCTCGCGGATGTGCTGGCCGAACTCGCGCACCCGCAGGTATTCGATGAATTTCGGCCCGAGGAAGATGCAGATCAGCATCGCCGCCATGCCGGCGATCAGGACTTCGCCCATCAGCCCTCCCCCACCAGCTCCGGCAGCGCCTCGGCAACCGCCTCGAGGCCGGCCGAGCGCGAGCCCTTGACCAGGACCGCGTCGCCCGGGGCGAGGCGGGCGGCGAGCAGCTCGGCCGCCTCGGACGGGTCGGCGACCAGTTCGTCGGGGTCGTAGTCGCGGGCCGGCCCACCGACGCCGATCACCATGTCGATCCCGGCCCCGCGCGCGTGCTCGCCGACGCCGCGGTGGTAGCCGGCCGAGTCGGGCCCGAGCTCGCCCATTTCGCCCAGCACCGCGACGGTCCGCTCGGCGCCGAGGGTCGCGAGATGGTCGAGCGCCGCGCGCATCGACACCGGGTTGGCGTTGTAACAGTCGTTCACGAGGACGATTCCGTCGCCGAGCTCCAGCCGCTCACCACGGAAGCGGGAGAATCCTATGTTCGCAGCGCGGTCGGCCATCTCGGCGGGGGCGGCGCCGAGGGCGACGCCGGCGGCGATCGCGGCGAGGGCGTTGGTCAGGTTGTGCGCCTCGGCGAAGGGGAAGTGGAAGCGGGCGGCGCCGAGCGGCGTCTGGACCAGCGCCTCGGTCACCCCCTCGACCACCCGCGCCTCGCTCGCCTCGACGTCGCCGCCGGGCCCGAAGCGCAGCTGCTCGGCGATCGGCGCCAGGTGCGGCTCCAGCTCGCCGGCCTCGACGGGCGCCACCGCGGTCCCCCCCGCGGGCAGGTCGTCGAGGATCTCGGCCTTCGCCGCCGCGATCGCCCCGACCGAGCCGAGCAGCTCGACGTGGACGGGACCGACGTTGGTGATGACGGCGACGTCGGGCTCGGCGATCGCCGCCAGCTCGGCGATCTGGCCGGCGCCGCGCATCGCCATCTCGAGCACGAGGACGTCGCAGTCCTCGGGCGCTTCGAGCACGGTCAGCGGCAACCCGATCTCGGTATTGAGGTTCTCCCTGTTGGCATGGACGCGGCCGGGCAGCAGCGCCCGGGCGATGTCCTTGACCGAGGTCTTGCCGACCGAGCCGGTGACGCCGACGACCCTGGCACCGAGCGCCCGCCGCCAGGCCCGCGCCAGCGCCTGCATCGAGCGCAGCGGGTCCTCAACCGCGAACACCCACGCGCCCTGGCCGAGGGAATCGCGGGCGGACGCGCCGACGACGACGCCCCAGGCTCCGGCCTCCAGCGCCGCCGGGGCGAACTCGCTGCCGTCGCGCTTCTCGCCGCGCAGGCCGAAGAAGACGTCGCCGGGGCCGGTCGCGGCGGAGTCGATCGTCGCCCGGCGCGGCGAGCCGGGCTCGCCCTCGGCGAGCACCTCGGCGCCGAGCGCGGCGGCGATCTCCTCCGGGCTCAGCCTCACGCCGCCCCGCCCAGCCTGCGCAGCTCCTCGCGGGCCACCTCGCGGTCGTCGAAGGGGATCTTGCGCCCCTGCTCGAACTCCTGGCCCTGCTCGTGGCCCTTGCCGGCGATGACGACGGTGTCGCCCGGCGCGGCTCGTCCCAGGGCGAGGGCGATCGCGGCGCGGCGGTCGGCCTCGACCTCGACCCCGGCGCGGCCCTCCATCCCCGCCAGCACGTCCTCGACGATCGCCCGCGGGGGCTCCGAGCGCGGGTTGTCGGAGGTGACCACGGCGAGGTCGGAGAGCTCGGCCGCGGCCTCGCCCATCAGCGGCCGCTTGCCGCGGTCACGGTCGCCGCCGGCGCCGAAGACGACGATCAGGCGCCTCTCGGTGAAGCGGCGCGCCGCTTTCAGCACGTTGGCCAGGGAGTCCGGCGTGTGCGCGTAGTCGACGAGGACGGGGAAGGCCTGGCCCTCGTCGATCGGCTCCAGCCGCCCGGGCGGCGGCGCCGCCTCGGCGAGGCCGGCCGCGGCCGCCTCCGGCGGGACCCCGAGCGCGGTCGCCGCCGCGAAGGCGCCGAGGGCGTTGGCGACGTTGAAATCGCCCGGCAGGCGGGTCCGCACCGCCTGCGCCGGGGGTCGGCCCGCGGCGCTTCCGGCGCTCGGCCCGCCCACCGCCCCTCCGACCGGGGGCCGGCTGCGGGCGCCCTCGGCGATCTCCTCGCCCCCCATCGCCTCGACCACCTCGAACTCCGCCCCGGCGCCGCCGACCCTGACGTCGGTGGCGACGAGGTCCGCCTCGCGGCCCTCGGCGGAGAAGGTGACGCACTCGAATTCCTCCGCCAGCCGTCGCCCGTAGGGGTCGTCGACGTTGAGGATCGCGGTGCCGGGCCCCGCCTCGAACAGCTTGCGCTTGGCCCGGAAGTAGTCCTCCATGTCGGCGTGGAAGTCGAGGTGGTCCTGGGTCAGGTTGGTGAAGAGGGCGACCTCGAAGTGGATCGCGTCGGCGCGGTGCAGCGACATCGCGTGCGAGGAGACCTCCATCGCGCAGGCGCGGTCGCCGCCCTCGAGCATGCGGCGGAAGGTCGCCTGCAGGTCGATCGCCTCCGGCGTCGTCCGCTCGACCGCCTCCTCCAGCCCGCCGACCACCTGCTTCACCGTCCCCAGCAGGCCGCACCGGACCCCGACCCGCTCGAGGATCTCCCGCACCAGGTAGGCGGTGGTCGTCTTGCCGTTGGTCCCGGTCACGCCGACCACCCGCAGCTCCGCCGTCGGGTCGCCCCAGAAGCGCGCCGCCAGCGGCGCCATCGCCGCCCGCGCGTCCGCGACCACGACCTGCGGCACTTCCAGCTCCAGCCGCCGCTCGACCACCAGCGCCGCCGCCCCGGCCTCGGCCACCTGGCGGCCGAACCGGTGCCCGTCCACCTTCTCGCCGGGCACGCAGAAGAACAGCGTCCCCGGCCCGGCCCTGCGGCTGTCATAGGCGAGGTCGCGGACCTCGACGTCGCCGTCGCCGACGACCCGGTCGACCCCGGGGACCCCCACGACCAGCTCGTCCAGCCTCATCATCCGCCCGATTCTAGGTAGGAAGTCGGGTGCCCCGGCCCGGCCGCTATTCCTGCGGGACCCCGAGGTAGGGCAGGGCGAATTCGGCGATCTGGCCGAAGGCCGGCGCCGCCACCGAGCCGCCGTAGATTTCGCCCTGCGGCTGGTCGACGATCACCCCGACCAGGAGCTGCGGGTTCTGGGCGGGGGCGAAGCCCATGAACGAGGCGACGTACTTGGTCTCCGAGTAGGTCCCGTTTTCGGCCACCTCGGCGGTTCCCGTCTTGCCGGCCAGGGTGTAGCCGGGGACGCTGACCTCGGAGGCGGTGCCGCCGGGGGCCAGCACGCCCTCGAGCATTTCGCGGACCTGGGCGGCGACGCTCGGGTCGATCACCCGCCGCCCCTTCGGCTCGTGGATCTCGCGCTCGCCGATCCGCTTGATCAGCTGCGGTGGGCGCAGCACGCCGCCGTCGGCGATCGCCGCGTAGCCGGCCATCATCTGCATCGGCGTCACCGCCAGGCCCTGGCCGAGCGGCAGGTTGCCCATCGTCGAGCCCGAGTATTCGTCGAGCTCGGGGACGATCCCCCGCTCCTCGGCCGGGAACTGGACCCCGGTCGCGCGGCCGAAGCCGAAGCGGGCGATCCAGCGGCTGAATTTCTCGGAGCCGACGCCGAGCCCCACCGTCACCGCGCCGACGTTCGAGGACTGGGCGAGGATCTGGGAGACGGTGAGGGTTTCGGTGCCGCGCAGGTGCGACTCTTCGATCGTGCGGTCCGCGACCTGGATGCTGGGGGCCAGCGTGAAGGCGGTCTCCGGGGTCACCGTTCCCTCCTCCAGCGCCGCCGCAACCGTGAACGCCTTGAAGGTCGAGCCCGGCTCGTAGGTGAAGCCCGTCGCCTTGTTCAGCAGGTCCTCGTTGCTGGCGCTGGAGAGGTCGGTGGGGTCAACCGGCGGCCAGTTCGCCATCGCCAGGACCTGCGAGCTGCGCGGGTCCATGACGATCGCCGTCGCCCCCTTCGGCAGGTACGTTTCGCCGACCTCGGCCAGGACCTGCTCGGTCTTCTCCTGGATCACCGGGTCGAGCGTCAGCTGGATGTCCTCGCCGTCGCTCGCTTCCTTCACCGTCTCCAGCCGGATCGGCTCGCCGAGCGCGTCGTTGACGACGCGGCGTTCTCCGTCTTCGCCGGCCAGCACCGCTTCCTCGCCGGCCTCCAGGCCGGTCAACCCCTGGTTTTCGGAGCCGACGGCGCCGACCACCTGCGCCGCCATTTCGCCCTGCGGGTAGGTGCGGCGGCTGTCCGGCAGCTCGCCGAGCCCTTCCAGGTCGAGGGCTTCGACCTGGGCGGCGGTGCCGAGGTCGACTTTGTGGGCGACGTAGGAGAAGCCCGATTCGGCGGTCAGCGCTTCCAGCACCTCGCCCTTCGGCTGGTCGAGGATCGGCGCCAGCCTGGCCGCCGCCCGCGGCGGGTTCTTCACCTGGTAGGGCGTGGCGTAGATCGTCGCCGCGTCTTCGGAGGAGGCGAGCCGGTTACCGCGGCGGTCGAGCAGGCTGCCGCGCAGGCCCGGCACGGTGACCAGCTCGGTCTGCTGGGAGATCGCGTCGGAGGCGAGCTGGGCGCCCTGCACCCCCTGCAGCCAGAAGGCGCGGCAGATGACGAGGAGGAAGCAGAGCAGGAAGCCGGCGAAGAGGAGGCCGATCCTGCGCTCGATCAAGCGCATCCGCGCGGCTCCTCAGCCCGCCGCGGCCAGCCGCGCCGCCGCCCTGGCGACGTCGTCGGGCCCGGCTTCGATCACCTGCGGCGAGTCGGCGTTCGGCATCACCAGGCCGGCGACGGCCGCCTCGTAGCGGATGCGCTCGGTCGCGTAGCGCTGCGCCTCGCGGCCGCCCAGCACCGAGTTCTCCTTTTCCAGGGTCGTGATCTGCTCGGCGATCTGTCCCGAGGAGGCGGCGAAGCTGAGGGTGATGACGTTGAGGGCGACGATCCCGGCCAGGAGCACGCCGAGGACGCCGATCCAGAGCCGGCCGCGGGTCATCCGCACCATCAGGCCCGAGTCCGGGAACTGGCTGACGGCGACCGCGGTGCGGCCGGCGCCGGCGACGGCGAGCGGGATCAGCTGGCCGCCGGCGGGACGCTTCCTCGGCCGCGCGCGCTGCGGAGCGCGGGCGGGCGCCGGTTTGCGGCGCGGAGCCGCCGGTTTGCGGCGCGGAGCCGCCGGTTTGCGGCGCGGCGACGTCGTCCGCGATGGCGCCGGGGCCGGAGCGGTGGCGCGCTTGGGGACGGCGACGGCCATCAGCCCGTCTCCTCCCTCGGCGCCGGCTCGGCGATCTTCAGCGCCACCCGCAGGTGGGCCGAGCGCGAGCGCGGGTTGGCCTCGGCCTCCTCGGGGCCGGGCGAGACCGCGCGCCGGGTCAGCAGTTCCGCCTCGGGCTCGTGGCCGCAGACGCAGACCGGCAGCTCCGGCGGACAGACGCAGCCGCGTGCCTTGGCGGCGAGGAACTGCTTCACCGGCCGGTCCTCGAGCGAGTGGAAGGAGATCGCCGCGAAGCGACCGCCGACGGCAAGCGCCGACCAGGCCAGCGGCAGCGCTTCTTCCAGCATCTCCAGCTCGGCGTTGACGGCGATCCGGATCGCCTGGAAGCTGCGCTTGGCGGGATGGCCGCCGCCGAAGCGGGCGGCGGTCGGCATCCCCGCCTTGATCGCCGCGACCAGCTCCGCGGTCGTGGAGAGCGGGCGACGGCGGGCGATCTCGCGGGCGATGCCGCCGGCGTAGCGCTCCTCGCCGAAGCGGCGCAGGACCCGGGCGATCCGGGACTCCGGCCACTCGTTGACGAGGTCGGCCGCGGTGAAGCGCTGACGCGTGTCCATCCGCATGTCGAGCGGCGCGTCGTAGGAGTAGGAGAAGCCCCGCTCCCAGGCATCGACCTGCATCGAAGACATTCCCAGGTCCATGTAGATCATGTCTGGGCGCATGCCTTCGCCGCGCAGGGCGCGCAGACCTTCGGCGAAGTCGGCGCCGATGAAGCGGGTGCGGCAGGGCGCGGCGGCGGCGAACTCGGCGAAGCGCGCCTCGGCGGCGGGGTCGCGGTCGATCCCGATCAGCGTCCCGGAGGAGCCCAGCTGGGCGGCGAGGAGGCGGGCGTGGCCGCCGCCGCCGAAGGTGCAGTCGACCGCGGTCTGGCCCGGCCCGGGGGCCAGCAGCGAGACCAGCTCGGAGGCGAGGACGGGCTCGTGGCTCATCGTCCCGACCCCCGGCGGCAGCGCCAGGCGGGGATCGGCGCCGGAGCCCGTCGATCCGCGGCCGTAGTGGGTGGGGATTCGCCCGGCATTGAGTCTCATGGTCACGCAGTCCCGGCGGCGGCCAGGCCCTCGGCGATCTCGGGGGCGGCGGCGTCGAGCTCCTCCTCCTGCTTGGCCCAGGCGTCGGCGTTCCAGATCTCCAGGTACTCCCCGGCGCCGATCACGACGCAGTTGCCGTCGAGCCCGGCGTGCTCGATCAGCGGCTTGGGAATGCGGATGCGGCCGGCGGAGTCGAGCTTCTCGTCGAAGGAGCCGCCGTGGAAGCGGCGGCGCAGCTGCCGGGCGTCGCGGCCGAAGGGGCTGTGCGGCGAGAGGAAGCGGTCGGAGAGCTGCTCGAACTCGTCGGTCGTGTGCACCCAGACGCAGGGGTCGAAGCCCTTGGAGAGAACGATTCCGTCTGCAAGCGAGGCGCGGAAGCGCGAAGGAACCGTGAGGCGGTCCTTGGAATCGAGGCTGTGCTCGTAGAGACCCCGAAAAGCCACCTCGGCGAGTCCTTTCTGAGCGGGAGGGCCGGAAAAGAGTTGGACCGGAGTGATGAGGTGGGAGGAGCCTCACCACCCCGGTCCTGGGCTTCAACTCGAGCGCCACAATAACCCACACTCCCCCACTTTGCAACACCACCTCCCTCTGCAAGCCCATTTGCAGACGCTTGTTCGAGCAGCGCCGTCGAACACCGCCTGAGCGGGCGGTAGGTTCTGCGCGTGAATTCGCCCGAGGAAGTCCCAGGCTCGCCGTCACCGTCAGAGGAGGCGGGCGCGCCGTCGAGCGAGGCGCCGCCGCCGTCCGCGGAGGCGCTGCCGCCGTCCGCGGAGGCCGGCCCGCTCGAGGTGCCCGACGACGCCAATGACCTGCGCGCGTACCACTTCAAGCGGCTGATGCGCAAGACGCTGACCCGCGTCCTGATCGGCGTCTTCATGCTGATCGCGCTGGTCGGGGTGACCGCCTTCACCGGCTGGCTGGTCGGGCTCGGGGCGGCCCTGGTCGTGCTGCTGCTCGGCGTCGCGATCGTCTGGGGGATCGCCGACTCGAAGGCGACCGACTCCTTCTTCCAGGTCTACGCCAGCCAGCGCGGCCTCGCCCTCGGCGGCCGCTGCCCGCTGCCGGCGGCGACGCCGCTGCTGTGCAAGGGCGACGACCGCTACGCCGAGCGCACCCTCACCGGCCCGATCGGCGACGGCATCGAAGGCACCCTCGCTCTATATACCTACGAGGAGGAGACGCGCGACAGCGACGGCAACGAGCAGACCAGCTACTACCGCTACACCGTCGGCCTGATCGACGTTCCCGAGTGCGTCGCCCACGTGCCCGAGCTCTACGTCCAGCGCAAGTTCGGCCTGCGCATGCTCGAGGGGCTGGAGGACGTCTTCCGCACCTCGAAAGAGCGGGTCAAGCTGGAGAGCGAGATCCTCGACGACAAGTACGAGATCTTTGCCGACAAGCAGCAGGACGCGGTCTGGCTGCGCCGCCTCTTCGCCCCCACCTTCATCGTCTGGCTGACCGACACCTCGCCGGACAAGTTCGCCTTCGAGCTGGTCGACGGAACCCTTTGCTGCTACGTCAACGGCCACAAGGAGTCGGCCGAGGAGCTCGACACCGTCGCCGGCGCCAGCGCCTCGGTCGCAAAACGGCTGCGCGACGAGGTGGGCGAGACGTCCCTCAGCGCCTGAGCGCGGGACCGGCGGCGCGCTCAGAAGCCGGCCAGGAGGGTGCCGGCGTTGGCGATCAGGGCGGCGGCGATCATCAGCAGGACCGAGGGGACGAGGACGAGGGCGACGACGAGCTGGATCTTGGGGGCGGCGCGGGCGGCCCGCTCCTCGACCGCGCGGCGGCCGTCGCGGCGCAGGGCGCCGGCCTGGCGGCGCAGCTGATCGGCGAGCGGCGAGCCGAAGCGGCGCGAGCGCTCGATCGAGGCGACCAGCGTCGCCAGCTCGCTGCCGGGGACGCGGGCGCGGAGCGAGGCGAGGGCGGCGCCGAGCGGCACCCCGCAGGAGAGCTCGGAGACGACGATCCGCAGCTCCTCGGCCAGCGGCCCCTCCCCCGCCCGCGCCAGCTGCTCGAGGCCGGCGGCGGGGCCGCGGCCTGAGCCGGCGCTGACGGCGAGCAGGTCGAGGGCGTCCGGCAGCGCCGCGACCAGGCGGCGCCGGCGCCGGCGCGCCTCGCGCTCGAGCAGGGCATCGGGGACGAGGAAGCCGGCGGCCGGCATCCCGACCGCCACCAGCAGCACCGTCCGCCCCGGCGCCGCCGGCGCCGCCAGCAGCGCGGCGAGGCCGCCGCAGGCGGCGCCGGCGAGCTTGGCGACGAGGACCGCGCCGAGCGAGAGACGGCCCTCGAGGCCGGCTCGGCGCAGCCGCTCCGGCAACCCCAGCCGCAGCGCCGCGCGGGCGGAGCGGCGGCTGAGGCCGAAGGGCAGCGCGGGCGCGTCGCGCCCGGCACGGCCGCCGAGCAGCTCCCAGGCCGCAGCGCACCCCAGCAGCGCCGCGAGGGCCGCCAGCGCCGCGGCGGCGCTCACGCCGCCTCCAGCGGTGCGCCTTTTACCCCGCTATCCGCGGAAGAGGCGCACCGCTGCTGGAGAGGCCTCACTCGACCACCCGGGCGAAGCGGCGGATCGCGACGAAGCCGGCGACCTGGAGCGCCGCGGCGAGCGCCAGCAGCACCGCCGCCGGCGGCGAGGCGAGCAGCTTGGCTACGAAGCCGGGCTGCAGCAGCTCGGCGAAGAGGGCGCCGCCGCTCGGCATCGCCACCACCAGCAGGCCGGTGAAGCGGGCCTGCGCGGTGGCCGAGCGGGCGTCCTCGACGGCGCGGTCGCGCTCGGCGGCGCCGGCGGCGAAGCGGCGCAGCAGGCCGGCGAGGTCGCCGCCGGCGAGCCGCTGGCTGAGCAGCGCCGCGGCGAAGGCGTCGACCCGCTCCGAGCGCATCCGCTGCCGCCAGGCGGCGACCGCGGTGGTCGTCGGAGCGCCGAGGTCGAGCTCGGCGCCGAGCCGCGCCAGCTCCGCCGCCGGCGGCCCGTCCAGATAGGCGGCGGCCGCCGGCAGCGAGGCGCGCAGCGAGCGCCCGGCGCTGAGCGAGTCGGCCACCGCGGTGGCGACTTCGGGCAGCGAGCGCTCGACCGCGGCGCGGTAGCGGCGGCGGCGGCTGGAGATCGCCCAGGTGGCGAGCGCCGGCCCGGCGACCGAGAGCGGCAGCGCCACCGTCGGCCCGCCCAGCACCCAGCCGCCGAGCACCGCGGCGCCGGCGCCGAGCGCCGCCAGCCGCCGCCGCTCCACGGTCGAGGGCGCGTAGCCCTCCCGGCCCACCCGCCGCAGCGGCTCCAGCGCCAGCCGCAGCCAGCGCGCCGCGGCCGGGCTCGCCAGCAACGCCTCGCGCGCCGCCAGCGCCAGCAGCCCGCCCGCGGCGGCGCCGGCGAGGGCGGGCAGCAGTCCGGTTGCGCCGATCACCCGCGCGTGCCCAGGGATTCGGTCGCGACGATCTCCGCCACCCGCCTCGAGCCGTCCGCTCGCCGCTCCATCTGCACCACCAGGTCGACCCCGCGCCGGACCTGCTCGGCGATCGCCTCGTGCGGCAGCCCGACCCCGGCCATCAGCGCCAGCGTCTCCAGCCGCCGCAGCGCGTCGGCCGGTGAGTTGGCGTGGACGGTCGAAAGGGCGCCGTCGTGGCCGGTGTTGAGCGCGGTCAGCAGGTCGAGCGCCTCCGGTCCCCGCACCTCGCCGATCACGATCCGGTCGGGCCGCATCCGCAGGGCGTTGCGCAGCAGGTCGCGGATCGTCACCTCCCCTTTGCCCTCGACGCCCGCCGGCCGGCTCTCCAGCCGCACCACATGCGGCTGCTGCAGCCGCAGCTCGGCCGCGTCCTCGATCGTCACCACCCGCTCGCCCGGCGAGACGAAGCTGGAGAGGGCGTTGAGCAGCGTCGTCTTGCCGGAGCCGGTGCCGCCGCTGACGAGGACGCTGCGGCGGCCCCGCACCGCCGTCGCCAGCAGGTCGCGTTGCTCGGGGACCAGGGTCCCCAGCGCCACCAGTTGCTCCGGCCCGGGGCGGTTGGCGCCGAAGCGGCGGATCGAGACCGCCGGCCCGTCGATCGCCAGCGGCGGGATCACGACGTTGACGCGCGAGCCGTCGGCGAGGCGGGCGTCGACCATCGGGCTGAGCTCGTCGACGCGGCGGCCGAGCGGTGCCAGGATCCGCTCGATCGCGTTGCGCAGCTCCTCCTCGTCGGCGAAGGCGACCTCGGTCGCCTCGATCCGCCCCCCTCGCTCGACGTAGACGGAGCCGGGCCCGTTGACCATCACCTCCTCCACCTCCGGGTCCGCCAGCAGGACCTCGAGCGGCCCCAGCCCGATGCTGTCGCGGAGGATCCGCGCCACCACCAGCTCGCGCTCGGCCGCCCCCAGCAGCGCCCCCTCGCGCTCGACCAGGTCGCGGACGGCGCCGCCCAGCTCGCCCTCCGCCCGGCGGCCGGCAGCGGCGGCGGCGCGGCGGCGCTCGACCAGGCGGCCCCGCAGCGACGCCGCCAGCGCGGCGAGGTGGCGCTCGTGCGCCCCGGTGTGGACCCCCTCGCGCGCGCCCAACTCAGCCCCTGGGGATGATCGTCACCTGGCGGGCGAAGCTCTGCGCCGCGATCAGCCGCAGCGCCTGGCGCCGGGTCAGCCCGAGGGTGGCGGCCGCGGTCCCGCCCGGGCCGGCGCCGTCGACGCCCGGGGCCAGCGCCAGCAGCGGCACCGCCGCGGCAGCGACGTAGGTGCGCCCCGCCCCCGCTCCGGCAGGTTCGCTCGTCACCACCACGTCGACCCTGGCCCCACCGGGTGAGGCGCCGGCGACCGAGAGCGCGTCGGCGCCGCTGACGACGATCTCTACCGGCCGGCGCCCCGCACCGAGCGCTGGCCCGGCGCCGGCGCCGGCCGCTTCGGGTGGGCGCAGCTGCGAGGCCAGCAGATAGGCGCCGGCCGGGACCGCCGCCGCCGGGACGAGCCCCACCGCTTCGGCCGCCGCGGCGAGCGCGCCCGGCGGCACGAAGCGGGCCGGGACCCGCCGCACCTCGAGGCTCTCGGTCGCGAGCGCGGGGTCGATCGGCCTGCCCGGCCGCAACTCCTGGCCGGCGACGAGCACTGGCCGCAGCTCGCCGTAGCCGCGGGCGACCCGGCTGCCGTAGCCGTCGGCGATCGCCGCGGCCGCCGTGGCGGCGGCCAGCGCCGCGAGCAGGAAGGCGACCGCCCTGCCGCGGCGGTTCATGGCGCCTCGCCGCTCAGCAGCGGCAGCTCCAGCACCGCCTCGGTCCCCCGCGCCGAGGAGCGCAGCGCGAACTGGCCGTCGTGGGCGGTCGCGGTCCGGCGCACGACCCGCAGCCCGTGGCCGTGACGCCGCCTGCCCGAGAGCCGGGCGACCAGCCGCTCCGGGCCCCGCCGGTGCCAGTCGCGCGCGCCTCCAGGCTCGGCTGCGCCGCCCTGCTCGTATGCACGGCCGCCGCCGGGCGCGTCGCCGCGGCCGGAGTCGAGGACCGCCAGCCGCAGCCAGCCGACGGCGAGCGTCGCCCGCACCTCGATCCGGCGGCCGCCGTGCTCGATCGCGTTGACGATCAGGTTGTCGAGCGCCTGCGCGATCTCCGCTCCGTCGCCGCGGATCGTCGCCGCGGCCGCCAGCCAGCGCAGCTCCAGCGTGCTGCCGCCGCGCCGCGCCCGCGGCCGCCAGCGCTCGACCGCCCCCTCGACCAGCGGCCGCGCCGGCAGGACCTCGCGCACGGGCAGGGCGACGGCGCCGTTGATCTCCCGGTCGAGCCGTTCCAGCGCCGCCGTCGCCATCCGCAGCGAGGCGTCGAGCCGATCCGGCGTCGCCGCGCCCGGTTCGGGAGCGACCAGGGCCAGCGCCTGCAGCGGCCGGCGCAGCTCGTGCAGCGCCTCGTTCAGCACCGTCCGCCGGCGCCCCTGCCACAGGGTCCGCGCCGTGGCGGCCGCGGCCAGCGAGGCCGCGAACGGCCAGGCGGCGACCACCTCCGTCACCGGCAGCACAGCCCAGCGCCTTTCGCTCGCTCTCCCACGGCCCCGCTAAGGCGGGACTGCCCGGGGACTCTCCCCGCCCTCGGCGGCGAAAGCCGCAAGCTGCGCACCCATCACCCCAAGGCGGTCTCGGCCAGGCGCTTCGAGACGATGGGTGCGCGGGAATAGGACCGTCCCACCGACCCTTTCGTTTCACTAATCGATGTAATGGTCGTTACCGGATTGGAGTTTTTTCAGTCTGGAACTGACTGTCGAAAGGAGAAGTACCGGAGCGTTCTGGAATAATTGATTTAGAAACCCGGGTGAAAAGCACCCGGAAATGCCACAGAACGCCACCCACCCCGGCCCCCATCGATTGGAGGAACCTCCTTGCCTCAGACCCGAACGTCTCCAGAGGGCATCACCCAGCAGCTCGCCAAGGCGCTGGCCCACCCCCTGCGCGTCAGCATCTTGACCTCGCTGCAGCGCGGCATCTCGAGCCCGAACCAGCTCGCCCAGGAACTCGGCGAGCCGCTCGGCAACGTCAGCTACCACGTCAAGACGCTGCTCGAATACAACTGCGTCGAACTGGTCAAAACTGAGCCGCGCCGCGGCGCCGTCGAGCACTTCTACCGGGCGACCGAGCGCGCCTTCTTCAGCGACGCCGAGTGGGCGAAGATCCCGGCCTCGGCCCGCAAGGGCATCTCCGGCGTGATCCTCGAGTCGATCGGCCAGGACGCGACCGAGGCGATGATCGCCGGCACGATCGACGCCCGCACCGACTCGCACATCAGCCAGACCCCGCTGCTGCTCGACGAGCAGGGCTGGACCGAGCTGAACAAGATCCTCGCCGACGCCCTCAGCCGGGCGCTGGAGATCCAGGAGGAGGCCGCCAACCGGCTCGCCAAGGACAAGTCGGACTCGATCCCGACCAAGCTCTCGATCCTCCACTACGAGTCGCCGGCGCCGAAGCAGAAGAAGAAGTAGCGCCGCAGCACAGGGAGACCGCAGCCGGGCAGGGCAAGGGGCCCGGCTGCGGGGATCCCGTCATCGGCGGGGATCGGGTCGCCCAGGGCTCAAGTCCCGCCGGGCCGCCGCCGAAAACGACCCAATGCCGTTCGTCTTCTTCAGCGCCGTAGCCCTGGTCGGCGCCGCGATCCACCTCCACCGCGACAGCCAGCCGCGCAGCGCCGCCCGCACCTTCGAAATCCTCCTCGTCTGGTGGATGGTCGTCGGCGTCGGGATCGGCTCGATCATGGGGGCGATGTTCCACTTCTTCGACGGCCCCGACGTAGCGCGGGAAATCGGCTACACCAACGGCGACGGCGGCTTCCAGACCGAGGTCGGGTTCGCCGACCTGGCGATCGGCGTCCTCGGCGTCCTCTGCATCTGGTTCCGCGACCGCTTCCTCCTCGCCGCCGTCCTGGTCGTCTCGATCTCCTACCTCGGCGACGCCTACGGCCACCTCCACCAGGAGGCGATCCACGACAACCACGACCCGGACAACACCGGGCTCGTGCTCTGGGCGGACTTCATCCAGCCGCTCGTCGCGATCGCCTTCTACGGGTTGCGCGAGCGCGCCCTGCGCCAGGAAGGCGGCGTCGCTCAGCCGTCGACCAGCCGGTAGCCGATCCCCCAGCAGTTGACGACGTAGCGGCTGTGCTCGGGGTCGAGTTTGCGGCGCAGGCGGCTCGCGTGTGAGTCGAGGGTGCGGGTGCGGCCGGGGTCGCGGAAGCCCCAGACCTGGTCCATCAGCTCTTCCTTGGCGAAGACGCGGGTGGGGTCGGAGGCGAGGACGCGGAGGAGGGCGAACTCTTTCTTGGCCAGCGGCACGTCCTCGCCGTGGACGGTGACCCGGCGCTGGAGCGGGTCGACGATCAGGTTGCCGATCCGGATCAGGCCCTCGCGGCGGTCGGCGCGGCGGCGCAGGACGGCGCCGATGCGGGCGCGCAGCTCCGGATAGACGAACGGCTTCGTGAGGTAGTCGTCGGCGCCGGAGTCGAGGCCGCGGATGCGGTCGGCGTCGCCGCTGCGGCCGGTGAGGACGATCACCGGCAGGCGCGGGTCGAAGCGCGACTCGATGCCGTCGGCCTGGCGGATCTCGCGCAGGACGTCGAGGCCGGAGGCGTCGGGCAGGGAGAGATCCAGAAGAAGCAGGTCGGGGTGGTTGTAGCGACAGAGGCGCAGCGCGTCGGAGGCGCTCGGGGCCGGCAGCACGCCGTAGCGATCGGCGGAGAGGTGGTCGCAGAGGAGGTCGAGCGTCATCGCGTCGTCCTCGCAGACGACGACGCTGGCGATCTCTTGTCTCTGGGGCAACATCGCGGCCCCAAGGGCTCGGCGGGGCCGGGGTCTCCCCCCTCCCCGGCCGGCAGCTCCAGCACGGCGCCGGCGCGGCTGTGCCAGGCGAGGCGGCGCGGCGGGACCTGCCGGCGAACCGCCAGCACACACCCGTCGCCGTCGAGGAAGACGAGGTCGAGGGCGAAGCGCATGCCGAAGGTGTGGACGCTGCGGCAGCGCGGGATCAGCAGGCCGGCCCCCGCCGCCTCGCGCCGCAGGCCGGCGAGGCCGAGCAGGCGCGCCCGGAAGCCGGCCGCGACCCGCACCTCGCGGCCGAGCACGGAGCGTCGCGGCAGGGGCCGTAGACGGCGGGCGAGCTGAGCCGGTCGGCGCTGCATCCGTCCCCAATGGCGGCCGTCCCCTCGGCTCTCCCCTACTCTGCGCCGATGAGCGCCAAGCCCAAGGTCGCGGTCTTCGGGCCGAACCCGATGCTCGCGATCACGATCGAGGCGCTGAGCGCCGAGGGCGGCGACGACATCCACGTCCACGCCGGCGGCCAGGGGGTGTGGGTGGCGCGGATGGCGGCCGAGCTGGGCGCCGAGCCGGTGCTCTGCGGCTTCATCGGCGGCGAGACCGGGGTCGTGCTGCGGCGCCTGCTGGAGGAGATGCCGATCGAGCTGCGGCTGGTGGAGACGGCCGAGGCGAGCGGCGCCTACCTCCACGACCGCCGCAGCGGCGAGCGGGTGCCGGTCGCCCAGAGCGCGGCGATGCCCGCCTCCCGGCACGAGGTCGACGACCTCTTCTCGGTCAGCGTCGCCGCCGCGCTCGACTGCGACGTCCTCGCCGTATGCGGTCCCTACCCGGACGAGGCGGTGCCGCTGGAGCTCTACGCCGGCCTGGTCGCCGACGTCAAGGCCAACGGCACGCCGGTCGTCGTCGACCTCTCCCCGCCCCGGCTCGACCGGGCGCTGGAAGGCAAGCCTGACCTGGTGAAGATCAACGACTGGCAGATGGCCGCCTTCGTCTCGGGGCCGGTCGACACGCCGGAGCGGATGCGGGCGGCGATGGAGCGGCTGCTGGAGCAGGGCGCCGCGGCGGCGATCGTCACCCGCGCCGGCGAGCCGGCGCGGGCGATGCGCGACGGCCAGGTCTGGGAGCTGACCCCGCCCCGCTTCGAACGCGGCTCGCGCGAGGGCTGCGGCGACTCGATGATGGGCGCGCTCTCGGCCTGCATGGCGGCGGGGCGCGAGTGGGAGGAGACGCTGAAGCTGAGCGCCGCCGCCGGCGCCACCAACTTCCTCCGCCACGGCCTCGGCACCGGCGCCCGCGCCGTCGTCGAGGAGCTGGCCCCCCGCGTCACCCTGCGCCGCCTCGACTGAGGACGATCAGACGGTCGGGCCGAAGGGGAGCTCGAGGGCGTCGCCGGCGACGATCGCGCGGGGGGCCGTCTGCACCATCCACTCCAGGTGCGGCTCCAGCGCCTCGACGGCACCCAGCCGCTCGACCGCGGGGCCGAGGCGCAGCGGGCGTCCCGCCAGCGAGGTGTGGGCGTCGCTGCTGAGGACGTGGACGAGGCCCAGTTCGGCCATCGTCAGCATCCCGTCGGCCATCTCCTCGCGGAGGAAGAAGTCGGCGGTCGCCTGGACCAGCGCCCCCTCCACCACCAGCGCCGCCAGCCGCTCGAACATGTCGGCCGAGAGGTGGCGCTCGGGGTGGGCGATCAGCGCCCGGTGGCCGCGCTCGGCGAGCTGGGCGACGCGGGCGGTGAGGCTGTCGCCGAGCGGCCCGGGCGCCGGCTCCAGCAGCACCCAGCGGCCGCGGCCCAGCGCCACCCGCGCCAGTTCCTCCTCGGTCAGGCTCTCGACCGCCGTCTCCGCCACCTCGCCGCCGCTGAGCACCGTCAGCTCGACGCCCTCCTCGGCCAGGCGCGCGTTCAGCTCGCCGACCCGCGGCTCGATCTCCTCGATGCGGACGTCGTGGTCGTGGCGGATGTGGGGCGTCGCGCAGACCGCCTCGATGCCGTCGGCGGCGGCGACGCGGGCCATCGCGACGCTGTCGTCGATGTCGAGGGCGCCGTCGTCGAGGGCGGGCAGGATGTGGCAGTGGAGGTCGATCATTCGCGTTCCCCGGGGCGAGGCTAGCCGGTCCGCTACCCGGTTTCGGTGCAACCCCCCGTTCAGCGCCCTGCCCGAGCAGGCACCGAACTAGGATGATCGGCAAGATCATGGACCTGCTCTCGCCGGGCTTGCGCGGGCAGGATTGGCTTCAACTCATGGATAAGAAGACGACCCGCAGAGGGAACTACGAGTCGGGCTCCGACTATGTGCTCGAGTACGGCGAGCTGCGCTTCGCCTTCAACGAGGAGGACTTCGCGCAGCGCGTCGAGCAGGCCGCCGTCAAGCTCGCCTTCGTCCACCAGGGCCTCAGCCAGGAGGAGCTCGACGATCTCCTCGACCTCGCGGTCAGCGGCGAGATCGCCGAGCCCAGCTCCCGCCTCGGCGAACACATCAACGAGAACTGGGAGGAGCTGGTCGGCCCCGCCAACCGCTCCCTCGTCCACTGGATCCGCCGCCTCGTCTTCCGCGGCGCCTGGCTCGACCAGCGGGTCAAGGAGGGTGAGCTCGACGTCGTCTTCGACGAGCGCACCCAGACCTTCGGCTACGTCCAGCCGGACCGCAGCTCCGAGCTGATCGAGCTCTCCAAAGAGCCGAGCTGGCGCCGCATCGCCTACAGGCGCTAGCAGCGCCTGTCCCCCCTTGCTCGACTAACCCTGTGCGGGGCGCTCGATCGCCGCGACGACCGTGAGGGAGCCGCCGCCGGCGCCGCCCTGCACGCGGCCGGCGTCGAAGAACTCCTTGGCCGAGTCGGCGTCGCCGTAGGCCTCTGCGAGGCGGGTCAGGGAGTCGACCAGCAGCATCACGTCTTCGCCGGCGCCGGCACGGGCACTCGCCTGGGCCAGCGCGTCGGTGGCGTGGCGGGCCTGGCCGGCGGCGACGATCTCCGCCTGCGGCGCCTCGCGCTTCCAGTCGGCCAGCTCCTCGGGGCTGGGGTCGATCAGCAGCACGACCGGGTCCGGACCATCGGGGGCGGCGGCGAGGCCGGCGGCGACCCCGCGCAGCAGCGCCGTGCAGGCCTCACCGGTCTCGGCGGCGAGGATCGTCTGGCGCCCGGCCTCGGGCGGCAGCAACAGGTCCTGGATCGTCACGCCCTCCTTGCGCCGGCCGAAGCGGCGGCGCCGGCGGCGACGGCGCGGGCGGGCGGCCTCGCCGGCGGGCGGGGCCGGAGCGGCAGCGGGCGGGGCGGGTTCGGCCGGCGCGGGCGGCGGCTCCGGAGCGCGCTCGGGCGCAGCCGGCTCGCGACCGCCGTCGAGGGCCTCGTCGGCGAGCTCGTCGCCCTGGCCTTCGCGGCGACGGCGCCGCGGCGGGCGCTCGCGTTGCGGGCGCTCGCGTTGCGGGCGCTCGCGCGGCTGGCGCTCGCGCGGCGCACGCTCGCGTTTGGCGGAGCGTCCGCCGGAGCCCTCGGAGCCGCCCTCGGTGCCGCCGCCGCTGAGCTTCTCGATCAGCTCGGCGCGGGACAGCATCCGGTAGCGCTCGACCCCGGCCTCGGCTGCCAGCGAGTGCAGCTCGGACAGGTGCTTGGATTCCAGCTCGGCCTTGTTCATCGAGGCGGCAGGTTATTCGACCGGCCCCACCGGGCGCGGCTCAGTCGCTGCGCGGGGCGCCCCGGCGGGCAACGCGGCGCCGCTCAGCCGGCGACGCGGGCGGCGGCGGGGTCGACTCCCTCGCCCGCGGCCGCCTCCAGCCAGGCCTCCGCCTCCCGCTTGACCTGGCGCCGCGACCAGCCCAGCTCGGCGCCGAGCTGCTCCGCCACAGGGCGCACCGCGCTCGCCTCGCGCAGCTGCGGCGCCGCGAGTATCCCCAGCCGGGTGCGGCGCAGCAGCACGTCGGCGACGGTGCGCGCCTGCTCGTGGCGGGCGGCGATCCTCACCTCGGCCAGCAGGTCGGGGCGGCCGGGGACGATCGGGGCGCCGAGCTCGGGGTCCTGACGGACGAGGTCGAGGACCGCGCGGGCGGCGTGGCCGTAGCGGAAGGCCAGCTGCGAGAGCATCTCCTCGCCGATCTCTTCCGGCGCCGCCAGGTCCTCCGGGCGGGCCTCCATCCCGAGCGGGATCTCGGCCGTGTGGCAGGGCGCCTCGCGGCCCTCGCGCTCGACCAGGCGGTCGACGGTCTGCTTCGCCATCCGCCGCCAGGTGGTCAGCTTGCCGCCGGTGATCGTCAGCATCCCCGAGGACGTCTCGTACAGCTCCGCCTTGCGCGAGATGTCGACCGACTTGCGCGGGTCGCCGCTGGAGATCAGCGGTCGCACGCCGGCGTAGGCGCCGACCAGGTCGGAGTCGGTGAGCGAGGCGCCGAAGAACTCGTTGACCGCGTCGAGCAGGTAGGCGACGTCCTCGGCGCCGGGTCGCGGGTGTGCGATATCGCCGTCGAAGTCGTTGTCGGTGGTGCCGACCAGGGTGCGGCCGTACCAGGGCAGCGAGAAGATCATCCGGCCTTCGCCGGCGGGGACGATGCAGGCGGCGCGGCCCATCGGCAGGTCGGCCTGGTCGAGCAGCAGGTGGGCGCCGCGGCTGGGCGCGATCCGCGGCACGTCCTCCTCCCCCACCACCTCCTCGGGGCGGATGCGGTCGGCCCAGACGCCGGTGGCGTTGACGACGGCGCCGGCGCGGACCTCGGCCCGCTCGCCCGACTCGGCGTCGACGAAGGCGACCCCGGCGGCCTGTCCGTCGTCGAAGAGGACCTCGGTGACGTCGGCGCCGTTGAGGGAGACGGCACCGAAGCGTTCGGCCTCGCCGAGCACGGTGAGGACGAGGCGCACGTCGTCGGTCTGGCAGTCGTAGAAGAGGTAGGCGTCCTTGGGGTCGCGGGCGGCGAGCGCCGGCACCAGCTCCAGCACCTCCTCGCGGCCGATCGTGCGGTGGCGGTCCGGCGCCCAGTAGAAGTCCTCGTCCTCCTCCTTGGCGGCGCGCATCTCGCGGCGGCTGCGGCCGACCCGGGTCGTCGCCATCACGTCGTAGAGGTTGAGGCCCATGCCGAGTTTGCGGTCGCGGCGCTCCTCGCCCAGGGCGGGGACGAGGAACGGCGTCGGGTAGACGAGGTGCGGGGCGAGCTGGACCATCAGCTGCCGCTCCAGCAGCGCCTCGCGGACGAGGCCGAGGTCGAAGTTCTGCAGGTAGCGGAGGCCGCCGTGGACCATCTTCGAGGAGCGGCTGGAGGTGCCGACGGCGTAGTCGCCCCGCTCCAGCAGCGCCACCGAGTAGCCGCGCGAGGCGGCGTCGAGGGCGACGCCGGCGCCGGTGATGCCGCCGCCGATCACCACCACCTCGAAGCGCTGGCCGGCGATCTCCTCGAGGGCGCGGGCGCGGGTCAGCATCGGTCGGCGGCGGCTGGGCGGTCGGCTGGCACGGGCATCAGTCGAGGTAGGTGACGGCTCCGTCGGCGCCGGGCCGCTCCGGGGCCGGGCGCTCCTGGCGCGGGTGGCCGAGGTGCAGGAGGCCGACCACGCGCTCGGACTCGGGGATGCCGGCGGCGGCGCGGCCGGCGGGCTCGCGCAGCAGCGCCGGGGTGCGCCAGTAGCCGGCGAGGCCGCGGGCGTGGGCGGCGAGCAGGACGATGTAGGAGGCGACGGCGGTCGCGTGCAGGTCCTCCTCGTCCTGGATTGGATCGGCGCCGCCGAGCAGGCAGGAGACGACGACCAGGGTCGGGCAGCGGTCGAGCTTGGCGGCGCCCTCGGGGCCGGCGGCCTGCTTCAGCCGCTCCAGCGTGCGCGGGCCGACGACGCGGAAACGCCAGGGGACGGTGAGGTTGTGGTTCGGCGCCCAGCTGGCCAGCTCCAGCAGCTCGTCGAGCTGCTCGCGCGGCAGCGGCTCGGCGCCGAAGGCCTTGTGGGTGCGGCGGGTGCGTATCGCCGTCTCGACGTCCATGGCTCGAGGGTATCGGCCGCCGCCGACCGGTCAGAGGCCGTAGCGCCAGCGCATCCAGCCGCGGCGGCCGGCCCAGGCGGCGCCGAAGAGGAGGCAGCCGGCGAGCAGGCCGAGCAGGATCGAGCCGGCGACGCTGCTGCCAGAATCCTCGCTGGAGGACTGGTCGGCGGACTCCGAGGAGGAGGTCGACTCGTCCGGCTGCCGCGGCACCGGGACGGCTTCCTGCGGGGCGCCGGCGTCGGCCCCGCCTCCCTGCGACTGCCCGGGCTGGGCGGCGCCGGCGGCGGCGCCCTTGCCGGCGGAGCCGGTGCTCGAGCCGGGGCCGGCGCCGGCGCCCGCGGAGCCGCTGCTCGAGCCCGAGGGCGGGACGACCGGCGATTCGAGGCTCGGAGCCGGGGTGACCGGGGACGGCGTGATGCCGCCGGAGGTCCCGGAGCCGGTGCTCGGCGCGGTCCTGGGCACCGGTTTGCGGGCCGGGGCAGCGATCGGGTAGGCGTCCCCGGCGGTGGCGACGATCCCGTAGGCGGTGACCCAGACCGGGGTCTGGTCGCTGTCGCCGGAGTAGCGGTAGTGGCCGTCGGCCTCCTGGTGGGCGTCGAGGTAGTCGAGGGCACTGGCGCCGCCGCGGCGGAAGGAGGCGGGGTCGGCGCCGGCGGCGATGATCCCCTGGATCGCCCACGCGGTCGACTGGGTGTTGACCGCTCCGTTGCCGCCGATCGAGTAGCCGCCGCCCTTGCGCTGGGCGGAGCGCAGGTAGGAGAGCCCCTTGTTCGACGCCTTCGAGTCCGGCGAGACCGCCTGCAGGACGGCGCCGGTCCCGTCCGAGCTGCTGGGGCTGCCGGGGACATCCCCCCAGCCGCCGTCGTCGTTCTGGACCTGGCGCAGCCAGGAGAGCGTCTGCTCGAGGCCGCCGGTGGCGCCGGCGGCGCGCAGGGCGATCACCGCGAAGGCGGTCGAGACCGGCCAGCCTTCGTAGGAGCCGTTGTCGCGGCGCTTGCCGAGCAGCCGGGCGACGAGGTTCTGGCCGCCGAAGTCGCGGGGGTCGACGCCCGCGGCGTCGAGGGCGACGATCGTGCGGGCGAGGTCGCCGGGGCTGGTCACCTCGCCGAGGTGGCCGCGGAGGAAGTCGACGGTGCTGTGGCCGCCCCTGCTGGCGTCGAGCGGGTTGATCTCGGCGGCTGCCAGCCCCAGCATCGCCCAGCAGGTCATTTCGGCGCCGGACTTCCTTTCGGCGTCGGCGCCGAAGCCGCCGTCCTCGTTCTGCTGGGCCAGCAGCCAGGCGGCGCCGCGGCTGACCCGGGAGGCCTCGGCCTGCTGGGGCGTCAGCAGCGCCGCCGCCAGGAGGAGCAGGGCGAGGGCGAGGGCGAGGGCGCGCAGTGCCGGCTTCAGCCGCCCGCGCGAGGGCGGGCCGTCGCCGGGCTCGGCGGACGAGGAGCCATCCCCGGGCTCGGCGGGCGGAGCTCCACTCCGCCACTCGAAGCGCTCGCGGAAGCGGACCAGCATCCGCACCATCGCCGGGCCGGCGATCAGGGCGAGGGTGACGTTGCCGATCGCGTGCGCGGCGTCGAAGGGGATCGCCCGCCCCTCGAGCACGCCGAAGCGCTGCAACGACAACTCGCCTCCGTAGGTTGCCATCAGGGAGAAGTTCAGCAGAGCGCCGTAGGCAATTCCAGCGAAGCCGCAGGTGGCGGCGAGGGTGAGCCGGCCGACGTTGCGGCCACCGAGCGCCAGCGCCGCGCCGAGGACGCCGCACAACCCCCACCCCGCCATCTGCCACGGGGTCCACGGCCCCTGGCCGAACCAGAAGTTGGAGACGAGGGCGGCGAGGGCGCCGACCGCGAAGCCCGGGGCGCCGCCGAGCGCGTAGCCGGCGAAGATGACGATGTCGGTGGTCGGCTTGACGTTGGGGAAGGCGGCGAAGGCGATGCGGCCGGCGATCGCCAGCGCCGCCAGCGCCGCGACCAGGGCGACGACCTGCGAGGGCGGCCGCGAGCGCTCATACCAGGCAAAGCCGCCGAGCAGGACGGCGCCGAGGATGAGGAAGCTGACCAGCTCCCAGCTCATCGGCGCCCCCGTGGCGGCTTCCTCAACCTATGGTTGAGGAAGCCGCCAGACGCTGCCAGCGCCGCGGCGCCCTGCTCGGGGGTGACGATGCCGGGCAGGTCGAGGACGCGCGCCACCTCGGTGGCGAAGTACCAGCCGCCGGAGAGCACCTCTGCCGCCGGGCCGTCGGCGATCGCGACGCCTTCCCCGAGCAGGACGACGCGCTCGGCGAAGGCGGCGGCGAACTCGACATCGTGGGTGGCGACGACGACGCCGGCGCCACGCGCGGAGAGCGAGTCGATCAGCGCCACGAGGTCGTCCTTGCGGGTGCGGTCCATGCCGCGGGTGGGCTCGTCGAGGGCGATGAGGCCGGGAAGGCGGTCGCCCTCCATGCGGCCCGCGAGGGCGATCGCCAGGGCCAGGCGCTGGCGCTCGCCGCCGGAGAGGTCGCGCGGGTCGGCGTCGACGGCGTGCTCGAGGCCGACCACCCGCAGCGCCGCGGCTCCTTCCTTGCCGGGGAGCTCGTCGCCGACCCGCTCACGGACGAGGTAGTCGCCGGGGTTCTGGGTCAGGAGGGCGATGCCGGTCGGGATCTCGATCTTGCCGGCGGCGGACTCGATCAGCCCGGCGGCGGCGCGCAGCAGCGTGCTCTTGCCGGCGCCGTTGCGGCCCATCAGCGCCACGCGTTCGCCGCGTCGGATCGTCAGGTCGACGCCGCGTAGGACATCGTGGGGGCGCTCGTCCCGTTCGAGCTCGACCCAGAGGGATCTCGCGACCAAGGACGGCGGTGACGAGGGCGGGACCCCCTCCTCTCTCAACTTGCTCGGATGGGGCGTCGCCTGCCGTCCGAGGTTGGATTGCCCGAGAAGTACAAGCCGTTCGGAGGGGGTCCCGCCCTCGTCCGATCCTCCCGACGCGAGGATCTGACGGGCGTGGCGAACGCCGACGGGCAGAGGGTCGACTCCGGCGAGCGAGAAGAGGCGGGCCGCCGGAGTGGTGAGCGCCGGCTCGGCAGACTGCGACCAACTGAGGAATGCCGGCGGCGGTCCGTCGAAGGAGATGCGACCGCCGGCCATGGCGACGACGCGGTCGGCGGCGGCGAGGCAGCGCTCGAGGCGGTGTTCGGCGAGGAGGACGGCGACACCCCACTCCTCGTTGAGGCGGCGCAGCAGCCAGATCAGCTCGTCGCCGGCGACGGGGTCGAGCTGGGAGGTGGGCTCGTCGAGAAGGACGAGCCTGGGACGGGTGACCAGCGCGGCGGCGAGGGCCACGCGCTGCAGCTCCCCACCCGAGAGGGTGTCGACGGCACGGCCAAGCAGGTGAGGGATCGCCAGCGCCAGCGCCACCTCCTCCACCGCCCGGGCGCGGCTCGCCGCAGAGTCCCCCCGCATCTCCAGCGGCAGCTCGATCTCGGCGGCGACCGTGGTCGAGACCACCTGCGTCTCCGGGTCCTGGGCGACGTAGCCGACGGCGCTGGCCAGATCCCCGGGGCCGGCGGCGATCGCGTCGAGGCCGGCGACCGCGACGGCACCATCGATCTCGCCGCCGTGGAAGTGCGGGACGAGGCCGCAGGCGGCTTTCAGCAGCGTCGACTTGCCGGAAGCCGAGCGGCCGGCGAGGAGGGCGAACTCGCCCGGGGCGAGCTCCAGCGAGACGTCGGCGAGGGCCGGCGCGCCGGCGCGCGGATAGGTGTAGGTCAGGCACTCGACCGTGAGGGCGGGCGCGGCGCCGCGGCGGATCGCCAGCTCAGACACGGTGACCCCCCGCCGCCGGGGCCGCGCCGGGGCCGCGCAGCGCCGCCAGCGCCCCGGCGGCGCCCACTCCCGGAGAGGCGCCGGCCGGACGCCGCTTCGGCCGGCGCCGCAGCGGCGCCAGGCCGCTGAGGACGAGCAGGACCGAGAGCGCCAGCGTCGCCGGCCCGAGCCCGACCTCGATCGTCGGGTACGGGTCGAAGCCATCCGCCCCCGCGACCTTGCCCGCGATCGCAGCGACGAGCACCAGCGCTCCGGCCACGTAGAAGCGCCGATCGAACCGCGACCTCCTCTCCAAGGGGCCAACCCCCCCATCTTTTTTCGCCCTGTGGGCGAAAAAGTGCAGGGGGGTGCGGAGGCGTCGCGGCGCCCGCGGCGCCCGCGGCGGCTCGAGGCTGTAGCCGCGGAGCTCGAGGGTGGCGGCGACGTCGACGGCGCGGTCGAGGGAGCCGGCGAGGAGGCGGCGGGCGAGCGGCGCCTTGCCGACCTCGGCGGCGCCGGGGCCGCGCAGGCGGGCGGCGTCGCGCAGGCGGGCGGCGTCGGCGGCGGCGACCGGGACCAGGCGCGAGACGAGCGAGGCGGTGAGCGCCGAGCGGCCGGCGATCGGGCGCAGCGCCCGCAGCACCCGGTCGGGGTCGACGCAGGCCGAGTAGACGGCGAAGGCGACCATCGCCACCGCCGCCCGCAGCCCGATCACGAGGCCGGCGGCGATCGCCTCGAGGCTGACGTCGACGGCGCCGAGCAGCGGCCAATCGCCGAGCCGCGCCAGCACGGTCTCGCCGCGGTTGACGACGAGGGCGTTGACGGCGGCGATCAGCAGGGCGAGGGCGAAGCCCATCCGCAGCGAGGCCCGCACCGCGGTCCGTGCCCCCGCCAGCAGCCCGGCAAGCGCCACCCCCGCCCCGGCGGCGAGCAGGACCAGCGGGCTCGAGTAGAGGAAGGCGACGGCGGTGAGGGCGCCGAGGTAGGCGACGGCGGCGCCCGGCGAGGCCGCCTGCAGCGGCCCGGGCCTCGGCGTGTAGGCGAACGGGGATCTCATCGCAGCGGCAGTGGGGTCTCCCTGCCGTTCTCGACAGCCACCGCGTAATGGTCGCGCAGCTTCGCCGCGTCGAGCAGCGCCGCGGCCGCCCGCACGCCGGCTGGCGCCGCGCCGGTGACGACCCATACCGGCGGTTCGTCGTAGCGTCGGGTCGCCGCGACCAGGCCGGCGTCAGGGCCGAAGCGGCGCGCCGGGTCGCCCCCTTCGTCGAGCCCTTCGAGCGCGTAGCCGCCGCCCGCGGCGGCGAAATCGGCGAAGACGCCGCTTTCCGCCGGCCCGTCCTCGATCAGCGCCGCCGCCGGGTCGGAGCGCAGCCGCCCCCAGGGGCCGACGAGGACTCGGATCGCCCCGCCCGACCCCCCGGCGGCGAGTGTCACGCCCTCGCGCTCGAGCGCCTCGCGGACCCGCCCGCAGGCCCCTCCCCCGCCCGCACACTCGACGGCCACCGGGTGCCGCTCGCCTTCGTAGCCGTCCGTGAACGGCGCCGGCCAGGAGCCGACGACCGCCGGCACGCGGTTGGTCGCGAGCCAGTCGCGGTAGTCCCACCAGATCCGCTCGCCGCCCTCGAGCGCGTAGTCGGCGGCGCCGATCGGCGACTCGACGCCGTCGACGTAGAAGAACCAGTCGTAGGGATGGCCGTCGCGGCGACCTTCGGCGACGCCGTCGATCGACTGCACGTAGCCGCCGCCGTAGCGGGTGGTGATCTCGGCGGCGCCTTCGAGCAGCCGCATCACCGTGTCGGACTCCTGCGCCTCGACCGAGTCCGCGGCCATCGACACCGAGCCGTAGTCCCGGGTCACCGTCAGCTCGACCGAGCCGACGTCGGCGCCGGGGCCGAGGCCGCAGCCGGCGGCCGCGAGCGCCGCCAGCAGCAGCGCCGTCGCGACCGCCATGCCGCGGCATCGGGTCATCTAGATCCGGACGGGCACTTGCCCCCGACGCAGACCGCGACCCGCGGCGAGGGGATTTCGCCCTCGCGGCTGGCGCCCAGCTTCGCCGGCTTGGCCAGCGTCACCATGGCGCGACCGGCGGCGTCGGTGGGGCCGGAGGCGCCGCTCACCGTCGCCCCGGCGACGGGCTTGCGCTTGCCCTTTTCATCGTAGGAGAACACCTTCACCGTGAACGGCTTCCCGGCCTTCGCCGTCGCCGGCGCGCTCAGCGCCAGCTCGTTCGGGTAGGTGTACTTGGGCGCTTCGGAGACCGCCAGCGCCCACAGCACTTCGTCGCCGGCGTGCAGCATCACCTGGTCGCCGCCGACCGTCTGCGCCCTGTGGTTCACCTTCAGGTACCAGGAGGTCGAGGACTTCGTCCGCACCTCCTCGCCGCCGACCCCGCAGATCGCGAGGCCGAAGTCGAAGGCGTCGGTGACCAGCAGCGGCCGCAGCGCCCGGTCCCGGTCGACCGCCTGGCTGAGGGCGCCGAGCGCGGTCGCGCCCTTCACCGTCACCGGCTCGCCGGAGCCGCCGGTCCCCTTGCCGAAGCAGGTCGCCCTGGGGCTGGTCGGGACCGAGGTGGTCGCGGCGCCGACCGAGCGTTCGGCGAGCACCTTGCCGCCGCCGCCGACGACGCGGACGTCGACGGGAAAGCGATGCGC
>CAVPEX010000028.1:0-16685 GCA_963703585.1 uncultured Solirubrobacterales bacterium | reverse complement strand
GGGGACCAGCATCGCCTCGGGCACGGCGACCCTCTGCGCGTAGCCGCCGCTGCCGAGCAGCGCCGCGACCCGGCGGCCGTCGGGGGTGCGACCGCTGACCTCTACCCCCGGGATCAACGGCAGCGACTGCTTCGCCAGGTAGTCGTCGCGGGTCGAGTGGGTGTCGGCGAAGTTGACGCCGCTGCGGGCGACCTCGACGACGACCTCGCCCTGCCCGGCCACCGGGTCGTCGAGGTCGACGTAGCCGAAGGCCTCGGGCCCGCCGAACTCCTGGAGCCGGATCGCCTTCATGCCGGGGTCGCGCTCAGGGCCGCGGCGCCACGTAGAGGCGGCGCTGGGAGAAGGTCACGGGCGGAGCCCCGCCTCCACCGCAGCCGCAGGAGGCGTAGCGCAGTTCGTAGCTGTGCTGGCCCGGGGCGGTCTGGAAGAGCACCGGCCCTGGCGCGCCTTCCGTGGCGCAGAGGGTGAACCCGGCGGCGGGCGTGCCGACGGTGATCCCGCCCGGAAAGGAGCCGGGCGCGGAGAAGAGCGCCGAGTCCCCTTCGCTCGGGCCGCAGTCTTCGGCCTGCCCCGGCATCTTCTGGCCGTCCTCGAACAGGGCGACGGCGCCGGCTTCGTCCATCGTCGCCTGTGCCCAGACTTCGATCAGGCCGGAGTCCGGAACGGTGACTGCGACGCTGGGGCCGCCGGGCAGGACGACGAACGTTTCCGATTCGGTGGTCGCGCCGGCCGCGGCGATGCCCGACCGCACCCGGGTCGAGTCGACCGCGGCTTTGGCCTCGGTAGCGGCGCCCTTGGCCTCGCCGGCCGCCTGCGGCGTCAGCGTCGGGCTCTGCGCCAGCACCGGGACCGCGACACCGACGACGAGAATCGCCGCCAGGCAAAGGACGAGGACCCTTGCGCGTCATCCCGGCGATCCTACGGATACTGTTCCGCCCATGTCTCTGACGGTGGTGGGGTCGATCGCGTTCGACGCTGTCAAGACCCCTTTCGGGGAGCGCGACCGCATGCTCGGGGGCGCCGCCGTGCATTTCTCCCTCGCCGCCAGCTTCTTCACCGAGGTGCGGCCGGTGGGGCCGGTCGGCGAGGACTTCGGCGCCGCCGAGTTCGAGGTGCTGGAAAGCCGCGGCGTCCTCACCGACGACATCGAGCGGGTCGACGGCGGCCGATCGTTCTTCTGGCGCGGCCGCTACGAGTACGACCTCAACGTCGCCCACACCGAGGACACCCAGCTGGGCGTCTTCGCCGAGTTCGAGCCGAAGCTCTCGGAGGGCTCGCGGGCGGCGGACACCCTCTTCCTCGCCAACATCCAGCCCGACCTGCAGCGTCAGGTCCGCGCCCAGTGCCGGGCGGCCAGCTTCAGCGGCCTCGACTCGATGAACCTCTGGATCGAAACGGCGAAGGACTCGCTGCAGGCGGCGATCGCCGAGGTCGACTGCCTCGTCGTCAACGACGCCGAGATCCGCCAGCTGACCGGCGAGGCCAACCTCGCCCGCGCCGCCCGCGCGGTGATGGCGATGGGGCCGCGCGCCGTCGTCGCCAAGCAGGGCGAGTACGGGGCGGCGCTGTTCACCGACGGCGGCTTCTTCGCCCTGCCGGGCTTCCCGCTCGAGGACGTGCGCGACCCGACCGGCGCCGGTGACAGCTTCGCCGGCGGATTCTTCGGCTACCTCGACAGCCAGGGCGACCAGCTCGACGAAGCCCACCTGCGCAAGGCGATGGGCTACGGCACCGTCCTCGCCTCCTTCAACGTCGAGGAGTTCGGCACCGAGCGGATCGCCCGGCTCAGCCGCGAGGAGATCGACGAGCGCTTCGAGGCGCTGCGCGGGATGACCCAGTTCGAGGGTCTCTCGGCCGCCGCTGAATAGGCGCTCCCGTTCCCAATTCGGCAACTGGCCGGAACCCCCGAACTGCGATACTGGCCGCTCCCTGGAATAGAGCTTCGAAGGAGGGCGAGTGGCCACCGAGCAGCAGACCCCAGCAACCGCCCCGGGCGCCGACGGCGCTTCCAAAGCAGAGTCGCTGACCGTCACCGACAACCGCACCGGCAAGACCTACGAGCTGCCGATCAGCGACGGCACCGTGCGCTCGATGGACCTGCGACAGATCAAAGTCGACGAGGGCGAATTCGGGATGATGGCCTACGACCCGGCCTTCACCAACACGGCCTCCTGCCGCTCCTCGATCACCTACATCGACGGCTCCGCCGGCATCCTCGAACACCGCGGCTACTCGATCGAGCAGCTCTGCGAGCGCTCGACCTTCCTCGAGGTCGCCTACCTGTTGATCTTCGGCGAGCTGCCGACCGGGCCCCAGCTCGACCGCTGGACCTTCGACATCACCCACCACACCTACGTCCACGAGGACCTGAAGCAGTTCTTCGAGGGCTTCCGCTACGACGCCCACCCGATGGGGATGCTGCTGGCCGGCGTCGGCGCCCTCTCCACCTTCTACCCGGACGCGAAGCAGATCGACGACCCCGAAGAGCGCTACATGTCGGCCGTCCGCCTGATCGCCAAGGTCCCGACCCTGGCCGCCTTCTCCTACCGGCACAACATGGGCTTCCCCTACGTCTACCCGGACAACGAGCTGAACTTCGCCGAGAACTTCCTCTCGATGATGTTCAAGAAAACGGAAGCGAAACACATCCCCAAGCAGGCGCTCTCGCGGGCGCTCGACGTGCTCTTCATCCTCCACGCCGACCACGAACAGAACTGCTCGACCAACGCCGTGCGCGGCGTCGGCTCCTCCGACGTCGACCCCTACTCCGCCGTCGCCGCCGGCGTCGCCGCCCTCTACGGGCCGCTGCACGGCGGCGCCAACGAGGCGGTGCTGCGCATGTTGCGCGGCATTGAGTCGCCGGACAACATCCCCGACTTCCTCGAGCGCGTGAAGCAGCGCGAGGAGAAACTGATGGGCTTCGGCCACCGGGTCTACAAAAACTACGACCCGCGGGCGCGGATCATCCAGCAGCACATGGACGAGGTCTTCGCCGCCACCGAGTACAACCCGCTGGTCGAGATCGCCCGCGAGCTGGAGAAACGGGCGCTCGACGACGAGTACTTCACCTCGCGCAAGCTCTACCCCAACGTCGACTTCTACTCGGGGATCATCTACGAGGCGCTGGAGATCCCGGCCAACATGTTCACGGTCATCTTCGCCATCCCCCGCACCGCCGGCTGGGTCGCCCAGTGGATGGAGATGCACGAAGACCCGGAAACGAAAATCGCCCGGCCGCGGCAGATCTACACCGGCCAGCGCGAGCTCGAGTACGTGCAGATCGACGATCGCGAGGGGCCGGAGAAAATCGTCGGCCCGCCGGCGCGGCGGCCGAAACGGCCCCGGCGCGGCGCCTAGCCCGGCAGCGAAAGCTCCTATGGTTCAGGCGTGGCCCGTCCAGCCTGGAAACTGACCGTGCGCGACGGCTCGGAGGTCTCGCACGCGAGCTTCGACGACCTCGCCGAGGCGGTGGCGGCGATGCGGGAGCGGGCGATGACGATCCGGGCGCAGGGCCCGGCGCGGCCGGTGAAGTCGCTACGGGACTACGAGCCCGGGGACCAGGTGCGAGCGCGGCTGCAGCTGAGCGGCCGCGGGCTGCTGCGCAAGCCGGTCGCCGGGATCGACGTCAGGGGGGACGGGACGTTCATGCCCTTCCGCGGCGGCGTCGGTCGCGAGGAGCTCGACCCGACCGACCACCGGACGCCATTCGACCTGGTGCGCGAGACTCTCGAGGCGGAGGACCTATGAGCGATTCCAGCACCGAGATCCCGAAGGGCAGCTACGCGGCCGGCGAGCGGGTGAGGATCCCGGCTGGCGCCGAGCCGCCGTTCACGGTCTTCATCAACGGCGTCGAACAGAGCGAGGGCGCCGACTACGACATCGCGGGCGAGGAGATCGTCTTCACCCGTCCGATCGTGAAGGAGAAGATCGGCACCAGCCGCTGGCTGGCGATGTACCTCGGCCTCTGGGGCACCTACCGCAAGAACGAGACCGTCGACCTCCAGTTCAGCCGCGAGGGCAAGGTCCAGCTCGTCTCCGACCTTCCGGTCGTCCCCTACCCGGAGGGCGAGGGGCCGGAATGAACATCGGCTTCCTCCTCCTCGCCGACTACAGCGAGGCCGTCAACGGCAAGCTCTACCTGACCGGCGGCGGCTGGAACGTCCTGCGCCTGCCCGAGCTGCCGCATGAGTGGTCCTTCCACATCGGCCTCGGCATCGACGTCGCCTGGCACGAGACCAACGACCCCCACGAGCTCGTCGTGACCGTCCAGGACCCCGACGGCGTCGAGCTCGGCGAGGGCCTCACCGCCAACTTCGAGACCGGCCGCCCCCCCGGCATGCCCCAGGGCCAGGAGCAGCGCCTGGTGATGTCGATCGGCGCCACCGCCACCTTCGCCGTGCCCGGCCCCCACGCCGCCGTCGTCCAGGTCAACGGCGAGGAGCTCGGCCGCGCCCGCTTCTACCTGATGGAAGGCACCGGGCCCGAGGTCGAACTCGGCTAGTTGAAGACGTAGAGCAGCAGGAAGGCGATCAGGGCGTAGCTGGCGCCGGCGGCCTGGATGCCGCGGTCGCCGGCGACGATCTGGGCCATCGAGCGGTCGTCGGAGCGGTCGTAGATCAGGTAGAGGTAGCGGAAGATCCCGTAGACGACGGGCGGGATCGTCAGCATCATCTGGCTGCCGATCAGCGGCGAGTTGACGGTGTAGATCGAGTAGCTGATCACGGTGCCGGTGGTGACCAGGGAGACCATCTGGTCGAGGAAGGGCAGCGAGTAGTGCTCGAGCACGGGCCGGGTCGAGGTTCCCTCGTGCAGCTCGGAGACCGCCTCCTGGCGGCGCTTGGTGAAGCCGAGGAAGGCGGCGAGCATGCCGGTGCAGAGGATCAGCCACTCCGAGGCGTGGGCGTCGACGGCGCTGGCGCCGGCGGCGACGCGGAGGATGAAGAGTCCCGCCAGCGTCATCACGTCGATGATCACGATCTGCTTGAGGCCGAGGCTGTAGGCGACCTGGGCCACCCCGTAGCCGACCACCATCAGGCCGACCTCCCAGTTGACCGCGGCGAAGGCGAGCGCGATCGCGACCACCGCCAGCCCGGGCGCGATCGCTTTCGCCACCCCCTCGGAGAGCTCGCCGGCGGCGAGCGGGCGGAAGCGCTTCTTCGGGTGCTTGCGGTCGAGCTCGACGTCGATCAGGTCGTTGACGAAGTAGCCGGCGCTGGAGATCAGGCAGAAGGAGGCGAAGGTGACGACCGCCAGCAGGACGTCGTGGGGCTGGTTGAACTTGCCGGAGAAGAGCAGCCCGGCGAACACGAAGACGTTTTTGAGCCACTCCTTCGGCCGCCCGGTCTTGATCGCGGCCCGCAGCGGCGAGCGCCGCGGCACCACCGGCTCCTCGGCAGCGGGCTGCCCGTCCTCAGCCGGCGGCACGGTCGGTTGTTCGGAGGTGATCGTTTCCATCTGGGGGACGCTGGAGATGCCGCAGGCGTGGCACGCCTGCCCGCATGGGGGATCGCGAAAGGGTACCGCCGGAGAGGGTCAATCTCCCGTCTCAGAGCCGCCTTGGGCAGCTTCCAGCGCCTCCAGGTCTGCGCGATCCCGGGTCCGCTGGCTGGCCCGCTTCATCTCCAGCAGGTGCTCGAGCGAGCAAACGCGAACCACGGTCTCGCCGATCTCGACGTCCGTGGCGGCACCGTCCAGCGCGTCGAAGCGGGGAACCTGCGGCAGACCCTGGAGAACGTCGACGGCACCGAGCTCGGTCGCGACCAGGGTCCGGTCCCCGGTTCGCAGGAAGGTCGTGATGGCGCTCGCATCCAGACGGCGGTCACCGACCTCGACCCTGCCACCCAGCTCCCGGAGGACGCCCTCGAGCCGCGCAAGGTTCTCCGAGGAGGGCTCTGGGACGATGTCGACGTCCCGGGTACCACGGACGTAACCCCAGGCATTGACCGCCAATCCGCCCACCAACACGAAGCGAACCTCAGCCGTTGCGAGCCTCTCAAGCAGCTCCCGCAGCTGCGATGGCTCCCCGCTCACTTTTCCCGCGCGCTGCCGGTGAAGGTGGAAAGGAATTCGCTCAGCGCCAGGCCCTCGGCGAGATTCGCCGCGAGCGGCCGCCTGCCGTCTTCGCGCAGCCGGCGGCGGCGGACCTCCTCGCTCAGGCGCCAGGCGTCGCCGTCGGCCCGCCGAGCGGAAATCGCCTGCTCATCCGCCGGTTTCACGCCTTGAAGGGTAGCCGCACCGTGAACTGGGCGCCGCCGTCGGGGCGGTTTTCGACCGCGGCGGTGCCGCCCATCGCCTCGGTCAGCTCGCGGACGATCGCGAGGCCGAGGCCGGCGCCCTCGCTGGAGCCGCCGCCGGCGTGGGCGCGGAGGTGGAAGCGCTCGAAGGCGTGGGGGAGGTCGGCCGCGGGGATACCGGCGCCGCGGTCGGCGACGCGGAGCTCGCCGGGGGCGGCCGAGAGCGTCACCTCGCCGCCCGCGGGGCTGACCCGGATCGCGTTCTCGAGCAGGTTGGAGAGGACCTGCAGGACGCGGCCGTGGTCGGCGCTGGCCGGCGCCGGGTCGCCCTCGATCCGCACCCCCACCCCGGCCTCGCGCGCCCGCGGGCGCGCGAGGCCGGGGTGGAGGTCGTGGGAGACGGAGAGCAGCACCGCCCGCTCGGCATCGCGGGCGAGCGAGAGCTGCGCCGACATCGCGTTGAAGGCCCGCGCCAGGTCGTCCAGCTCCTGCGTGCCCTCCAGCGGCACCGGCTCGGGGCTGCGTCCCGCCGCCAGCTCGCCGGCGGCGCCGCCGAGCCGGCGCAGGGGCTGCGTCAGCCGCCGCGCCAGCAGGGCCGCGACCGCCGCCGCTGCTGATCGCCAGCGGCGCCGCTGGCGATCAGCAGCGCCGAGAGGTAGCGGCTGAAGTCGTCGCCCGAGACGACGTCGGGACGGGTGACGAGGACGACCGAGCGGCCGGCCCGCCGGGCGGCGTAGATCTGCTCGCGGCCTTCGATCTCGGTGGTCCCGTCGGCGGCGGCGCCGGGCCGCCGCGCAGCCCCTGGGCGCTCGCGGCGGGCAGCCGCCGCAGCTGCACCGCGAAGGACTCGGCCTGCGCCTCGACGTCGGCCCGGATCGTGTCGCGCACCGCGCTCCTCGTCAGCACGACCCCGAGCGCCAGCGAGGCGCCGACGGCGACCAGCACGGCGCCGAGGATGGCGAGGAAGAGGCGCGCCCGCAGCGAGCGCATCAGGGCGTGACCTTGTAGCCGGCGCCGCGCACGGTCTCGATCAGGTCGGGGCGCCCGAGCTTGGCCCGCAGCTGGCCGACGTGGACGTCGACGGTTCGGGTGCCGCCGGCGAACTCGCCCTCCCAGGCCAGCTCCAGCAGGCGGTCGCGGCTGAGCACGACGCCGGGATGGGCGAGCAGCGCCGCGAGGAGATCGAACTCGCGGGCCGTCAACTCGACCGGCTCACCACCGACCTTGACCACGCGCGAGGCGCGGTCGAGCTCGACGTCGCCGACCGCGAGGGCGCCGCCGTCGATCGCCGCACTCGCCGTCGGCGCGGCGCAGGATCGCCTTCACCCTGGCGACCAGCTCGCGCGGGGAGAACGGCTTGGTGACGTAGTCGTCGGCGCCGGCTTCGAGCCCGGCGACGCGGTCGATCTCCTCGTCGCGGGCGCTGAGGATCAGGATCGGCACGCCGGTGCGGCCGCGCAGGCGCCGGCAGACCTCGAAGCCGTCGATCCCCGGCAGGCCGATGTCGAGGACGACGAGCCGCACCGGGTGGCGTGCCAGCTCCTCGAGGGCCTGCTCGCCGCTGCGCGCCCAGACGACGTCGAAGCCGTCCCGGCGCAGGTAGGCGCGGACGAGGTCCGCTATCGCCTGCTCGTCCTCGACGACGAGAACCACACCCTTCATACGCCTAGCCTCTCACCCGCGGCCGCCGCCAACCCGGCGGGGCGGCCATTGCGGCCGCCCCGCGAGTCGCGCGCTCCCGGCTATTCGCCGGAGTCCTGCTCGGTGCCCGGAGGCGGCGGCATCTTGCCGCCCTTCGGCAGGTCGCCTTTCTTCGGCATCACCATCACCGCTTCCGCGGTGCCGCCGTCGGGGCCGGAGACGGTCACCTGCTGACCGGCCTCGAGGTCGGAGAGGCTCGTTTCCTCGCCCGGCCTGCCCATCGCCTCGGTGTCCTCGTCGACGGCGATCGTGACTTCGCTGTCGTCGTTCTCCTTGACGGTGATCGAGCCGTCGTCGACGGCGACGATCTTGCCCTGGTCGAGCCGGATCACCCTCGCTTCGCCGCTCTTGGTCTGGACGCGGAGCTCGGTGTAGGTCAGGCCTTTCATCGCCGGGCCGAAACCACCGGGACCGCCCGGCCCACCGGGACCGCCCGGGCCGCGCGGATGGGAACCCTGGGCGTCACCGCTGCCGGACCCGTCCTGGGCCGCGGCGACGCCGCCGACCACGAGCGCTGCGGCGACACCGAGCATGGCGACCGAGCGCAGGTGCTTTCTGGCTGCTTGGAGCATCGTCTACCTCCTTCTTGCGTTCGACTGATGCGCCGATGCTCGGGCGCGCGGGTTCGGTCCCGATCAGGCGCGTGTAAGGAGTTCGTAAGGCGTCGCAGCGCTCAAAAGGGAAGCGCCCTCGAGGCAATCAAGGCGACGGCGAGGCCAACGGCGGCGGTGATCAGGGTTCGGTTGAGGGCGCCGAAGCGGGTGTTCATCGCATCGAAGCGGGTGTTCATCGCATCGAAGCGGGTGCTCATCGCATCGAAGCGGTCGTTCATCGCGGCGTTCGTCGCATCGAAGCGGGCGTTCATCTCCTTCCGCAGCTCCGAGGTTTCGGCGCGCTGGATCCGCAGCTCCTCCTCGACGCGCTCGAAGCCGCGATCGACCTTGTCGTTGAGGTCGTCGAGACGCTCGTCCGTCCACCGTTCCCGCATCGTCTGCATGACCTTAGCGTAAGTTTTTGTCTGCAACGGAACAAGGCGCAAACGTGCCGATCGGCGCGCGGCTCCGTGCCAGTTCTGGGGCGCCTCAGGCCGGGTCGATAAGCACGCCCGGATTGAGGATCGCGCCCGGGTCGAGCTCGGCCTTCGCCGCCCGCAGCGCCGCCGCGAACGGCGGCGGGCGCTGGCGGTCGTACCAGGGCCGGTGATCGCGGCCGACGGCGTGGTGGTGGGTGATCGTGCCGCCCCCCTCGATCAGGGCCTCGGACACCGCCGCCTTGACCTCGTCCCACTGCTCGACCTCGCCGCCGCGCACCGCCGGCGCCAGCACCGTGAAATAAGGCGCGGCGCCGTCGGGGTAGACGTGGGTGAAGCGGCAGCTGACCCGCGGCGCCCCCGGACCCTCGGCGGCTGTGCCGGACGCCGCGGCGACAGCCCGGCGCGTCGTCTCCATCACCGTCGCGTGGAACTCCTCCAGCCGGTCCCAGGTGATCGCCGTCTCGAAGGTCTCCGAGAGGACGCCGCAGGCGACGAAGGTGTCGCGCAGGTACGGCGCCAGCAGGAAGGCGCCGCGCCAGGCGCCGACCGCATCCTCGCCACCGCCCTCGTCCTCGGACCCCGGCGCCTGCGCGCGCACCTCGCCCGGCCGGCCGCCATGCGAGCGGGCAATCTCCAGGGCCGCCTCCATCGGCGCCTCGACCGGGAGGTCGGCCGACTCGAAGCCGAGGATCAGCAGGTCGGCGCGCCCGTCGCCGGCGCCGGTCAGCTCGGGCTCGGCCGCGTCGAGCAGGCGGCAGTTGGCCGGATGCAACCCCGACTGCGCGATCTCGCGCACCGCCGCGGCCGCCCGCACGAAGCCGTCGAACTCGACCCCGGCCGAGGTCTTGAACCGCGGCCGCGGCCGCACCCTCACCCAGGCCTCCGAGATCGCCGCCAGGATCCCCTCCGAGCCGACCAGCAGCCGGTCCGGCGAGGGCCCGGCGCCGGAGCCGGGCAGCCGCCGGCTCTCCCAGAGCCCCCGCGGCGTCACCGCCCGCACCGACTCGACCAGGTCGTCGATGTGGGTCTCGAGCGTGGCGAAGTGGCCGCCGGCGCGGGTCGCGATCCAGCCGCCGAGCGTCGCGTACTCGAAGGACTGGGGGAAGTGGCGCAGGGTGAGGCCGTGCTCGCGCAGCTGCTGCTCCAGCCGCGGCCCGGTCGCCCCCGCCTGGATCCGCGCCGCCAGCGACTCCGCGTCGATCTCGAGCACGCGGTCGAGCCGGCGCAGGTCCATCGTCACCACCGGCCGGCCCTCGAGCCGCGGCTCGACGCCGCCGACGACGCTGGTGCCGCCGCCGAAGGGGATCACCGCCGCGCCCTCGGCCTCGGCCCAGCTCAGCACCGTCTCGATCTCCGACTCGCCGCGGGGGAAGGCGACCAGGTCCGGCGGGTTCTCGAACTCGCCGCGGAAGCCCCGCACGACATCCCGGTAGGCCTTGCCCAAGGCATGGGACACCCGCTCGTAGCGGCCGTCCGAGAAGAGGTCGCCGAGGTCGGTCGGGCGCTTCAGCCGCGGCCGCTGCAGCTCCACCTGCTCCAGCGGCACCGGCTTCTCCAGCTCACCGCCGAAGCCGAACCGCGCCCTGATCCCTTCCGCCGCCTCGCGCAGCTGCGTCGCGCTCGGCGCCTGGTCCTCGTACCCCCATCCCCAGTGCTTCAGCCGCCGCTCCGCCATCGACCCAACCTAACGGCCCGTCGGCACTACCAGTGGACGCCTTTCATCAGGTGGGCGAAGGCGACGGCCTCGGTCGAGGGCGCCTTGTCGCGCGCCTCCTCGGTCTTTCCTTTCGCCGCCTGCGAGTCGGGGAAGAGCTTGTAGGCGGTGCTGAGGATCGAGTCGCTGGCCTTGGGGGCGACCGCGTAGAGCAGCTCGCCGAAGTTGCCGAGTTTCGTCGCCACCTTCTTCGGCCGGTTGACCATCGCCTTGGCGATCATCTCCGCCGCCTCCTCGGGCGTGATCGCCGGGAACATGTCGTACATCCGCGTCGGCGCGATCATCGGCGTCCGCACCAGCGGCATGTTGATCGTCGTGATGTGGACCTTGTCTTCGACGATCTCGGAGGCGATCACCCGGCTGAAGGCGTCCAGCGCCGCCTTCGAGGCGACGTAGGCGGAGAAGCGCGGCGGGTTGGTCTGGGTCCCGATCGAGCTGATGTTGATGATCTGGCCCTGCTTGCGGGCCCGCATCGTCGGCAGCAGCGCCAGGATCAGCCGCAGGGCGCCGAGGTAGTTGAGCTGGATCGTGCGCTCGAAGTCGTGGAAGCGGTCGTAGGAGAGCGCCACCGAGCGGCGGATCGAGCGGCCGGCGTTGTTGACGAGGATGTCGACGTGGCCGTGGTAGGCGAGCACCTCCTCGGCCATCCGCTCGATGTCCTCGATGTCGGACATGTCGCAGCGGTGGATGTGGGCGCTGCCGCCACCGGCGGCGATCTCCTGCTTCGTCTCCTCCAGCTTCTCGACCGAGCGCGCGACCAGCAGCACCGTGGCGCCGGCGTCGGCGACCTTGACCGCGGTCGCTTTGCCGATTCCCGAGGAGGCGCCGGTGATCAGCACCACCTTGCCCCGCACCGCCCCCGAGAGCGAGCGGTCCTTGAAGAGGTCGGGATCGAGGTTGCGCTCCCAGTAGTCCCAGACCCTGGTCGCGTAGCTCTCCAGCGGCGGCACCTCGATCCCGGAGCCCTTCAGCGCCGCCTGCGCCCCGCTCGAGTCGAAGTGGGTCGGGTAGTCGACGTAGGTGAGGACCGAGGCGGGCAGCCCCAGCTGCCCGAGCGCCACCTTGACGCCGCGCTTGGCCGGCGGGAACAGCTTCAGCGCCGAGCGCACGGCGCCGGTCACCGGCTCGGTCATCTCGTTGTCGAGCCGGACCGCCATCTGCGGCGCGTCGGCGGCGTGGGCGAAGAGGTTGATCACCTCGCCGGCGCGCTTGGGGTTGGGATCGGTGAGGTGGAAGGCGCGGCCGTCGAGGCCAGGCTCGTGGGCGATGTGGTCGATCGCGTCGGCGACGAAGTCGACCGGGACGATGTTGATCTCGCCGCCTTCGATCCCCACCGTCGGCAGCCAGGAGGGAAGCACCCGGCGCGCCCGCTGCAGCGCCTTGAAGAAGTAGTAGGGCCCGTCGATCTTGTCGATCGCGCCGCTGCGGGAGTCGCCGACGACGATCCCCGGCCGGTAGACCCGCCAGGGCCGCGGGCACTCCTCGCGCACCAGCCGCTCCGATTCGTGCTTGGTGCGGAAGTAGGGGTTGGTGTCCAGCCGTTCGGCCTCGTCGAACATGTCCTCGCGCCACTCGCCCTTGTAGAGGCCGGCGGCGGCGATCGAGCTGACCTGGTGGAAGCAGCCGGCCTCGACCGAGCCGGCGAGCTCGATCGCGTGCCTGGTGCCCTCGACGTTGGCGGTCTGCTGGACCTCGGCGCCGGCGGTGATGTCGTAGATCGCCGCCAGGTGGAAGAAGTGGTCGATCTCGCCGCGCATCGCCACCAGGTCCTCCTCGGAGACCGCCAGACCGGGCTGGGTGAGGTCGCCGGCGACCGGGACGATGCGGGCCCCGTCGGCGCCCCAGCCCGTGCGCAGCTCCTCCAGCCTGCCGCGCGAGCCGGCCCGCACCAGCGCGTAGATCGTGCCCTCGCGCTTGAGCAAGCGCTCGACCAGATTGCGGCCGATGAACCCCGTCGCTCCGGTCACGAGATAGCTCATCCGGTACCAGGGTATCTCGACCCCGTTGCCAAAGCGGCGCGTTCCATAAACTGCAACGAAGAAATGCCAGATACGGCCACCGTGCAGATAGCCATGCCCGAGATGGGCGAGTCGGTGACCGAGGGCATCGTTCTCGAGTGGCACGTGGCGGAGGGCGACTTCGTCAAGGAGGGCGACACCGTCGTCGAGGTCTCGACCGACAAGGTGGATGCCGAGGTGCCGGCGCCTATGGACGGCGTGATCACGAGACTGGTGGCCGCGGTCGACGACGAAGTGCCGGTCGGGGCGGCGTTGGCGGAGATGGAACCGGGCGAGGGGGCTGCGGCGGACGTCTCCTCCGCGGGTCCTGTCCCGGAGGAGACGTCCGAGAACGTCGCCGCAGGCAACGGCGCAGACGTGCGAGCGACTCCGGTCGCACGGCGGATGGCTCAGGCCACTGGCGTGGATCTCGGCGCGGTCCAGGGATCGGGGCCGGGAGAGAAGGTGACCAAGGCGGATGTGCTGGCTGCCGGCAACGGCGAGGCGCGAGGCGCGGCTGCCCCGGCGACCGCCGGTGAGGCCAAGCAGTTGCGGGGGCCCGCGGCGATGTTGGCCAAGGCCATGGACGAGAGCCGTGCGGTGCCGACGGCGACCTCGTTCCGGACGATCGCGGTCGACACGCTGGACGCCAAGCGCAAGGCGGTCAACGCCGTTCTCAAGGAGCGTGGCCTCAAGGTCTCCTTCACCCACCTGATCGCCTGGGCGATCGTGCAGGCGACCAAGGACTTCCCGGTGATGGTCCGCAGCTTCGAGCAGCGCGACGGCAAGCCGTTTGCGATCGAGGGCGGCCCGGTCAACCTCGGCATCGCCGTCGACGTCGAGCGCAAGGACGGCTCCCACAGCCTGATGGTGCCGGCGATCAAGGGCTCCGAGGGCCTCGACTTCGCCGGCTTCCACTCCTATTACGAGGAGCTGATCGCCAAGACCCGGGAGAACAAGCTCACCGCCGACGACTTCCTCGGCACCAACATCTCCCTCACCAACCCGGGCGGCATCGGCACCGTCGCCTCGGTGCCGCGGCTGCTGAGCGGCCAGAGCGCGATCATCGCCACCGGCTCGATCGCCTACCCGCCGGAGTGGACCCACGCCTCGCCGGAAAGGCTGAAGCAGCTCGGCGTCTCCAAAGTGATGACGCTGACCTCGACCTACGACCACCGCGTCATCCAGGGGGCCGAGTCGGGCGCCTTCCTGCGCCGGGTCGAGCAGCTGCTGCAGGGCGAGGACGGCTTCTACGAGTCGGTCGCCGCCGACCTCGACATCGACGCCGCCGGCATCGCCTCCGCCCACCCCGCCTCGGCCTCGGCGCCGCCGCTCGGCGCCGCCGCCCCCAGCGCCGAACCGAGCAGCGCCCCCGGCGAGGTCGACGAGGAGCTGCTGCAGGCGGTGCAGGCCGCGACCTCGCTGCTCAAGGCCTACCGCACCCACGGCCACCTCGCGGCCAACCTCGACCCGCTCGGCTCCAAGCCGCTCGGCGACCCGGCGCTGCAGCCGGAGAACGTCAACCTGACCCCAGAGCTGATGGCCCGCATCCCCGCCTCGATCCTGCGGATCGGGGTCCCCGGGGAAACCCTGCTGGAGGCACTGCCGCGGATGCGCACCGCCTACTGCGGCACGATCGCCTACCAGTTCGAGCACCTCTCCTCCCACCAGCAGCGGATCTGGCTGCGGGAGATGATCGAGACCGGCGCCCACCGCCAGCCGCTCACCGACGACGAGAAAAAGCGCCTGCTGAACCGGCTGATCGACGTCTTCCAGTTCGAGCGCTTCCTCGAGAAAGCGTATTTGGGCCAGAAGATGTTCTCGATCGAGGGGCTCGACGTCGTCGTGCCGATGCTCGACGAGCTGGTCACCCTCTCCGGCCGCGCCGGCGCCGAGGAGGTCGTCTTCGGGATGGCCCACCGCGGCCGCCTCAGCGTTCTCGCCCACAACCTCGGCCGCTCGGTCGAGTCGATCCTGGCCGAGTTCGAGGGCTCCAAGCAGCTCGGGGCGGTGAAGGCAGTGGCGGCGATCCCGCACGGCGGCACCGGCGACGTCAAGTACCACTACGGCCACCGCGGCACCTACGAGACCAGCGAGGGCGAGAAGATCTCGGTCCGCCTCTACCCCAACCCGAGCCACCTCGAGTTCGTCGACCCCGTGGTCACCGGCGGCGCCCGCTACCTGCAGTCGGAGTTCGACGGGCCCGAGCTGACGCTCGACACGACCAAGGCCGTGCCGGTGCTGCTGCACGGCGACGCCGCCTTCCCTGCCCAGGGCGTGGTCGCCGAGACGCTCAACCTGCAGGGGCTGAAGGGCTACACGACCGGCGGCACGATCCATATCGTCCAGAACAACCAGGTCGGCTTCACCACCGACCCCGAGGAGGCCCGCTCGACCCCCTACGCGGCCGACATGGCGAAGGGGTTCAACGTCCCGATCGTCCACGTCAACGCCGACGACGTCGAGGCCTGCACCGCCGCCACGCGCCTGGCGATGGCCTACCGTGAGCGCTGGAGCCGCGACATCGTGATCGACGTGATCGGCTACCGCCGCTTCGGCCACAACGAGACCGACGAGCCGGCTTACACGCAGCCGACGACGGCGGCGAAGATCAAATCGCACCCGCCCGTCTCCGAGATCTACTCGCGCAAGCTGGTCGAGGAGGGTGTGGTCGGCGAGGGGGACGTCGACACCGCCTCCGAGCAGCGCCACGAGGAGATGTCGGCGGCGCTGAAAGACCTGCGTCGGAAGATGGAGGCGGGCGAGTACGAGGACCCGACGGTCACCGGCTCCACGACCAGCACCGGCGAACTGCTCGACCGCAGCGCCAGCCCGCCGGTCGAGACCGCGCTCCCGGCCGAGCAGCTGCGCTCGCTCAACGAGGAGCTGCTGAAGACGCCAGAGGGCTTCAACGTCCACCGCAAGCTGCGCCGCCCGCTGGGCAAACGGACCGAGGCGCTGGAGAGCGGCGACATCGACTTCGGCCACGCCGAGGCGCTCGCCTTCAGCTCGCTGCTGACCGAAGGCGTCCACATCCGCCTCACCGGCCAGGACACCGAGCGCGGCACCTTCTCCCACCGCCACCTCGTCCTCCACGACGAGAACACCGGCCTCAAGTACACGCCGATGCAGCACCTCCCGGAGGCCAAGGCCCCGTTCGAGCTGCACAACAGCCCGCTCTCGGAGATCGCCTGCCTCGGTTTCGAGTACGGCTACTCGGCGGCGACCCCGAGCGCGCTGGTCCTCTGGGAGGCCCAGTTCGGCGACTTCGCCAACGCCGCCCAGGTGATCATCGACAGCTTCATCGTCTCCGGCGAGGCGAAGTGGGGGCAGACCAGCCGCCTGACGCTGCTCCTCCCGCACGGCTACGAGGGCTCCGGGCCCGAGCACTCCAGCGCCCGCATCGAGCGCTTCCTCGCCCTCGGCGCCGAGGGCAACATCCGCATCGCCAACCCGACCACCGCCGCCCAGTACTTCCACCTGCTGCGCCGCCAGGCGCTGATCCGCAAGCCGCGGCCGCTGATCGTCTTCACCCCGAAGGGGCTGCTGCGCCTCGACCGCGCCGCCGCCAGCCTCGAGCAGCTCACTGGCGAGCACTTCCACTTCATCCTCGACGACCCGACCGCCGCCGAGCGCCGCGAGAAGGTCGAGCGACTGGTCCTCTGCACCGGCAAGGTCTACTTCGACATAGACGCCAGCGACCGGCGCGCCACGGCCGAGAACGTCGCGATCGTCCGCGTCGAGATGATCTACCCGTTCGCCAAGGAGCAGCTCGAAGGTGTCATCGCCAAGTACCCGAACCTGAAGGAAATCGCCTGGGTGCAGGAGGAGCCGCGCAACATGGGTGCCTGGAAGGTGATGTCGCGCCGCATGCCCGAGCTGCTGCCCGAGGGTGTCGCACTCAACTACATCGGCCGCCAGGGGCGGGCCAGCACGGGTGAGGGTTACTCCGGCGCCCACGCGCTGGAGCAGGAGCGGATAGTGCTGACCGCGCTCACCCCCGGCGT
>CAVPEX010000027.1:0-7787 GCA_963703585.1 uncultured Solirubrobacterales bacterium | reverse complement strand
CCGGGCGCGGCGGCGAGGAGGGGGAGGGAGGCGAACGCCAGCGCCAGCGCGGCGCGGCGGGTCACGCCCCGACCTCGACCAGCACCTTGACGTCGTCGCCGGGGTTCTCGGCCAGGCGCGCGATCTCCGCCGGCGCCTCCGCCAGCGGCCCGGGGCGGGTGATCATCGCCTCCGGGCCGAGCTGGCCGGCGGCGATCATCGCCGCCACCCGCGGCAGGTCGTTGTGGTAGGCGAGCGCCCCGATCGACGAGCGCTCGTAGACCACCATCCGCCCCGCGTCGACCGGGACGGGCTGCTTCGGGATGCCGGCGACGACGATGCGACCGCCGCGCCTGGTCATCTCCATCGCCGCTTCCAGAGCCGGCACGGCGCCGCTGCAGTCGACGACGACCTCGGCGCCGCCGCCGCTCAGCTCACGGGCGGTCCGGGCGACGTCGCGCGCCTCGCCGGCCGAGTCGACCTCGTCGAGCCGGAGGTCCCCGGCGGCATGCCAGCGCACGGCCTTCACCGACTCAACCTAACCGGGTCCCGGGGTGGAGCACCAACGGCGGGCCTGCTGGCCTTGGAGAACCCATCAGCGCGAGGCGCGCCCGGGCTCGCTCAGCAGCTGCGCAGGAAGCGCTCGATCGTCTCTTCGATGCCGGCGCGGTCGAGGGTGGTGGGGAGGTCCTGGAGCTGGTCGGAGGTGATGCCGTCCATGACCGCGATCAGCTGGGTGGCGTGGGCCTCGGGGGTCTTGCAGCCGCTGGCCCGCATCAGCAGCTCGGCGAGGCCGATGAAGTGCTGGCGCGAGCCCTTCATCACCTCGTGCAGGGAGGGGCGGCGGGTGGACTCGAGGATCAGCTCGTAGCGGGCGGCGAGCATCGGCCGCGCCGCGGGGTCGAGCACGCGGTCGAGGGCGGCCATCACCAGCTGCACGGTCTGCTCGCGGGTCAGCTCGGCGGGCGACTCGGTGACGGCGTCGACGTCGGCGGGCGGCGGCTGGTCCAGCTCGGCGTGGCGGCGGGCGGCCGCCTCGAGCAGCGCCTCGCGGGTGCGGAAGTGGTTGGAGGTCGAGCCGGCGGGGAGGTCGGCGGTCTCGTCGACGGCGCGGTGGGTGAGGCCGCGGGAGCCGGCCGCGGCGAGCACCGCGAGCGCGGCGTCGGCGATCTGGGCCCGCCGCCGCGCGGGCTCGGGCGAGGTTCGGCTCTTCCTGCCAGAAGCTGCGGCCACCGCGGCGGAGGTTAGCCCATGCAGGGAAAACACTACGGACGTAGTAGACGAACGATCGTGCGATCGCTGACGCTCACCGTGCGGGCGCTGATCGAGGCGGTGCGGAGCGTGCTCCGCGACCCCGAGACGCGGGCGTTGCCCTTCATCGCCGCCGGGCTGGTGCTCGGCGGCACCGTCTTACTCGTCGGCGTCGGCATCCTGCTTGCGCTGCTGACCGCGGTGGTCCAGAAGTACGTCGCCGCCCGCTCGTAGCCGCCGCGGAGAACAGCGGTGCGCCTTTTCCGGGAATAGACCGGGAAAGGCGCACCGATTCCGGCGACCCCCGATCGGACGGTTGTCCAGAGCCTCCGGGAGGAGGGGCACTACAAATGTAGTGTCTCGCCGCCGATGGCCGCCAAGCACCTCCACCCGGTCCTCTACACCTGCTGCCTGGCGCTGGTCCTGGTCATGGCCTCGGTCACCAGCGTCAACCTGGCGCTGGAAGAGATCGCGGTCGCCCTGCAGGGCCAGGGTCAGCGGCCCGTGGGCGACGCGGGCGCCGAACGGCGTCTCCTTCGCGTACTCCTCGTCGACGTGCGGGGTTGAAGTCGCCGGTGATGCCGGCAAACAGGTAGACGTCGGTCTCGGAGATCGTCTTGCGGCGCTCGACCGCGTCGCCGACGCGGAGCTGGTCGATCGGGATGGAACGCATCTGGCCTCCTCGGGGGTTGGGGCCGCCGGCGGCTTCCGGCGGCCCTCGATTCCTAGGAGCGTGTCTCAGTAACCGGAAATGAGCGAAATTTGCCCGTTTCGCCGAAGCAAATCACAAGCGCCAATTGCTCGAATCGCGTCAGACGGCCTCCTATGGCTTCACCTAATGAGACTCGGTATTACTGACCCAGGCTCCTAGTAGTGCTTTGGTAGCTCTGCCGCAGGGTTGGCCCAGCCCGCCGGCGAATCCCTTCCCGTCCGATGTCGACGCGGGAGGGATCATGGCGGTGATGGCGGTGGACGGGACGGGCCGGCGGCGGTGCAGGAGCGCCTCGAGGCGTTCGCCGCCGAGGTGCTCGCGGAGGCGGTGAACCGCCCGGTGCAGATGACCAACGGCGGGCTCTATATGCGGGGGCTGATCGAGCAGGGGCCGCGCAAGTCGCTGGAGCCGATGGTCGCGCGGCTCGGCGGCGAGGCCGACTACGAGAGCCTGCAGAACTTCCTCGCGGTGAGCCCCTGGGACCCGGCCGCGGTGGTGCGCGCCGTCGCCGAGCGGGTGGCGCCGGAGATCGAGGTCGAGGCCTGGGTGCTCGACGACACCGGCTTCCCCAAGGACGGCAAGCGCTCGCCGGGGGTCAAGCGCCAGTACTCGGGGACGCTCGGCAAGATCGGCAACTGCCAGGTCGGCGTCTCGGTGCACGCGGTCGGCGAGCGGGGGACGGTGCCGCTGGGCTGGGCGCTCTACCTCCCCGAGGAGTGGTGCGCGGACCAGAGCGCCGCGGCGAAGGCGAAGATCCCCGAGGACGTCACCTTCAAGACCAAGCCCGAGCTGGGGGTGGATCTGGTCGAGCAGGCCGCCGGGTGGGAGGTGCCCGCGGCGCCGGTGCTCGGCGATCAGGCCTACGGCGAGAACACCGAGCTGCGCGACCGCCTCGACGAGGCCGGGCGCGAGTACGTGCTGGCGGTCGGGCCGACGACGACGGTGTTCGCGCCCGAGACCTCCTTCGAGGTGCCCGAGCGCGACGGGCAAGACCGGCAGGCCGCGAACCCGGCCGAGGCCCGACCGCGAGCCGGAGTCGATCGGCGAGCTGATCGAGCGGCTCGGGGCCGGCCGAGGCGCAGACCGTCGCCTTCCGCGACGGGCCCGACGGCGAGCCGATGACCTCACGCTTCCTCTTCGCGCGGGTGCGCGCCGCCCACCACTGGCGCCCAGGCGCCGGCAAGATGGCGAGGGGGCGCCCAGGCCCCGCCGCGCGAGGAGTGGCTGATCGCCGAGTGGCCCGAGGGCGCCGAGGCGCCCACCGGACTACTGGCTCTCCAACCTGCCCGCCGACACCGAGCCCGAGCGGCTGGCCCGCCTCGCGCGGCTGCGCCGGAAGATCGAGCTCGACCACCGCCAGCTCAAGGGCGAGCTCGGGCTCGACCACTACGAGGGCCGCTCCTACCTGGGCCGGCACCACCACACCGCCCTGGTCACCGCCGCCCACGGCTTCCTCACCCTGGAGCGGCTCGACCCAAAAGCCCGGCGGCCGGCCTGACGCTGCCGAAGGCGGTGCTGCTCTTCCAGCCGCTCTTCAAGTGCTGGGCCGGCCGTTGCCAGACATGCCGACAGCCCGTCGATCTCGACCGGCTCGATCCTCCATCCGCCGCCACCCGATCAGTGAGAGCTACCAAAGCACTACTAGCGGGTGCTCAGCCGGCCGGGAACGACCGCGAGGTGCAGCCGCCGTCGGCGAGCAGCGCCGTGCCGATGCAGTAGCTCGACTCGTCGGAGCCGAGGTAGAGGATCGCGTAGGCCATCTCCTGCGGGTCCCGGCCCGGCCCAGCGGCGCCATCGCGAACCGGGTCGCGTCGTCCTTGAAGAGGTCGATCGCCGGTTCGATCATCGGCGTATCGATGAAGCCGGGGCAGACGCAGTTGGCGCGGACGCCCTGTTTGGCGTAGGTGATCCCCAGCGAGCGGGTGAGGCTGATGATCGCGCCCTTGGCCGCGGTGTAGGCGTGGGCGTCGTAGAGCCCGGTCAGCCCGGCCATGCTGGCGACGCTGACGATCGAGCCGCTGTCCTGCTCGAGCATCGTCGGCCGCGCTGTCGATGCGGCCGTACTCGTCGAGGGCGGCCTGCATCACCTTGTCGGGGGTCGAGTCGTCCACGAGGTCGGCGGGGACGACGATCGCCTCGCCGCCGGCGGCCCTGACCGCGTCGAGTCCTTCCTGTAGCTTCGACTCGGTGCGGGCGGTGGCGACGACCTTGGCGCCCTCGCGCCCGAAGAGCTCGAACGACGCGCGGCCGATGCCGCTGCTGGCTCCCGTGATGACCGCGACCTTGCCGGCGACGCGGCCGTTGTCCTGGCTCATGTCTCTCCTCTTTCCGTTGCGTTCAGCGACGATCCGATACTCGCCGCTGCCCGCGCCAGGAAGGCGAAGCGCTCGCCGCAGCGTTGGGGTAACCACAGCCGCGGGGCGGGCGCCCCGGCGAGGGCGGCGACGATCCCCTGTATGACTTGTGCCCTGGTGGCTGGGAGGAGCGAAAAGCGGTCATTTCCACAGGTGCGCGGTCTCGTTGAAGGCGACGAGAACCCAGCGGCGGTCCGGCATGCGGAACAGCCGCGTCATCGAGCCGTTGCTGTTGTGCAGGAAGGCGAAGGGCTCGCTGCCGGGTCACCTGGCGGCAGAACTCGGCGATCACCGCCGAGTGGGTGACGGCGAGGGAGATCGTGCCTCGCCGGCCGCGTCGGCGACCGCCTCGATGCCGCGCCGCACGCGGGCGGAGAACTCCGCGGCCGCCTCGGCGCCGGGGATCAGGTCCCAGCGCTGCTCGCGCAGGACCCGCGCCAGCTCCGGGTCGCCGCGGGAGCCGCGGTCGTGGATGCCGTGGCCCTCCCACTCGTCGAGGCAGACCTCGACCAGGTCCGGGACCACCGCCGGGTCGACGTCGTGGTCGGCGACGATCGCCGTTGCCGTCTCGCCGGTCCGCCGCAGCGGCGTCGTGAAGACGGTCGCGATCGGCTCCTCGCGCAGCCGCACCGCCGCGGCCGCCGCCTCGGCCCGGCCGCGCTCGTTCAGCCCCGGGTCGCTGCGGCCGCCGATCAGGCCGCCGGGGGGCGGCGGGTCGCAGGCGCCGTGGCGGGCGAGGAGGATCTCGTGGGCGGGGTCAGCGCCCGCTGATGCGCCCCGAGGACAAGATCGACGAGGACATCGCGGGCGGCCACGTCCAGCCGCGCTGGAGGGACCAGGCCTACGGGCTGCCCGACCGCTCGCTGGTCCGCCGCGCCCGGCTCGCCCGCGCCCGCCCGGCGCAGGAGTGTTGGCCGAGCAGCGCCAGCGCATCTTCAACCAGGAGCTGCACGACACGGTGAAGGTGATGTTCTCGGAGTCGATGCGGCTGGAGCCGCGCTGGGCGGCCGAGCTCCGCGGCTTCTGGGACCTGCCCGAGGATTTCGACTTTGACGTGGTGACGCCGACCCTGGTCATCCGGCGCGCCGCTCCCAGCGAGGTCCTGCCGGCCGACTCGGTGCGCGAGTACCTCGCCGGCTCGGAGGTCTTCCTGCCCGAGGGCCAGGTCGAGGTGCCGGTGACGACGACGGTGACCAAGGAGACGCTGGCCGACCTGCTCGACGAGAAGCTCAGCCGCCGCGCCGTCAAGGACATCCAGTCCGGGATCAAGGACCCCGACCGCTTCGACAAGTGGCTGGCGCTGCTGCGGGAGCGGGTCGACTACGACGAGGAGATCGTCCTCCCCTACGGCGAGGGGATGAACATCGTCCGCCGCGCCGCCGACGGCGAGCTGGTGATCCGCACCGACGCCGGCGCCGACCTCTGCCGCTGGGACGAGAACTGGAAGATGCACGTACCGATGTTCGTCCGCGACAGCGACGAGCTCTACGAGGAGGTCTACCCGAAGCTGGGCCACCCCGACGGCGAGTGGCAGGAGCTGCGCGAGTACTACTGCCCGATCTCCGGCCGCCTGCTGGAGACCGAAGCGGTGCCCCCCGGCCACCCGGTGATGCACGAGTACCTGCCCGACATCGCGGGCTTCTACAAGGGCTGGCTGGGACGCGAGATCGCCGCCTGAGCGCAGCGGATCGGCTCAGCCGGCCGCAGCCAGCTCAGCGCAGATGCCCGGAAGGTCGATGGCGACGGTGTCCGCGCCGAGGCGGAACCGCTCGCTGCCGGGATAGACGACGAAGCTGCGCCCCGGCTCGATGTCCTCGAGCGCGGCGCGGAACCCGCGTTCCAGCTTCGGCGCCAGGCTCCGCTTGACCTCGACCGCCCACTCGCGCCCGTCGGGCCAGGTGAGCACGAGGCCCACCTCGGCTCCGCCGCCGGTCCGGTAGAAGCTCGCCTCGGCGCGGTCCCCGGCGACGGCGAGCACGTTCTCGATGACCATGCCCTCCCAGCTCCCCCCGAGGACCGGATGGCCGAGCACGGCCTCCTTGTCGGCGAGTCCGAGCAGTGCGTGGACGAGGCCGCTGTCGCGCACGTAGACCTTCGGCGAGCGGACCAGCCGCTTGCCGACGTTGGCGAGCCGCGGGGGGAGACGGCGCACCAGGAGCAGGTCCACGAGCAGGTCGAGGTAGTGACCGACCGTGGTCCCACTCACCCCGAGGCCGCGGGCGAGCTGCGCCGCGTTCAGCAGCCCGCCCTGCTGGTGGGCGAGCATCGTCCAGAAGCGCCGCAGCGTCTCCGCTGGAATCCGAGGGCCGAGCAGCGGGATGTCGCGCTCGAGGTAGGTGCGGATGAAGTCCCGTCGCCAGCGCAGGCTGATCTCGTCACCGCCGGCGAGGAAGCTCTCAGGGAACCCGCCGCGAACCCAGAGACGGTCCAGCTCGCCGGCGCCCACCTCGGTGACGTCGAGGGGCTCGAGCTCGACCAGCGCGATCCGGCCGGCAAGCGTCTCGGAGCTCTGGGCGAGAAGGTCGATCGCGGCCGACCCCAGCAGCAGGAACCGTCCGGCGCGCCTGCCTTCGCGCCTGCTCCGGTCGATCTCTCCCCGCAGCGTCTCGAAGATTCCCGGGAGGCGCTGAACCTCATCGAGGATGACCAGCTCGTCGGCGTGGTCGGCGAAGTAGAGCTGCGGCTCGGCCAGGCGCGCCCGGTCCGCTTCTGACTCGAGGTCCAGGTACACGGCGTTCCGCGCCGCGGCGAGCGCCAGTGCCAGGGTCGTCTTGCCGGCCTGACGCGGGCCGGTCAGCACGACCGCCGGGGCCTGCCTCAGCAGGGCCTCCACCTCTGAGGCGATCCGCCTCTCAATCATCCTTGCAAGTCTAAACTACAGCTTGAGATTTACAAGGCAAAAGACCAAATCGAGCGACCGCTGGAACCTTCTACAAGGGCTGGCTGGGACGCGACCTTCCCGCCTGAGCGCAGCGGATACGTTTGGCTGCGACGTGACTATCCGGTCTGGTCCGCCAAAGTCCGCGCGCCGAGCAAGGTCGCCGACCCATCTCGGGCGCGCCAGTACGCCCCACAGGAGCACCAGAGGCCTGGTGGCTCGCGAATCGCCCCCTGCGACGTCCCCGGGGCCGCGAGGACGGCTTCGCGGAGTAAACCGGATAGTCATGTGGCTGCGAATGGACGAGATGAGCGGAAACGCGCTGGTCACCGGTGGCTCGCGCGGGATCGGGCGCGCCTGCGCCCTTTCGCTGGCGCGGCGCGGCCGGCCGCGGCGAGGGCGCCGGCCTCGACGACCGGGGCGAAGCGGACCGGTTCAGCGGCGCCGTCGAGGATCCAGACCCCGTTGCCCTCGCGCTCGATCCGCAGCCGTCGCGAAACGCCGTCGACCTCGAGCTCGTCGGCGTCGAGTCGAAACGCCCCCGAACCACCGTCCGACTCCCACTCCAACTGGTCGTGGCAGAGCTTTCCCGTGATATGTGCGGGAAAGCTCT
>CAVPEX010000026.1:0-32005 GCA_963703585.1 uncultured Solirubrobacterales bacterium | reverse complement strand
ACTCCTGCGCCTCGACCGAGTCCGCGGCCATCGACACCGAGCCGTAGTCCCGGGTCACCGTCAGCTCGACCGAGCCGACGTCGGCGCCGGGGCCGAGGCCGCAGCCGGCGGCCGCGAGCGCCGCCAGCAGCAGCGCCGTCGCGACCGCCATGCCGCGGCATCGGGTCATCTAGATCCGGACGGGCACTTGCCCCCGACGCAGACCGCGACCCGCGGCGAGGGGATTTCGCCCTCGCGGCTGGCGCCCAGCTTCGCCGGCTTGGCCAGCGTCACCATGGCGCGACCGGCGGCGTCGGTGGGGCCGGAGGCGCCGCTCACCGTCGCCCCGGCGACGGGCTTGCGCTTGCCCTTTTCGTCGTAGGAGAACACCTTCACCGTGAACGGCTTCCCGGCCTTCGCCGTCGCCGGCGCGCTCAGCGCCAGCTCGTTCGGGTAGGTGTACTTGGGCGCTTCGGAGACCGCCAGCGCCCACAGCACTTCGTCGCCGGCGTGCAGCATCACCTGGTCGCCGCCGACCGTCTGCGCCCTGTGGTTCACCTTCAGGTACCAGGAGGTCGAGGACTTCGTCCGCACCTCCTCGCCGCCGACCCCGCAGATCGCGAGGCCGAAGTCGAAGGCGTCGGTGACCAGCAGCGGCCGCAGCGCCCGGTCCCGGTCGACCGCCTGGCTGAGGGCGCCGAGCGCGGTCGCGCCCTTCACCGTCACCGGCTCGCCGGAGCCGCCGGTCCCCTTGCCGAAGCAGGTCGCCCTGGGGCTGGTCGGGACCGAGGTGGTCGCGGCGCCGACCGAGCGTTCGGCGAGCACCTTGCCGCCGCCGCCGACGACGCGGACGTCGACGGGAACGCCCTTGGCGAAGGCGCCCGCGGCGATGGCCAGGGAAACGAACAGAGCCGGCGCGCACGCGGCGGCCAGCCGGAATGGGATACGTCTTGGCATTTAAGCCACCCTTTCCTCGAGGGTTGTCATGGCTGGCCGGGGACAGGTCTCCTGGCTTCCGGGGTGGTTGGCCGCACCTTCCCGGGGAATCGGTGTCATCCCCAGTGGCTGGCGCGCGTGGCGCCCGCGACCTCCTTGACCCGGTCACAGTGGCGGGACCGCGCCGGCTTCGCACCGGACTTCCCTTGACCACCGACCGTATGTACGCGGCAAGTGTATCCCCCCGCAGCGGACGCGGCGCGACCCGCGCGTCGTGCCCGGCGGTCAAGCTACGCGGCGCCGATGCGGTTCCGCGCCCACCGAATCCCCGGACGCCACACGCACTGGCGGATCGCCCGGCGCCGCCAGGTCCTGCTGCGCTCCGGCACCGCGGCGGCGCTGCTGGCCGTGGTCGGCCCCGGCGTCCTCGCCGGCCTCTCCGACGACGACCCGGCCGGGATCACCACCTACTCGATCCTCGGCGCCCGCTACGGCTACGAGCTGCTCTGGGTGCTGGCGCTCTCGACCGCGGCGCTGATCGTCTTCCACGAGGTCGGCGTGCGGCTCGGGGTCGTCACCGGCAAGGGGCTGCTGACGCTGGTCCGCGAGCGCTTCGGCCAGCACGCGGCGCGGCTCGTCGCCGGCGCCCTGGTGATCGCCAACACCGGCACGATGTGCGCCGAGTTCGCCGGCGTCGCCGCGGCGATGGAGCTGCTGACCGGGATGAGCCGCTACGTCAGCGTGCCCTTGGCGGCGACCGGGGTCTCGGTGCTGGTCCTGCGCGAGAGCTTCAAGCGGGTCGAGCACTTCCTGCTGGCGCTGGGCTCGGTCTTCGTCGCCTACGTCCTCGCCGGCATCCTCGCCCACCCCGACTGGGGCGCCGCGGCCCGCGGCCTCGTCGTCCCCGACATCCCGCTCAACCGCGACGCCGTCCTGGTCGCGGTCGCGACCGTCGGCACCACGCTGGCGCCCTGGGGCCTCGCCTTCATCCAGTCCTACGCGGTCGACAAGCGGCTCCACGTCAAGGAGCTCGGCTACGAGCGCGTCGACGTCATCGTCGGCGCCGTCCTCACCGGCGTCATCGGCCTCTTCGTCGTCGTCGCCTGCGCGGCGACGCTGCACGCGCAGGGGATCGACGTCGACGACGCCGGCGACGCCGCCCGCGCGCTGGAGCCGGTCGCGGGCGACGCCGCGGCGACGCTGTTCGGCCTCGGCTTCCTCGGCGCGGCGCTGCTGGCGGCGGCGATCGTCCCCCTCTCCACCGCCTACTCGGTCTCGGAGACGATCGGCCAGCGCGCCGACATCAACGACAGCTTCGCCGAGGCGCCGGTCTTCCACCTCACCTTCGGCGGCGTCGTCATCGTCGCCGCCTGCCTGGTCCTGGTCCCGGACGCGCCGCTGATCGAGATCCTCTTCCTCTCGCAGGCGCTGAACGCGGTGCTGCTGCTGGTGCTGCTGCCGTTCATCCGCTCGCTGGCGAAGGACCGCGAGCTGATGGGGCGCAACGCGCTCGGCCGCTTCGACCGCTGGACGACCGCGATCGCGATGGCCCTGGTCGCCGTCTCGGTGCTGGCGCTCGGGGTGCTGGCGCTGGCCTGAGCGGGGTCAGACGCCGAGCGGGAGCGTCAGGGCAAGCATCAGCAGGGCGCCGGCGAAGAGGCCGGCGCTGGGGCCGAGGCGGCGGTGGTCACCGTAGGCCTGCGGCAGCATCTCCAGCGCGATCAGGCTCAGCATCGCGCCGGCGGCGAAGGCGAAGGAGAACGGCAGCAGCGATTCGATCTGCTCTACCAGCACCCAGGCGACCAGGGCGCCGACCGGCTGCGGGGCACTGGTCTCGACCGCGGCCCAGAACTGGCGCGCGTTGCTGTAGCCGGCGGCCTTCATCGGGATCGCGACGCTCGTCCCCTCGGGGATGTTCTGGATCGCGATCGCGACGATCACGAAGAGGCCGAGGCCCTCGCGCTCGGAGGCGAAGGCGGTGCCGATCGCGAAGCCCTCGGGCAGGCTGTGGACGAAGAGGACGGCGAAGACCAGCGCCGAGGTGCGGGCGTCGGGGCCGCTGCGGCCCATGAAGGAGGCATCGGCGCTGAGGCGGCGGCGGGCGACGCCGAGCAGCAGGCCGCCGACGAGGAGGCCGAGGAGGACCTCCGCCGCCGAGCCTTCCTCCGCCGCCGGGATCAGCAGGCCGACGACCGAGGCGACCGCCATCACGCCGGCGGCGAAGGCGACCAGGAAGGGCGTCACCTCGGCGGCCCGGGTGCCGAGGAAGAAGACCGGGATCGCGCCGAGGCCGGTGGCGAAGGTGGTGGCGAGGGCGGCGAGGAGGAGGACGACGACGTCGGGCATCGGGCACCAAGCTAGCGCCGCCGGGCCCACCGGATCTTCGTCCAGGCGGGGGTCCTGCTCGGCTAGCGTGCGACCACTTCAGGGGACCTGTGCGTTTACGGGTTTCCGTTCAATCGACCGAAACAGAGGAGAACCATGAGCAGGGGACTCCGCCGGCCGACGCCGGCATTTGTGATCGCGACCATCGCGCTGTTCGCCGCCCTCGGCGGCAGCGTCTACGCAGCGAAGAAGTCGAAGCGGATCGACGGCCACGCGGTGAAGGCGAAGTCGCTGCCGGGCAACCGGCTGGCGATGGGCTCGGTGCCCGGCAACCGCCTCAAGCCGGGGGCGATCCCCGGCAGCCGGATCGAACCGGGCTCGATCACCGGCAACCAGATCGACGCCTCCACCCTCGGCCCGGTCCCCAACGCCCTCCACGCCGACAGCGCGGGCTCGGCCCACGACGCGGAAACGGCGCTGGTCGCGGTGAGCGCGCTCGACGCCAACAAGGTCAACGGCCACAGCGCCGGCTGCGGCGCCGGCACCCGCTTCTTCGCCGGCGCCTGCTGGCAGCTGGCGAGCGGCGAAACGCCGCTGACCGCGCCGGCGGCGGCGGTCTCCTGCGCCAACCAGGGCGGCGAACTGCCCTCGGCGCTGGCGCTGGCGGCGTTCTCGCAGCAGCCGGGGATCACGCTGGCGGCCGAAGATGAGTGGACGGGTGATCTGACCAACTTCTCGGGCGTCGACGTCTATGCGGCCGTCACGGTCTCGGCCATCGGGAAACTCAAATTCGTCCTCTCCACCGAACCCAGAAGATTCCGCTGCGTGATCCCGCTGGTCAGCTGAGCGTCCAGCCCGGGCCGGGCGGGTCGCGAACGCGAAAGCCGCACTCACTATTCTCCGCGGCGATGCGTTCGCGCTCGCACCCGGCACGGGCAGGCGTCGCGGGGGGACTCGCGGGGCTGGCCGTCCTGATCGCGGCGCTCGCCTGCGCGCCCGCTGCCCTCGCCGGCCCCTCGGCCGCCGAGCGCGGCCTGAGCCCGGCCCAGGCGCGCGCCGAGGCCCGCGTCCTCGACTACTGGACGCCGGCGCGGATGCGCAGCGCCCGCTCGCTCGACCTCGTCGTCGACGGCAAGGGCAACGCCCAGACGCGGCTGGGCGCCTCCGCAGCCAGCGGCGGCGGCGCCAGCGCCAGCTTCCTGACGATCCCGACCCCGGAAGTGCCGCCCTACTCGGTCAACGGCCGCATCTTCATCCGCCGCGGCAACCTGCGCGGCTTCTGCTCGGGGACGGCGATCGACAGCCCGACGCGGAAACTGGTCCTCACCGCCGGCCACTGCGTCAACAGCGGCCCCGAAGACGGCCACGCCGCGATCTGGTCCAACTTCATGGAGTTCGTCCCCGCCTACACCGGCGGCGTCGCCCCCTTCGGCGCCTTCGTCGCCCAGCGCAGGGCGATCCGGGCGCCGAAGCAGTGGACGAAGACCGGCAACCCCGACTTCGACCTCGGCGTGATGATCGTCAACCCCAACGCCGAAGGCGTCAACGTCGCCGACGCGGTCGGCGGCGGCGCCACGATCGTCACCGGCCTCAGCCGCAAACAGGAATTCCAGACCTTCGGCTACCCGGGCGAGGTGAAGCGGATGCAGGGCTGCCGCTCCCCCTACATCGGCGACGACTCGCTGACCTACCCCTTCCCCGGCCCGCCGACCCTCGGCATCCGCTGCCACTGGGCGCCGGGCGCCAGCGGCGGCGGCTGGCTGATCGCCGAAGGCACGCAGATCAACGGCGTCAACAGCTACCTCCACCTCGACAACAAGTCGCAGACCTACGGCCCCTACTTCTCGCAGGAAACCGTCGGAAAGCTCGTCCGCGGGCTGTAGCGGCGCCCCTCAGGCGTCGAGAAGGCGGCGGTAGAAGCGGTAATCCCGGCGATCTGGGCGCAGGTTCGAGGCCAGCGCCAGGTGGTGGCGGGCGCGATCGACCTCGCCGGTCTTGCTGAGGGCGCGGCCGAGGCAGAAGTGGGCGTAGTCGTCGACGTGGTGGGTCTCCACCACCGCCTCGAACTCGACGGCGGCCTGGGCGAAGCGGCCGGCGCGGTAGTAGGCGCGGCCCAGCGCCTCGCGGACCGAGGACTTCTCCGGCGCCCGCCGCGCCGCCTCGGCCAGCGGCGCCGTCGCGTCCTCGAAGTCGCCGTCTTCGAGCAGCTCGATCCCGCGCCTGTAGAGCGTGTAGGTGGGCTCGATGCCGGCCTCGGAGGACATCTGACAAGTGTAGGAGGCGGCGCAGCTCCGTTTGCGGGGCGGCGGTGCGGGCCTGGCGAGAGCTACAGCTTGCGGGCGCGCACGGCGGTGCCGTAGGCGCAGATCTCGGTCCAGGTGGTGCCCAGCTCCGAGGTGTCGAAACGGAAGGCGAGGATCGCGTTGGCGCCTTTGGACTCCGCCTCCTCGACCAGCCTCTCGGTTGCGTGCTCGCGGCCTTCGGCCAGCATTTTCGTCATCCCCTTCAGCTCGCCGCCGGCGAGCGACTTCAGCGAGGCGCCGATCTGGGAGCCGATGTTGCGCGAGCGCACGGTCAGCCCGAAGACCTCCCCGAAGACCTCTTCGACCTCGTAGCCCGGCAGCTCGTTGGTGGTGGCGATGATCACGGCGGGCAGCCTACCCGCTGGGCCGGCGCGATGGTGACCGAGCGGTTAAGGGGTGGACGGATCGGCCAGTGGGCGGACGCGCCTTCCTCCTGCGCCAGCTCGATGCAGAGCTCGGCCAGGGCGCGACCGGTGCCACGGCCCCGCGCCGCGGCACTCACCACCAGCCGCGAGTGTTCCGCCTCGCCCGGCCCGGCGACCTGGCGGCCGGCGCCGGCGAGCGGCCGGAAGACGATCACGCCGACCGCCTCCCCGCCCTCGTCCTCGGCGACGAAGGCGCGGTTGCCCGCGGCTACGGCGAAGTCTCGGCCTCCTCGTAGGGCGTCTTCCGCCGTCCGGGCCGGTGCAGGTGTAGCCCTCGGTCCAGAGCGCCGCGATCGCCGCCGCGTCCTCGTCCCTGGCCGGCCGGATCCGCATCGGCCGCAACCTAGCCGCTGCAGCGGAAAAGTACCTCCGAGCAGGCCAAAAGTGGCCACCTGCTACCGTTGGTAAGTCGGGTTTGGCCCAATCGCCGCCCGAGAGGTTCCGTTTCCTCTGTGCGCTTCTCGCGTTTGGGGCTGCTGGATCTCCCTCAATCGCCCTGAAAATTAGGAGCACAAGAAACTTGAAGTCTTTTGCCGATCTCGGCATCTCTAACCCTGTGGTGCGCGCGCTCGCGAAGCGCGACATCACCCAGCCCTTCCCCGTCCAGGAGATGGTCATCAGCGACGCGCTGGCCGGCCACGACCTGCTCGTCCAGTCCCCCACCGGCTCCGGCAAGACCTTCGCCTTCGGGATCCCGATGGTCGACCTGATCGAGCCCGGCGACGACCTCGCCGCCCTCGTCCTCGCCCCCACCCGCGAGCTGGCAAGCCAGATCGTCGACGAGCTCGGTTCGGTCTGCGACGCCAAGAACCTGCGAATCGCCGCCGTCTACGGCGGCGTCGGCTTCGGCCCGCAGAGCAAAGCGGCCCGTCGCGCCGACATCGTCGTCGCCACCCCCGGCCGCCTCGAGGACCTGCTCGGCCGCGGCGTGATCAGCCTCAAACGCGTCCGCATCCTCGTCCTCGACGAGGCCGACCGGATGCTCGACATGGGCTTCAAACCGGCGGTCAGCCGCATCGTCGCCCAGACCGCCAAGGACCGCCAGACGCTGTTCTTCTCCGCCACCCTGGAGGGCGCGACCGGCAAGCTCGCCGCCGCCTACACCCACGACGCGCGGCGCCACACCCAGGCGCCGGCCGTCGACAGCAAGGCCGACATCGAGCACAGCTTCGTCCACGTCGGCTCGCCCGGCGACAAGCTCGACCACCTGGTCCTGCAGCTGCGCGACGGCGAGCGCGGCCGCACCCTCGTCTTCGTCCGCACCAAGCGCGGCGCCGACCGCCTCGTCAAGCGGCTGCGCAGCCGCGAGCTGGAGGCGGTGGCGATGCACGGCGACAAGACCCAGGGGCAGCGCGAACGGGCGCTGTCGCGCTTCGAGCGCGGCGACGTCGACACCCTGATCGCCACCGACGTCGCCGCCCGCGGCATCGACGTCGCCGACGTCACCCACGTGATCAACTTCGACGCCCCCGGTGACCAGGACGCCTACGTGCACCGGGTCGGTCGCACCGGCCGCGCCGGCAACAGCGGCACCGGCATCAGCTTCGTGCTGGAGGACCAGGTCGGCGAGATGCGCCGCATCGCCCGCGACCTCGGCCTCAGCCGCGAGTTCGAAGCGGCCCACGGCGCCGCCCGCCCGGCTCCGTCCAATGGGAACGGCAACCTCAACGGCGGCGGCCAGACCGGCTCCAGCACCTCCGCCGCCCAGAAGCGCCGGCGCCGCAACCGCAATCGCAACAAGAACAGGAATCGAACGGAGGCATCCGCATGAGCACCGCCACCGCAACCGCCACCGCCAGGAAATCCACCGCCAAGAAGTGGACCTGCGACCACTGCGGCGTCTCTATCAGCCTCATGAACGGCGAGGCGGCGAGCCTTCCGCAGAGCTGGGAGACCTCGCGCAAGGGCACCTACTGCCTCAACTGCCGGCGCGAGCGCGCCGCCCAGGCGGCGCTCGAGACGGCCCCGGAGGGCTGCTCGCTGGAAGCGCGGGCGAAACTGCGGCGCGCGGCGCTGATCGAGTTCGAGGTGAGGCGCCGGCCCGACGAGGGCGACGGCGTCATCGCCAAATCCTGCCGTTCCTCCGTCTCCGCGGTCTCGGCCGCTCGACAGCGCCTGAAGCTGCCAGCGCCGGACCGGTCTTGCAAGTAGGGCTCGCCCTCGCGGTAGCCGCGGCGCTGCTGGGGAACCTCGCGTCCCTCTTCAAGCACCGCGGTTGCCAGCGGACCGAGCCGGTCCACATCCGGCGGCCGCTGCGCAGCGCCCGCCGCCTCGCCGCCTCGCCCTGGTTCGCGGCCGGGTGGGGGCTGGCCGCAGTCGCCTGGCTGGTCCACGTCGCCGCCCTCTCGATGGCGCCGATCTCGCTGGTCCAGGCGGTCCTCGCCGGCGGCGCCGTCACCCTCGCGGTGATGGCGCAGCGGCTCTTCGGCGACCCGGTCGAGTGGCGCCAGTGGCTGGCGCTGCTGCTAGGCGGCGCCGGGCTGGCGATGCTGGTCCTCACCGTCCCCCACTTCCACGGCACCCACTCCGGCTTCTCGCTCGGCGCCATCCTCGGCTTCGAGGGCGGCCTGGCGCTGATCGCCGTCGCCCTCCTCACCGGCCACCGCTCCGAGCGCCTGGCCGGCCACGGCCGCATCCTCCTCGCCGTCATCGCCGGCATCCTCTTCGCCCTGGCCGGGATCGCGATCAAGGGACTGACCGGCGCCGCCGGCGTCTCGATCGCCGTCATCGCCCCCTGGGCGCTGGCGATCCTGGTCATCGGCGTCCTCGCCCAGTACACAGCCGCCGCCGCCCTGCAGCGCGGCGGCGCGATCGAGACGATCGGACTGATGGGCCTGGTCGCCAACGGCGTCCAGATCGTCGGCGGCGTGCTCGTCTTCGGCGACCCGCTCGCCACCCACCCGGTCGGCCTGCTGCTGCAGGGGACCGCCTTTGCGATGGTCTGCGCCTCGGCGCTGCTGATCCCCTCGCGCCTCGGCGCTAGGCGACCAGCGCCGGCGCTGCCGTCGCCAGCCTGACCGCGACCGTCCCCTCGCGCACCTCGACGGCGTGGGCGGCGACGCCCTCGCCGCCGACCAGCGCCGCGCCCGTGCGCAGGTCGTAGCGGCGCTCGACCTGCACGGCTCGGTCGGCCCGGCGCGGACGACGATCAAGGCCGTCGCCGAGCGCGCCGGTGTGCAGCGCTCCACCCTTTACCGCTACTTCCCCGACGAGGAGGCGCTGTTCGGCGCCTGCTCGGCGCACTGGGCCGCCCGGCACCCGTTGCCGGACGCCGATGCCTGGGCGCGGATCGCCGACCCTGACGAGCGCCTGCGCACCGCCCTGCGCGAGCTCTACGCCTGGTTCGCCGGCGGCGAGGAGATGATCGAGCGGGTCAGCCGCGACGCGCCACTGGTGCCGGCGATGCGCCAGCCGGTGGAGGCGATGGAGATGTCGCTCGCCTGGGCCACCGGGCTGCTGCTCCGCGGCCGCCCCGAGCGCGGCGGCCGCCGGCGCCGCGCCAAGGCCGCGATCGGGCACGCGATCTCCTTCCCGACCTGGCGCTCGCTCGTCCGCGAGCAGGGCCTCGGCGAGGAGGAGGCGGTGATGCTGATGCTGGGCCTGGTCGCCGCCGCCCGCGAGTAGAACCGGCCGACGCGACGCGCCGGGCAGGGGCGGTGCCGGGGCGGGCGCCTCTCCTACCCTGACCGGATGCGCCCGGCGGGGAGATTCGCGGTCCTGCGCGAGACCGGGTACCGGCGGCTCTTCTGGGGCCGGACGATCTCGCTCGTCGGCGACGGCATCGCGCCGGTGGCGATCGCCTTCGCCGTCCTCGACCTGACCGGCTCGGTGACCGACCTCGGGATCGTCCTGGCGGCGCGGAGCGTCGCGATCACCGGGCTGGTGCTGGTCGGGGGCGTCTTCGCCGACCGGATCTCGCCGCGGCTGACGATGCTGCGGGCGGACCTGGGGCGGATGGTCGCGGTGGGGACGATGGCGGCGCTCCTGATCGGCGGCGTCGCCGAGGTCTGGCAGCTCGCGCTGCTCTACGGCCTCGAGGGCGCCGGAACCGCCTTCTTCAACCCGGCCTCGGACGCGATCGTGCCCGCGGTCGTCCCCGCCCGGCGCCTGCAGGAGGCCAACGCCCTGCTGCACCTCTCCCGCTCCGCCGGGAAGCTCGCCGGCCCGGCGCTGGCCGGCGTCCTGCTCGCCCTCGGCACGCCCGGCTGGGCGCTGGCGATCGACGCCGCCACCTTCGCCGCCAGCGCCGCCTTCCTCTGGCGGCTGCGGGCGCCGCGCCCGGCCCGCGAGGAGGAGCCCGCCTTCCTCTCCGAGCTTCGCCACGGCTGGAGGGAGTTCTCCTCGCGCACCTGGCTGTGGACGGTGGTCCTCGCCGCGGCGATCACCAACGGGATCTTCTTCCCCGCCTTCCTGGTGCTCGGGCCGGTGGTCGCCCAGGACTCGCTCGGCGGCTCCAGCGCCTGGGCGCTGATCGCGGCGGCCCTGGGCGCCGGCTCGCTCGGCGGCGGCGTCCTCGCCTTCTCCTACCGGCCCCGGCGCCAGCTGCTCGTCGCCGAGGCCGTCGTGATCCTCTTCACGCTGCCGAGCGTGCTGCTGGCGGGGCCGTCGCCGCTGCTGCCGATCGCCGTCGGCGCCCTCCTCGCCGGCGTCGGCATGAGCCTTTCCTCGGTCCTCTACGAGACCGTCGTCGCCAGCGTGATCCCGCGCGAGTCGCTCTCGCGCGTCTACGCCTACGACTGGTTCGGCTCGCTGGCGCTGGAGCCGGTCGGGATGGCGCTGATCGGCCCGGTCGCGGCGGGAGTCGGGATCTCCCCCACCCTCTGGGCGGCCTCGATCCTGCTCGTCGCCTGCCAGCTGGCGGTGCTGGCCGTGCCGAGCGTGCGCCGCCTCGAAGCCGCCCCGCAGGCGCCGCCCACCCCGCTGCCGGTGCCGCCGCTGTCGCCCGGCGACTAGCGCGTGCGCTCGGCGAGGTAGGCGAGCAGGGCCTCGATCCCGCCCTCGGCGAAGGCGCGGCGCTGGGCGTCGGCGCCGTTGCCCTCGCGCAGGATCCGCTCGATCTCCGCCAGCGCCCCGGCGCTGCCCAGCCGGCTGGCGTACTCGCCGACCTCTTCCAGCTCTCGCCGGGCGACCTCGCGCGCCGGCGCCGCTGTCTCGTCGTCGACCATCAGCCGCGCCTCGAGGCCGTGGCGGTTGGCCTGGAAGGAGGACTCCTCGATCGCCTCGCGGATCAGCCCCGGGGCCGAGGGGCGGTCGATCTCCTTCGCCGCCAGCGCCTGGACCAGGGCGGCGAGGGCGACGTTGGTGGCGAGGTCGGCCTGCACGTCCATCCCCCGCACCTCGACCGTGCCCAGCCGCGGGTGCGGCCGCACGTCCCACCAGAGGTAGGTGTAGTCGGCGACGCCGGCGGCGACGATCAGCTGCTCGGCGACGCGCAGGAACTCGTCGTAGTCGCGGAAGGCGCGCGGCATCTCGAAGCGCGGGTAGCCGCCGACCTCGGCCGCGCGGGCGCTGGCGAAGCCCGAGTCGGCGCCGCCGCGGAAGGGGGAGTTGGCGGCCAGGGCCTGCAGCAGCGGCAGGTGGTGGCGCATCGCGTTGGCGACCCGGATCGCGGTTTCGGGATCGGGCATGCCGACGTGGACGTGCAGCGCCGACGGCGGCGTGTCGAGCAGGCCCGCGAACTCCTCCTTGACGACCTCGTAGCGGGGCTTGTCGACCAGGTGCGCCTCGCCTTCGTCGTCGGGATGCAGGCCGGCGCCGAGCAGCCCGGCCCCGGTCGCGCGGACCGCCCGCCGCAGCGCCGCCAGCTCCGCCATCGCCTCGCCGGCGTCGCGGCAGATCCCCGTCTTCAGCTCGATCTGGGCGGCGAAGATCTCGGTGCTGACCCACTCGCGCCGCGCGGGCGCCAGCGCCGCCAGCACCCGCTCCGCGGCCGGCACCAGCCGGCAGCGCTCGTCGACCAGCAGCAGCTCTTCCTCGACGCCGAGCGAGAGTGGCGGGGAGGCTCCGAAGCGGTGGTCGGGGCAGGGTCGGCTCAGGCGGAGATCACTCGGCGATTTCGGAGGGCTTGGGGGAGCGAAAGGAGGCTAGCCCAACCGTGGTCGGGATCGGCTCCTCGTTCGTCTCCGCCATCCGCCGCGCCGATTCGTGCTCGAGTTCGGGGAGCCAGTCCAGGACCTCGTCGAGGCGGTTGGAGAGTTGGGTCCAGGCCTGGCGGTCGAGCGTGATCACGTCCCAGGAGAGGTGCCGGTCGACCTCGGCGTCGAAGGTGCCGGCGTCGACGGCCTCCGCGATTCGCGTGAAGTAGCCCGCCAGGATGTTGCCCGAGATGTCGTCCCGAAGAAAGCGCGGCAGGACTTCCCAGGTCTCCGTGTCGTAATGCGCGCGCTGGATCCGTCGATACACATGCTCGACGCCTCCCCGCCGCCGACCGCCTTTCTTCGTCTCCACGATCTCGATGTAGTCCCAGTCGGCCAACTGGCGGAAACAGCGGGAGATATTCGAGAGCTCCCCCCCGACCTCCTCGACGAACTGCGAAGGGCTCATCGGTCGCACGCTTAGTTCGGCCACGATCCTCGCGCGCCAGGCGTTCGCGAGTGCCTTCGCCATTTTGGCGCTGATCAATCCGAGTCCCGGCTCGTCTTTCTTCGATCCCTGCGGCACCGCTCCTCCGATCTTCAGCAAAAATTGAGTGCTGCACAGTAATCCATTTTTCTCCCAAACTCCCGCATTGGCGCGCACCTATTGGTGGCAGAGCTAACCATCAATAGGTGATCCTCGCTCGGAACTCGCAAAGCCGGGAAGGGGGTGAGGGGATGAAGCTCGATGCCACGCAAGCAACTCTGCCTGCGGCCAGCACGACCAAGGGCGGCTGATAAGCCACCACCGAGCGGCGACCCCCAAAGCCTGGGTTGTGGGGGTCGCCGCCTCGATAAGCGTGACCACCTCGCTCTCGATGCTCCCCATGTACTGTCAGGTCTACACCCTCTCAAGTGGCATCCGGCACGATTTCGGTGGCCTGAACTGCCTTCAAAGGGCACGGCTCGTACCCTTAGACTGCCGCGATCTTCCCTTACTGTTCGCGCGAATTCCTGCAAATGAGCAGGGAAAAGGAGCTCGCGATGGCGGAAAGCAGCGACAGCGAAGCGTCGTGGGTCCCGGCAGATCTGACCGCCCGGATCCTCTCGGCCCTGAACCACCCGATCCGAATCCGCATCCTCGAAGCGCTCGCGCGCAGGCAATCGAGCGCACCGAAGCTGTCGAGGGCCCTTCGCGCGCCGCTGAGCAACGTCTCCTACCACCTCTGCAGGGTGCTGTTCGAGGAGCTAAGCCTGGTCACGGTCGTCGAGCGCCACCAGCGGCGGGGCACCGAGGAACGGGTCTTCGCGCTCAAGCGCGAGTGCTTCGTCGGGTTGCTCCTGCTGAGGGTCGCGAGCGCCGCCGAAGCTCCGACGTTGGCGAGCCTCTACGCCTCGGTCGCCGTCGACGAGGACGGGCAGCGCGAAATCGGCGCGGCGATCGTGGAGCTGGCCGAGACGGTGACGACGGTCGAGCGCAGGTGCGCGGACTCCGACCCTCGTGGGCTTCGCCAGCTCGTCGTCGGCACGGCGGCGATCGAGGCCGCGTCGCTCTCGCCCCGGAGCGGGCCGATGAGCGCGCCTCCCCCTTCTCGAGCTTGCCCAGGGAGCAAGGCGCAGCCCCTTCCCGGCCGCGCCGGAAGGCAAGGGCCGACGCGGTCATGACTGGTGCCGCGTCCGCGGGACGCCCGCCGAAGCAGGGCGGCGGGCGTCCCCGCAAGCCATTCGTCCCTGGCGAGCCGGACGGGTCGCGGTGACGGTCCGGATCACACGCGAGGAGCGCGACGCGATCCACGCGCAGGTCCTCGATCGCCTCAGCGGCATCGACGGCCTCCACCAGGCGGCCGAGGCCGAGGACTTCGCCACGGCCGCGCGGCTCGGCCGGGAGTTCGCCGACGAGCTGCTGCTGATGGAGGACCTGGGCTGGGGCGACGCACCCGCGGGGAAAGACGTCGAGCTGACCTTGCCACCGGGCGAAACCCTTGCGTTTACTGGAGCGGTCTACAGCGAATGCGACCGAGACTGAAGCGCACAATCGAACCTATCGAGACACCCGCGGGGGATCTGATCCTGATGAGGCCCAGCGCCGACGACATCCGCGTCGGCGACCCCGACCGCGGCGAACGAGAACTGCTGCTCGCGCTCGACGGCAGCGAGTCGATGCCGGAGCTGGAAGCGCGCTTCGGGGGCGAGCTGGTGCGCGACACAATCGCGCGGATGCAGGAGCTGGACCTGGTCGAGGACGCCGCCGACGACGACCTCGTCCCGCTTGCCGAGCGTGACCGCTTCGACCGCCAGCTGCGCTACTTCGGCGACCTCGGCCACACCGGCGGGGTGACGCCGTCGGAGTGTCAGCGGCGCCTGCGCGAGGCTCGCGTCGCCGTCCTCGGGGTCGGCGGGCTCGGCGGCCGGGTGGCCTGGGAGCTCGCCTGCTGCGGGGTGGGCGAGCTGCGCCTGATCGACGGCGACCGGGTCGAGATGAGCAACCTCAACCGTCAGATCCAGTACACCGAGGCCGACGTCGGCCGGCTCAAGGTCGAGGCCTTCGCGGCGCGGCTGCGCGCCTTCAACTCGACGATCCGGGTCAGCACGACGGCGCGACGCCTCGAGAGCCAGGAGCAGCTGACCGACTTCGTCGCCGGCGCCGACATCGTCGTCGACGCGGCCGACTGGCCCGCGCACGAGATCGAGCACTGGTGCAACGCCGCCTGCTTCGAGACCGGGGTCCCCTACATCGCGATGAGCCACTTCCCGCCGATGGCCCGGGTCGGCCCGCTCTACGTGCCGGGACAGACCGGCTGCTTCGCCTGCCAGGAGATCGGCTACCGCCGCGAGTACCCGCTCTACGACGTCGCCGTCGAGCAGCGGCGGGCGAAGCCCTCGCCGGCGGCGACGCTGGGCGCCGCCTGCGGCCTGGTCGGTGGGCTCGCCGGGGCCGAAGTGATGCACTTCCTGACCGAGCTGACGACGCCGGCGATGCTCGGCGCCGGCTACCTCTACGACCTGAGGACGATGGAGGTCGAGTGCTATCAGGTCGTCCCGGAGCCGGAGTGCCCGGTCTGCTCGCACCTGCTGGGAGCGCGGCCCGAAGCGGACGCCGGAGCGCGGGCGGTGGCGACGTGAGCGCCCCCGAGACCGCCGCGGCGAGGGCCACCTACGACGCCTTCGCCGACTCCTACGACGACTTCAACAACGCCTACATGTACGAGCGCTGGACCGGGCGCCTGCTCGGCGTCGCCGAAGCGGCGGGCCTGGAGGGCAGGCGGATGCTCGACATCGCCTGCGGCACCGGCCTCAGCTTCATCGCGATGCTGGAGCGCGGGTTCACCGTCGCCGCCTGCGACATCTCGCCGGCGATGCTGGAGAAGGCCCGGGCCAAGGTCGGCGAGGCGGCGACGCTGCTGGAGGCCGACATGCGGGAGCTGCCGGACCTGGGCGAGTTCGACCTGGTCTGGGCGCTCAACGACTCGCTCAACTACCTGATGAGCGAGGAGGAGCTCGTGGCGACGCTGGCCGGGATGCGCCGCAACCTCGCCCCGGGCGGGATCGCCCTCTTCGACGTCAACACGCTGACCGCCTACCGCACCTTCTTCAGCGAAGAGTGCGTGGTCGAGCACGGCGGCCGGCGCTTCGTCTGGCAGGGCGTCGCGTCTGCCGAGGACGTCGTGCCGGGGGCGATCTACGAAGCCCGCTTCGGCGGCGAGGGCGAGGGCGTCGAGGAGCACGTCCACCGCCAGCGCCACTTCCCCGAAGCCGACGTCCTCGCCGCGATCGAGGCCGCCGGGTTGCGCTGCGTCGAGGTCCTCGGCGACGACGACGGCACCCAGGAGAGCGGGGTCGACGAGGACCGCCACACCAAGGCGATCTACGTCATGACGGCGGACGCGGCGTAGGCGCGGCCTCGACCGCGGCGGCGCCGACGATGACCTGCCGCAGATCGCCGGGGGCGGACCTGGCGCAGCGGTCCTCGACCGCCTTCACCGTCTCCAGCAGCTCCCCCATCGCCAGGTCGATGTCGCGCCGGCCGTCCTCGTCGACGGCGACCAGCTGCCAGGCCAGCGGCGGCGGCGCCTGCGGGTCCGATGCCCCCGCTTCGAGGGCGTCGGCGGCGCTCCTCAGGAAGGTGCTCGCGGCGACCCCGATCCGCGACGCCGGTGTGAGGGCGAAGACCCTTTCCTCCGCCCCGCGCCGCTGGTGCCGCTCGACGACGGCGACCAGCCCGCATTCTTCGAAGAGCACGGTGCAGAGGTGGTAGGAGACACTCCAGACCGAGACGCCGTAGCTCTTCGAGAGCTGCGAGGCGCTGGCCGCCTCGCAGCTGAGCGACTCGAGGATGCGGACCCGCAGCGGGTGGTTCAGCGCGTGGACCAGGCGGGCGGCCAGATCGGCACCGGGGCCTAGCGCTTTCTTTCGGGCCTTTGGCATCTCGAATCCGGTCGCGCGGAAGCTGGACCTTATGGGTACCTCACGTTATTTATGAAGGCAGTTCCTACCAGTGAAAAACTCTACGAATACTGGAGTACCCCCAGTATTGTAGATCTACTCCCCAAGGCTGCGAAGCACCGACCGGCCCGCGTTCCAGCCGCACATCCCGTGCGCCCCGCCGCCGGGCGGCGTCGCCGCCGAGCAGATGTAGACGCCGGGAATGCCGGTGGCGTAGGGGTCGAGCGCGAGCCGCGGGCGGACGACCATCTGCCGGGCCGTGTTGGCGCCGGTGATGACGTCGCCACCGACGTAGTTGGGGTTGCCGGCGGCGAATTCGGCCGGGGAGCGGGTGGCGGTGGCGACGATCCGCTCACGCAGGCCCGGCGCGAAGCGCTCGATCTGCGCCAGCAGGCTCGCGGTCGCGTCGCCGTCGTAGCCGTGCGGGACATGGGCGTAGGCCCAGACCGGGTGGACGTCGCCGCGGGAGCGGCCGGGGTCGGCGAGGTACTGCTGGGCGACGAGGACGAAGGGCCGCTCCGGCATCCGGCCGCGGCTTACTTCGCGCTCGGCGTGGACCGCCTCCTCGAAGGGCCCGACCACGTGCACGGTGCCGGCGCGGCGCGCCTCCTCCTGCGCCCACGGCACCCCGCCCTCGACCGCGAGGTCGACCTTGAAGGCGGCGGGCCCGTAGCGGTAGCGGCGGTAGCCGCGGGCGACCCGGGCCGGCAGGCGGCCGCCGGCGACCTCGAGCACCCCGGCCGGGGCCAGGTCCAGCACCACCGCGTCGGCCGCCGGCAGCTCGTCGAGCGAGCGCAGCCGCCGCCCGGTCTCGATCCGCCCCCCGTTCTCGCGCACGACCGCCGCCAGCGCCTCGGCGATCGCCTGCGAGCCGCCGCGGGCGACCGGCCAGCCGGAGCGGTGCCCGGCGCAGATCATCGCCACCCCGACCGCCGCGCTGAGCGGCCGGTCGAGCCGGCTGAAGGAGTGGGCGGCGACGCCGCCGAAGAGGGCGCGCGCCCGCGGCGCTCCGAGCGCCCGGGCCACCACCGTCGCCGGCATCCCAGCGACCGCTCCGAAGCGGGCGAGCAGCAGCGGGTGGTGCGGGACGCGGAGCATCGGCCGCAGGAAGTCCTCGGCGATCGCGTCGTAGCGGGCCGACGGGGTGCCGAACAGCCGCTGCCAGGCCGCCCCTCCCTCCCCCAGCCCCGCCGCCGTCCGCTCGATCGAGCGCAGCATCACGGCGCCGTCGCCGCCGTCGAGGGGGTGGGCGAGGTCGACCTCGGGCCAGGCCCACTCGAGGCCGTGCCGCTCCAGTTCCAGCTCGATCGCTGCCGGCGTCCCCACCGCCATCGGGTGGACGGCGCTGCACTCGTCGTGCAGCAGCCCCGGCAGGGTCAGCTCGGCGCTGCGGGTGCCGCCGCCGATCGTCGCCGCCGCCTCGATCACCGTCACCGCGACGCCGCGGCTCGCCAGCAGCGCCGCGCAGGTGAGGCCGTTCGGCCCCGCGCCGACGACGACCGCCTCGCTCATGCCGAGGCGGGCGCCGTCCGGCCGCTGCCGGACGTGGCCACCGGCTCGACCGGGAAGGGCTCGGGGCCGAGCCAGGGCTGGCGCCCGACCATGTCGGCGACGTTCACCCAGCCTTCCTCGACCAGCCCGGTGGCGGCGTCGAAGATCCGGTAGCGCTGGCGCTGGACGTGGGCCGGCTGGGACTCCAGCGTCACCACCCGCAGCTCCCCCGGCTCGAAGCGGCAGCGCTCCTGGACGGCTTCCAGCAGGCGGTGGTCGTGGAAGTGCGCATCGCCGAAGTTGTAGCCGAGGACGACGCCGGCGACGAGCTCGCCCTCGCGCACGTCCTAGGCGGAGAGGTCGTCGACCGCCCGGGCCGAGAGCCCGTTCAGCGCCCGCCCGTGCGAGTGCATCGAGCGGAAGGCGAGGCCTTTGTAGACCAGCACCTCGATCAGCTCCGGCTCGTAGAACTTCGCCAGCTGCTCGGTGACGATCGGCGCCGGCTTGACCAGGGACTCGTCGAGCTTGCGCTCCGAGCCCTTGCGGAAGAGCCACTGGCTGGTCGCCCAGTTGCCGGCGTAGTAGCGCATCGAGGGCAGGAAGGAGACGAGGTCGGGGCGGAAGTTGCCGAGCACCGGGAAGCCGACGCAGACGACCGCGAGGATCGCCAGCGGGAAGGTGGAGAAGATTTGGACGTGGAAGATCACCATCCCGGCGACCGCGAGGGTCTGGACCGGGCCGCTGGTGAGGAGCAGTAGCAGCGGAAGGGTGAACTCCATCACCGTGCCGAGGTGGGCGGTCAGCTCGCCGATCCGCGAGGGCAGCAGGTTCTCCGGGTGATCGGCGTAGAGCCGGCGCTTCGCCCGCCGCCAGCGGTTCCAGGGCGTGTTGCTGATCGTCACCGTGACCACGAAGGGGAAGTGGCGGTTCAGCTTCGAGGCGGCCGCCCCCCACCAGATGCAGACGAAGACCAGCTGCGCGGCCGCCGATCATCGGCGAGAAGCGCAGCGTCAGCGGCAGCGAGCCGGCGCCGAGCCCGAGCACCTCCCAGAGCATCGTCCAGACCACCGCCTTCTGGAAGACGATCGGTTCGGTCCACCAGTCGCCGAGGTCGCCGAGCCCGCCCAGGTTCGGGGTCGTCGCCGAGATCAGCAGCAGCCCGCCCAGCGCGTAGACGGCGACCTTGACGATGTAGAGCAGGTAGACGAAGTAGGGCGTGCCGAACCCGTTCAGCGCCCAGTCCTGCGCCAGCGGCTTGATCGGCTCCAAATGCGACAGCCGCCGCCACTCCTCGTACTCGAACGGCGGCGGTGAGGGCTGCAGGAAGCCCATCTCGCGATGAGCCTACTTCGCGGCGAGACCGGTCGGTAGGGGCGCCGACCGCGAAGGCTCAGGTGAAGATGATCTGGCCGCCGTCGGCGAGGCCGTAGAACTCGCCGACGGTGATCACCTCTTTGACCTCGGGGATGAAGTCGTCCTCGCTGAGGCCGAAGAGGTCGACCGAGGCCTTGCAGCCGTAGAGGCCGGCCCCCGATTCGGAGATCATCTGGAGGAACTCGGGGATCGGCGGGAAGTCGAGCTTCTCCATCTCCCCCGCGAGTTTGCGGGTGACCAGCGCCGAGACGCCGGGGATGGCGCCCGCCCAGGTCGCCATGTGCAGGCCGGGGTTGCCGACCGTCGCCACCTTGACCCGGTCCTGCTTGGACTTGTTGATCGCGTCGAGGCCGAAGAAGGTGAAGAAGATGTTCGCCTCCATCCCCTCCATCCGCGCCCCGTTGGCCATGATCAGGCCCGGGTAGACGCCCTCCAGGGACCCCTTCGAGACGATGATCGAGACCTTCTCCATCGCTTCTCCTTCCTAGATGCAGCCGCGCGGCTTGGGGATGCCGGCAATCCGGGCGGCGATCTTGGCCGGCCCCTTCGGGAACAGTTCGTAGAGCTCTTTGACCGGGACGCCGGAGGCCTTGCCGAGGGACCGGATCGACGGCGCCGAGCCGCTCTGCAGGTAGCTGTCCCGCATGAACTCGATCACCAGCCAGTGACGGTCGCCGAGGTGGGCGATCCCCTCCTCGGCGGCGATCGCGGCGGCGACGTCCCGGTTCCACTGGGTGGCGTCCTGGAGGAAGCCCTCGGCGTCGACCTCGACCGTGCTGCCGGCGTAGGTGAGAGTGCTCATCGCAGCACCATATGCCAGTAGAGGGGCTGGAAGGCGAGCTTGCCGAGGTGGTTGAGGCGGGACTCGCGCAGCAGCGGCAGCGGCCCGAGGTGCGGGTCGGGGAAGCGGCCCGGCCGCGGTTCGGCCTCGTAGTCGAAGTCGATCAGCAGCGCCTTGTTGAAGCCGCTCTCGATGAAGCAGTTGACGTGGCCGTCGTAGCTGCCCTCGAGCTCCTCGCCGGCGAGGAAGTGGGCGACGTTGGCGGCCAGCGTCTCTCCCTCGTAGTGGGTGGCGGAGCCGGCCTTGGAGGTCGGCAGGCTGGCGGCGTCGCCGATCGCGAAGACGTTGGCGACGGAGGTGCTCTGCAGGGTGTGGATGTCGACCGGGACGAAGCCGAGCGGGTCGGCGATCGCCGGCGAGCGCTCCATGAAGGGAGCGCCGGAGTGGGCCGGCACGGCGACCAGCAGGTCGTAGGGGATCTCGCGCTGGTCCCAGCTGACCAGCTTGCGCCCGGCGCCGTCGACCCGGCCGGCGGCGAACTCCGACTCGACCGCGATGCCCTTCTCCTTCAGCATGCCGTCGAGGTGCTCGGCGGCGAGCGGCTTGGTGAAGGCGGCGTCGAGCGGGGTCGCGTAGACGATCTCGACCTGGTCGCGCACGCCGCGCTCGCGCAGGAACCAGTCGGCGAGGAAGCAGAACTCCAGCGGCGCCACCGGGCATTTGATCGGCATGTCGACGACGTTGACGACGAGGCGGCCGTGGTCGAAGAAGTCGAGCGCTTCGCGCAGGGCGACCGCGTCGGCGACCGAGTAGAAGGAGAAGGCGGTGCTGCCCCAGCCGGGACCGGTCAGCCCCTCGGTCTCCTCGTAGCGCAGCGAGGCGCCGCTGGCCACGACCAGGACGTCGTACTCGAGGGCCGAGCCGTCACCGAGCATCAGCTTGCTGTCCCTGGTGTCGACCCGGTCGATCTCGGCGAGGCGGAACTCGATCCCGTCGCGCAGCTGGGCTTTGCGGGAGCGGACGATGTGGGTCGGCTCCTCCAGCCCGAACGGCACGAAGAGAAGCCCCGGCTGGTAGACGTGGCGATCGTCGCGGTCGACGACGACGATCTCGACGTCGGCGTCGAGCTGCTTGCGGAGGCGGTTGGCGGCGAGCGTTCCTCCGGTGCCGCCGCCGGCGATGACGATGCGCGTTGCCATGTGGCTGATTGTGCGGCGCGGGCGCGGCGCGGCCATCGGCCCTCCTCCACAGGCCGGGCGGGGAGGAATACCGAGTGCCGCTGGCGGCGGCGGCGGCCGCACGCCAGCTGGGTGCCGCTGAGCGCGCGGTCGCCGCCGACCTCGTCCCCCTGCTGGATTAGATCTTTCGCATATGAATGGCCTTTGCGTCCTCGGGGCGTCAAGGGCTGTGCCGACCGCCGTCACCACCCTCTGCCGCGACCAGCTCGGCCCGGTCGATCCCGGTAGTAGATGGCATCAGTCTTCGCAATGCTCCATCAAGGAGCGAACGTCCAGGCCTCGCCCCTCGTGGTCGCCTCCTCGAACCTGGACTAAGTCGCCGCGCGCCGGGCGTCCGTCAGTAGACCCACGGCCAGCACCGACATCAGGCCCAGCGCCAGGATCGTGATCGCCATCGGCAGCGCCGTCTCCCTGCCCCCGGCGCCGACGATCGGCGCCACCAGGCCGGCCATCCCGAACTGGAAGATGCCGAGGACGGCCGAGGCCGAGCCGGCGATGTCGCGGTGGTCCGCCATCGCCAGGCTGATCGCGTTGGCCGGGATGAAGCCCCAGCACGCGATCAGCCCGAGCAGGCAGGGCGCGACCACCCAGAGGCCGAGCCCGGCCTCGACCGCGACGACGAGGAGCGCCCCGACGCCGCCGAGTGCGAAGCCGGCGACCTCGAGCAGGCGCCGCGAGTTGCGGCGCCTGAGCAGATGAGCATTGACCTGGCTTCCCCCGATCATCGCCGCCGCGTTGGCGCCGAAGAAGACGCCGAAGAGCTGCGGCGAGACCCCGTAGATGTCCTGCAGGACGAAGGAGGAGGTGGACACGTAGGCGACGATGCAGCCCGTGGCCAGGCCGAGGGCCAGGGGCTCCGCGCCAGTCGGTGAAGGTGAGGATCAGCCCACCGAGCAGCGGCGCCGGCAGCGGTGCGATCCCGTAGATCAGCACCAGCCTGGAGAGGAAGCGAGCGCCCTCGCGGCCGGCGAAGACGTCGCTGAGCGGCCCCGCGAGGAGCTGGCCGAGGCCGAGCCCGACCAGGAAGACCGCGACGGTGACCTGCGCGAGCGACGTGCTGACGCCGAAATCGTCGGTCAGCGCCGGCAGCCCCGGCAGGTACCCGTCCATCGAGGCCGGCCCGAGGGCCGAGAGGCTGCCGAGGATGAGCAGCATCCGCACCTTCGTCGGCGGCGTGACCGCGGAGGGCGCCGCCGGCTCCGCCGCCGTATCGAGGGGCAACTCCAGGACACGTCGTCATCAGGCTCGACGGCGCGCTGCGGCTGGCCCCGCGGTGGGCGCCGCCCGCGCTCAGGCGGTGCCGGCGACGACGCCGGCGTCGTGCAGCTCGCCGATCTCCGCCGGGCTCAGGCCCAGCACCTCCGCCAGCACCTGCTCGGTGTGCTCGCCCAGCTGCGGCGCCCGCCGCACCGGCAGGCGCTCGGAGGAGGCGAAGTCCAGCGGCGAGCCCGGCATCAGGTAGGAGCCGACCCCGGGGTGCTCGACCGCTTCGAACATCGGGTTCGCGGTCGAGACCCGCGGGTCCTCGGCGACCAGCTGGCGGAAGGTCTGGTACGGGCCCCAGGAGACGTTGGTGCCGGCGAACTCCTCGCGCACCTCGGCCAGCTCGCGGGCGGCGAACCAGGGCCGCAGCAGGGCGGCGATCAGGTCGCGCGCTTCGAAGCGGCCGCTCTCGCTGGCGAGGTCGTGACCGGTGGCGCGTTCGATCCCCTCGCAGGCCTCGCCGATCCCGGTGACGTCGCGCAGCGCCGTCCACTGGCGCGCGGTCAGCGCCACCACCATCAGCCGGCGGCCGTCGCGGGTCTCGAAGTCGTGGCCGAAGGCGCCGTAGAGGTAGTTGCCGTCCTTGGGCTGGTCCTGGCCCCCCAGGGTCGCCTCGGCGATCCGGCCGAGGTTGCCGACCATCGCGAAGGCGACGTCGGAGAGCGAGAGCCGCACCAGCTCCCCCTCCCCGGTCCGCCCGCGCCGGCGCTCGGCGGCGAGCAGCCCGACCGCGGCCAGCGTCCCCATCGCCACGTCCCAGGCCGGCAGCACGCTGTTCAGCGGCTCGGCCAGGTTGCGCGGCCCGGTCGCCCAGGGGAAGCCGGTCGCCGGGTTGACCGTGTAGTCGACCTCGCTGGTGCCATCGGGGTTGCCGGTCAGCGCGACCATGATCAGGTTCTCGCGGCGCTCGCGCAGGCGCTCGTAGTCGAGCCAGCCGCGGGCGGGGAAGTTGGTCAGGAAGAGGCCGCTCTCGGGACCCGGCGCCGCGATCAGCGCCGTCGCCAGCTCGCGCCCGCGGTCGCTGTGGAGGTCGAGCTGGACCGAGCGCTTGCCCTTGTTGAGCCCGGCCCAGAAGAGGCTCTGGCCGTCGGCGGCGAGCGGCCAGCGGCCGTGGTCGAGGCCGCCGCCGACCTGGTCGAAGCGGATCACGTCGGCGCCCAGCTGGGCCAGCGTCATCCCGCCCAGCGGCGCCGCCACGAAGGCCGAGCCCTCGACCACGCGCAGGCCGTCGAGGATCCCCTTAGGCGAGCTCATGCCATCGCTCCGACCAGGCGCCAGTCGAGGACCTCGGAGGCGCCGTCGTCGCGCTCGGCCCGCACCCGCGAGCGCAGGTGGGCGAGGCCGCCGCCGTCCGGCAGCGGCTCAAGCCGCTCCAGCTCGACCTCGCTGTGAAGGGTGTCGCCCTCGAAGACCGGGCCGAGGTGGTCGCAGGAGTGCCAGGCGACGACGGTGAGCAGGCTCGGGATCGCGCGGGTCAGCTGCGCGGCGGCGAGTCCGATCGTGTGGCCGCCGTAGACCAGGCGCTTGCCGTGCCCCGTCGCCCGCCGGTCGTGGTGGGCCATCGCCACGTTCAGGCTCAGCCGCGCCAGCTCCGGCGCGCCGCTGACCACGTCGCCGCCCTCGACCTCCCAGCGGGTCCCCGCGGTGAGATCGGCGAAGTGCGGTCCCGGCACCGCCTCGCGGTAGGCGTCGAGGCGCCAGCCCGCGATCGAGGCCGCAAGCGCCCCCGCGTCGGCCGCGGCGGGCGCCTCCTCGAGCTCGTCGGCGCGGCCCGTCTTCCCCTCCGGGTCGCGCAGCGGCAGCATCGCGCAGCGGCGGAAGTCGAGCACCGGCCGCCCCTCCTGGTCGACCGTGCGCACCCGCAGCACCGCCAGCCCCGTCGCCGGCCGCTCGGGCCGCGGCCGGTTCTGGCGCAAGGCGACGACCTCGGTCGAGGTCCGCAGCGTGTCGCCGATCAGCGGCGCCCGCCGCAGCGCCAGGCCGCGGTAGAAGAGGTTGCCGATCACCCGCTGGGTCAGCAGCGTCGACTGCCCGATCGCGACGTCGCAGACCAGGCCGGGGTGCGCCAGCGGCGCCCCGGCGCCGACCACCTCGCGGCTCAGCTCGCCGTCGAGCGCCAGCCGCACCCGGTCGCCGAGGATCGCCTGGTGCAGAGCCGCGTGCCCGGCGCTCAGCGTCAGCGCCGGCGAGGCCGCGACCACTTGGCCGACCTCGAGATCCTCGAAGTACGGCGGCTCACCGGCGGCGTTCATCGTCGCGATCCTGCCACCGCCGCACCGCCCCGCGGGTCCGCTGACCCCGAAAGCCCCCGTTCGGGGGGCATCTCCGCCGGTCCCCGGCGGCGGCTCAGAAGACGAATTCCAGCAGCGTCACGCAGCCGGAGAGGCGCTTTCTGCTTCCCTCACCGGGGCGACCGCCCGCTCTCTGACCTCGGGCGGATACCTTCGATTTCTTGACATGACCTCATCCTCTCAGGGGATTTGGTCTCCATCGAAGCCGGGGCGGTTCAGACATGCCAACTGCGCTTCGGATTACGAGAGCCATCCGCGGATCTGGGCGCACCCGCCCACCCCCTTCGGCGCGACAGCGTTATCGAAGGAAAGGCCGCATCGCCGATCCCTGCGTCCTTCAGGTGGACGTAGGTTGACGGGGCAAGACCGGGATCGGCGTACCCAGCCGCTCCTGCCCGCTTGGTGTTCCGCACGTCATCGGAAGGAGAGATCGCCGACGCGCGACAGTTATCTCGCAGGAGCGAAGGCGTCGACGCCGAAGTCAGCGGAGTGGCAAGGGGAGACCGGATGTCGGCCGTCTATCAAGAGGTGCCGGACAAGCTGTCCTCACCGTGGGCAAAAGGGGGTCGGTATTGCTTCGACAAGGAGCTCCTTCTCCGCCTCCTGGATGTTCAGATACAAGGTGGCTCCGCGGGGATTCCGGCGACCGGAGGCTTGGCCGTTGCTGTCGACATCTGGATCGCGACGGAGCTGAGGCGCGCCGGGATCGATCCGGAGATCATCTGGCCGCGCCAAGAGCAGCCGCGGGTACTGCCCCAAGCGCTCGTCAAGGCGATCCGAGGTTTCAAGTTCTCGCGGACCGCAGAGGCGCGAGCCGTTCAGGAAGCGACGATCGAGACGCTCAGCTCCAGCGCCGGGTCGAGCTCGTCCAACATTCTGGGCGGGTTCTTCGCCAAGGAGGTCGATGTCGTCATCGCTGAGTTCGACCGGGGCCTGGAGCTCGCAGTGTCGAGCAAGACCATGACCGGCTCCTTCGGCAAGAACATCACGAATCGATTCGAGGAGGCCTCCGGTGATCTCCTCAACATTCGACGCCGCTATCCACTTGCCACCTTCGGATACGTGTACCTCGTGACCTCCGATGTCTTCGAGGAGCCTCCCGGTTGGGAGCGGATCAAGGACATGCTTCGCAAGCTGATGTCGTTGACGCCCGGAGACGATCGGGGCAGCTACGACGCGACCTGCCTCCTGGTTCTCGATCGGGATGGTGGAGCTCCGCGCCTGCGGGAGGACAAAGTTCCAGACGACCTCTCCCCCAACGTCTTCTTCGAGGCGATGCTGAATGGACTGTTCTCGCGGTCCCCCGTTTCCGAGCACAAGACCGCCCGAGACCTCTGGGAAGCCAGTCTCTAGAGGGAGCCGCGCCGCCGGGACGTAGGTCTCCCTCGGTTCTGTCGCCGGATCTGCAGTCGTCGCCTCGCGGCTCGCAGATCAAGAATCTCGCTCTCCTCCAGCCCTAAGGGTTTCAGTACTAGCGGGTCTACTAGATCGACTGCCGCATCCAGGTCTCGATGACGGATCGCGGCGTCAACCTGCGGCAGAACGCTCGCGAGATCGGGGCTGAGCACCGGCAAGACCAACGCCTCTGCTTCGCTGGGCTCCAGCTTCAGGACCCCCCCGCCGTAGCTTCGGCCGACAAGCTCAGCCGAGAGCAAGGTCAGGCTGTTGTAGAAGCCGGCCGCGAGAATCGCAGCCTCGAGGTCGGTCCCTTGCAGACGCACGCCATGAATCGTGTTCGTATTGAGTGCGCCCGCCTCATTGACCACCAGCCGAGGATGGTCGTTGGAGCAGTACGTGAGGAGCAGATCCGCGATGCCCTCTTTCGGCGGCTGAAGCAGCCACCAAGGGTCGCGAATTCTGCACTTGTAGCGCTGGTGGAAGCCGCGTGATTCACCATCCTTGATGTGGGCGCGAAGGCTCGCCGGCAGCTTCGGACTCTTGCGATCGGCCATCAGCATCAATGCCCTCTGGCCGCCCAGCAGAAGGTCGCGATGATCTTTCTTGGTTAGGCGGGCACCGCCAATCTGAGCCGCTTTCGCGACAGCCGGCTTCAACATGCTCTTCGGCAACTTCTCGCCGCGCTCGGCATCGACGACGAAGAACTCATTGGCACCGGTCACGGCGCCGATATCGACGGAAGCGACCTCCCCAAACCGCATGCACGAATCCGCGAGCTCCTGGTAGAGCCGCTGGGTCTCGACTGGCAGTAGCTGTCCCATAAAGCCCGAGCGCACCCTTGAAGGCGCCGGCCGTGGGTCGTCTTCGGCCTCACGCAAACGCTCGGATAAATCGTCCAAGTCAGCGCAGGAGACGATCTCGATATCGGCCTTACCGGCGGCGCCCCGGCCCTCGGCGAAAAGGAGGACTACATCCTCAAGTGCGCCCGGAAAGACACGCTCCTCGAACACAGCGATGAAGATGCGGCCAAATTCGCGCCTGAGGAACTCGACAACCTCCTCCGCGTAGTGCGCGTGCAGGATCTCGCCGGGCAGCACTTGAGCAGTTCTGCCTCCCTCTGCGAGAAACGAGGTTCCATGAACGACGAACGGCGCCCAGGACGAAGCGAGACGCGACAGCCGTACCCCAGCCTTCAGAGCCAGCTGCCTGGCACCGGCTGACGATCCGTTGAACGCCTGATAGCGAATGTAGGGCGGATTGCCGATCAATGCTTGTACCGCCGGCAACTCGCCGGGATCCACGGCAAAGAAGTCGTTCTCGAGCAGGTGCGAGCGATCCAACCCGAGCCAATCCTCCGCAGCGGCGGCACGATGGGCGGCGTCATCGAGATCGATTCCATAGAGCCGCTCGGCAATCGTTCTGGGCGGTGCTCCGAGCTTCTCAAGGCGCGTGCGCGCCGCCCGCAGGAACACGAGGCCGCCGAAGCTCGGATCCAAGGCGACGTCGGTCGGCGTCCGGATCGCCCAATCGGTCAATGTCGAAGCCATCGACTGCGGCGTATAAAAGGCCCCTAGCCCCTTCTGCCGTTGCGCAGGGGTAGCTGGGGCAGGGTGGCTCACCGGCCTCAATCTAGTCGTGGGCACGGACAGAGCGAGGGTCATCTGACCATCGGACTCAAGCCTCACGAGGCGCTGGCCAGGCCGGCTAGAACCCCCCCTCTGCTTGTCCTCTTGAGTGCCGCCGATGTCGATCTCCCCGAGTTCAGCTCCTCGCAACTAAGGCGCCGCCAGGCCACGACACCTGATCGCCGCCACCGCGCTCCTGCTCGACGCCGACCTGCTGACGACCAACGTGCGCCACTTCCCGATGCTCGCCGGGCTCACGTCGGCCTATTGAGTCGCGCGTCCTACCTGCAGGTTCGCAGACGTGCCCGGTTGGTCTGCCGGATCTTCTGCCTGGCCTTCGCGAGCGCCCGCTCGGCGGCGTCATTCCGCTTCAGCTTGCCCAGCCTCTGCTTTGCCTTGACATGGTTGCGCTTGGCCTTCTTGCAGGCGAGCGCGTTTCCGCTGCCACCCCCCGGGGGCGAGGGGGTCGGAAGGACACTCGGCGGCGGAGGCGTCGGGTCGGGCGGGGCGCCGCCGGTCGTGGCCCGATCGAAGATCGCGACCGCGTGGTTGAAATTCGAGGCCGTGTAGACGCTGGCGCCGTCGGGGGAGATGGCGACCGAGAGCAGCCGGCTCAAGGCGGTGCCGTCGACGCAGGTGCCGGCCGAACCGGTGTCGGAGATGCAGCCGGCGGTGCCGGGCTTCTGGGTCAGCGCCCCGCTGGTCGGATCGCGATCGAAGATCGCGATCGCGTCGGAGTTACGGGAGGCCACGTAAACGCTGGCGCCGTCAGGGGAGACGACGACCGACGATGCGCCGCCCAGCCCCTGTCCCGGGACACAGGTTCCGCCACCACCACCGGCCTGCCCGATGCACCCTGCCGTTCCGGCCTTCTGGGTGAGCTCGCCGCTGCCGGGGTTGCGGTCGAGGATCGCGACGGCGCCGGGGAAGTAGGAGGCGACGTAGGCGCTGGTCCCGTCCGGGGAAACAGCGACCGAGGTCGGCGTTCCGAGCCCGTAGCCGTCGACGCAACCCCCACCGGTTTCACCGGTTTGTGAGACGCAGCCGGCGAGCCCGGCCTTCTGGGTCAGACTCCCGCTCGAGGGATCACGGTCGAAGATCGTGACGGCCGTCGAGGAGCTGACGTAAGCGTTGGCCCCGTCGGGGGAGACCGTGACCGAGCCTGCGGAGTGGAGCTCGACGCCGTCGGCGCAGGCCCCTTCCGTGCCGGTCTCCGAGATGCAACCGGCGGTGCCGGGCTGCTGGGTCAGCGCCCCGCTGGTCGGATCGCGATCGAAGACGGCCACGGCTTTGCTGATGCTGGAAGCGACGTAGGCATTGGCCCCGTCGGGGGAGACCGCGACCGTGTTCGCCCCGTCGAGCGCCGTGCCGTCGGCACACGGGCTGGCGCCCGTCTCCGAGATGCAAGCGCCGCTGCCGGACTCCTGGGTCAGGCTGCCGTTCGACGGATCCCGGTCGAAGATCGCGACGGCGTCGCTGGACGACGACGCGACGTAGACGTTGGCGCCGTCGGGGGAGACCGTGACCGAGTCGGCTCCATCGAGCGCGATGCCGTCTGGGCAGAGGCCGGGGTTCGGGCCGCTGAATCCGTCCGCGCTTCCGATGCACCCCGCCTGTCCGGGCTTCTGGCCGAGCCCCCCGGTCGAGACGTCGCGGTCGAAGATCGCGATGGCGCCGTATTTCACCCCGTAGACGTTGCTGCCGTCGGGGGAGACGGTGACCGCGCGGGCATGGTCGAGCGCCTTGCCGTCGACGCAGGGGCCGAATCCTTCGTCGGAGATGCAGCCGGCGGTGCCGGGTTTCTGGGTCAGTTCGCCGAACGCTGCCAGGGCAACCGCCGCGAAGACCGCGGCAGCCAGCACCGCCATCGCGATGGCAGCCGAGAGCGCACGTGTCTGCAGTGGAGGCCGGATACCCGGCACCGTAATCAGGCGCCTGGGTCGGGTCAATACGCCGAAATGCGTACGACCCTTGCCGCTCCGCTCATCGCTAGGGGCTGAGCTGGGCGATCGACCAGGCGGTCAGCAGGGCCTCGGTGCGCGACCGCGTGCCAAGCTGCTCGTAGATGTGCTCGAGGTGCTTTTGAACCGTGCGCGGGCTCAGCTTGAGCTCGGCGGCGATCTCGGCATTCGTCTGGCCGAGCGCGACCTGGCGCAGGATCTCGGCCTGGCGCGCGGTGAGCCCGGCCGCGCGTAGCTGTGGGATCGTCAGCAGCTCCTCGGTGCGCTCGACCAGCAAGGCGTCGGGCCCGCCGCGCTCTCGCGCGGGCACGAAGTGGACGACGACCCGCGTGGCGGCCTCCTCGATCAGCAGGGGAGCGATCGACCCGCTCGCGGCGGCTCCGCGGTCGAGGTTGGCCAGCCAGTCCTTCACCTTCACCGGGAGGGCTTGGCCGGAATCGAGGGCGTCGAGCCCGAGCAGCCGGGCGGCCTCCGCACTCGCGAACGCGCCGCCCGCGCCGTCCTCCGTCTCCTCCAGAACGACCACCCCGGCGCCGCTTCGCTCGAGCCCACGCTCCAATGCGTTCAGGCGCTGGACCACCGCGGCGTAGCGCTGCACCGTCCGATATGCCTGGATCATCGGCCCGCGGACCAGGTTCAGCAGGGCCCGGTCACGCTCACTGAAGTCGCGCCGACCGCGGTTGAGCGCGAGCGCGATGATCACCTCAGGGGGCGCCGGCAGGCCGAACGCCATCTGGTACTCCACCCGCATCGGCGCGTAGGCCTCTCGGTAGAGGTCGGTCGTGTGCAGCTCGCGCCTGGTGATCAGGTCCGACCATTTGTAGGGGCGTCCGTCGCGGGTGCGCTGATAGCGCGAGACGAGCGGGTTCTGGTGTCCGAGCCGGACAAAGATCTCTGGCGCATCCGCGATCATCGATCCCGGCGGATCGTCGAGCGCGATCATCCTGCCGGCGGCGAACTCGACCTCGTTGTAGGTGACGATCTCGCAGGGGACCAGCTCCCGCAGCCCCGGCAGAACGGCGCCACGGAAGTCCTCGGGGTCCTCGAAGGTGGTCAGCTCGGATACAAACCCCAGCATCGCCCGCACGTCCGAGTCGCGGATCTGCCTGGTGGCGTTTGCTCCCGGCATCTCGTCCCTGACCATACGGTCTGGAGGGAGATTTGGCCTTGGAAAAATTCAGAGGTCATACGCCGAAATGCGTATTGACCGACCGTCGTGGCCATGATGTGCTCTCGAGCACCATGCGATCCCGATCCGTTCTCGCTCCGACAGTGGTCCTGTTCGTTGCCGGCATGCTGGCTCTCAGCGCCGTCGCCTTCGCCGCGCAGCCAAAGACGGGCGAGTACAGCTACTCGGACACCTACGCGCAGGGCCACGCCATCGTCAGGATCGACTTCGCCGTCACCGCGGGCGAGCCGCTCAAGGTGAAGCAGTTCACCTGGACCGATTTCACCTGTGGGGAACTCACCGTCAACAAGGCGCTGCGGATCTCGAAGAAAGGCAAGTTCAGCTATTCGGGGCCGGCGAAGACGGCGGGCACCGCGATCGAGCAGATAACCGTCGCGGGCAAGTTCACCTCGAAATCCAAGGCCTCCGTGACCGTCTCGTCGGTCGATTGCGGAGACGCGGGGCCGGCAATTGTCAAGAAGGACTCCTGAATGAAGCGCTGCGCGGTTGTCCTCGTCGTCTTGTCCCTGTCGATCTCGGCAACGGTGGCGCTTGCCGACACCAAGAGCTATCCAGGCACGACGACCCTGACCCTCTCCGGCTACCGCCTCAGCGGCAACCTCAGCTCCCCTCTCCCGGCCTGCGAGAAGAACCGCTACATCACCGTCTATTTGGTTCGGGCCGACGGCACGTTGAGCGCAGCGGCGCCCGCCACCACCAACGACAACGGATACTGGATAACCGGCACCGGGTTCTTCGGGCCGGGACAAACGTATGTCGCCAAGACTCCGGCGAAGGTCCTGCCGAAACAGGGGCAGCAGGTTCGCAAGTGCAAGGCCGTGGTCAAGCGCCGCACCCTGCCGCCACCAGCAGGCTAGCTGCAGGTCCGCCCAGCGACTCAAGGCAGCTACGAACTCGAGGGTCGGCTGA
>CAVPEX010000025.1:0-23715 GCA_963703585.1 uncultured Solirubrobacterales bacterium | reverse complement strand
ATTTCCAGCACGGAGACGTCGAAGGTGCCGCCGCCGAGGTCGAAGACGAGGATCGTGTGGTCGGCCTCCTCTTTGTCGAGCCCATAGGCGAGCGAGGCCGCGGTCGGCTCGTTGATGATCCGCTTGACGTCGAGCCCGGCGATCTTGCCGGCGTCCTTGGTCGCCTGTCGCTGGTCGTCGTTGAAGTAGGCGGGGACGGTGATCACGGCGCTGTCGACCGCTTCGCCCAGCTTCGCTTCGGCGTCGGTCTTCAGCTTCTGCAGGATCATCGCGCTGATCTCCGGCGGGCTGTACTGCTTGCCGCGCACGTCGACGCGGACGTCGCCGTTGGGGCCGGCCTCGACCTTGTAGGGGACGATCGTCTCCTCCTCTTTGACCTCGGCCTCCTTGCGGCCCATGAACCGCTTGATCGAGAAGATCGTGTTCTCGGGGTTCATCACCGCCTGCCGTTTGGCCACCGTGCCGACCAGCCGCTCGCCGCTCTCGGTGAAGGCGACGACGGACGGGGTGGTGCGCCCGCCCTCGGCGTTCTCCAGAACGGTCGGCTCGCCGCCCTCCATCACGGCGACACAGGAGTTGGTCGTGCCGAGGTCGATCCCGATCGTCTTTGCCACTTTTCGCTTCCTCCAGGGGTTTCGTTGTTCAAGCCTAAGAAATCTAAGTGCCAGTATGGCAGATCCTTCATGGGATGCAAATCGAGCGCGGGTCCCGGTGCGGCCGGCCCGGCTGTACAGTGCTATCAGGCAGGGAAGCCCGAGTGATCAGTCACCAGAGGAGGAACCTGAACTCGATCCTGGGCTGTCGCCAGCTGGGGCCACGGTCACGGCCACGGCAGGGTCGTCGACACGATGACCCGCAACCTCTACCTCGGCGCCGACCTGACGCCGGCGATCGGCGCACCTTCGCTCGAAGCCCTGGCCGCGGCCAACGGGCAGATCCTGCGTGAAGTGACCGCCAACGACTTCCCGGTCCGGGCGAAAAGGGCTGGCGGCGGAGATCCGCGCCGAGAGGCCGGACGGGCTGCTGCCGGTGAACGGCTTCTGGAGCTCCGACCACGCCGGGATCACCAGCTCGCTCAGGTTCCACTGAGGGAGCTCCGAGCCGCCCCGGAGGGCCCCCGCGCGGGGGCCCTCCGGGGCGGCCGGCTGTTCAGCGCAGGAAGCTCAGCGAGCTGAAGACTCCGGCGTGGTCGGAGTCCCAGTAGCCGTTGGTCTTCTTCAGGCCGGTGACGGTCGAGGAGATCAGCTTGATCTTCTTCGGCGCGTCGGTCATGACGTGGTCGACGGTGTGGTTGAACTCCGCCTTGCCGCCCCCGGTCTTGAGGTCGTAGGAGGTGCTGATGCAGCAGGTGTTCGGCTTCGGCTCCCGGCGCTCGCGGAAGCCGGCGCCGGTGAGCACCCGGTAGGCCTGCCCGTCGCCCGGCTTGACTTCGGTCTTGACGTCGGAGTTGAAATCCCCGAGCAGGACCACCGGCAGGCTGCTCGTCGCCGGGCCGCCCGGTTCGACCAGCTCGGCTGCCTGCTGGGCGCGGATGCTCGGCACCAGCGTCTCGTCGTCGAACGCCTCCAGGTGCGAGTTGACGAAGTGGAGCTTCTTGCTGCCGCGGACCTTGGCGTCGACGCTGGTCCAGCCGCGGGTGACGGAGACTTCGGTGCTCCCGGCGACTTTGACGACCAGCGGGTGGGCGAAGTTGCCGCCCTTCGGGTTGGAGGTGACGACGCCGGCGCCGACCCGGGCGAGGATCACGTCGCGCATCGTCAGGCGGCCGTTGACCTCGGTGTTGGCGAGCAGCCCGGTGCCGCCGGGCCCGTCGCCGGGGATGCCGTTGGCGTCGGCGGGCGCCTCGAAGTCGAACTCGTCCTGGGCGACGACGACCTTGTACTCGCTGCCTTTCCTGTTCAGCTGGGTGAGCAGCAGCTTCAGGAAGTCGTACTTGACGGTTTCCGCCGACGGTTTGCCGGAGAGGATCGGACCGACCGAGGGTGGCGCTTCGCGCCAGAGGGTGACCTCCTGCAGGCCGACCAGGTCGGGCTCGTTTTCGAGGATCTCCTGCGCCAGCCCTTTGGCCCGGACCGGGAAGTTGGTCGCTTCGACCTGGCGCACGATGCCGCCGTTGGCCTCGAAGAATTCCGCCTGGGATTTCGACGCGAGCGCCGGGGCCAGGTCGGCGCCGAGGTAGAGGTTGCGGGTCATCACGCTGACGGTGGTGCCCTTCGGCTTCTGCTTGGCGGGCTTCGCCTGGGCGAGCCCGGCAAAGGCCAGGCAGGCGAGGGTGGCGATCGCCAGCGCGAGGACGACCCGTCGCGTCGGTGCGGTTCGGTGGATCAAGCTTCGACTCCTCCTGGTTGTCCGCCTGCGCCCCCGCCCGGCGGTTCGTGAATGTCTTGGCGCTCCCTCGGCTTCGCGCTCAGGCGCGCGGTCCGACGCCGCACATCACACAGACAACCCTAGGCCACAACGACTCGGTCGTGGCGAAAATTCCGGCCTCGACGCCGGCCGCTCAGCCGGAGCCGGCGGTGTTGGCGACGAAGGCGGCGACTTCCTTGGACTGCTGCTCGTTGAGGATGCCGCCGGGCATCCGGCCCGGGGCCGAGCCGTCGACGCCGTTTTCGATCGCGTTGAGGACGCGGCCGTCGGTCGCCTTGATCGTGTCCTTGGCGCCGGGGCCGGTCGGGACGCCCTGCGGTGCCAGCAGTTCGTCGAGGTCGGGGCCGTAGTTGCCGTCGGTCCCCGCCGAGTAGAGCGCGTGGCAGGTCCCGCAGTTGGTCTGGAACAGCGACTGGCCGGCCTTGAGGTCGGCGGCGACCTTCTGGTCGCCGCTCTCGGCGTCGCCCTTGGAGCGGAATGCGAGCCAGGGGATGAGGACCGCGAGGACCAGGATCAGCAGCCCGAAGACGATGAAGGTGCGCTTGCTCATTTGGCGGCGCGCATACTACTGGCGGTCCCGCGGTTCGCGCGGTACCAGGGGCACATGCGCCGCAGCGCGCACTCCTCGCAGCGCGGCTGCGGGCGGCACAGCGCGCGGCCGTGGCGGATCAGGTTCATGTGCAGCTCGTAGGCGTCCTCGGGCGGGACGATGGCCAGCATCTCGTCGTGGGCGACGTGGAAGGAGGCCTTCGCCGGGAACAGCCCGAGCCGCCCGCCGACCCGGTGCACGTGGACGTCGACCGGGATCTCGGGGATGCCCCAGGTGAAGATGAGGACGCAGGCGGCGGTTTTGCGGCCGACGCCCGGCAGCGAGAGGAGGAACTCGAGCGACTCCTCGCGCGGCGCCGTCTCGGTCCAGTCGAGGTCCGGGTGCTCGCCCAGCCGCTCGAGGATTTCCTGGATCCGCGGCGCCTTCTGCCTGCCGAGCCCGCCCGGGCGGATCGCCTCCTCGACCTCGGAGACCGGGGCGTCGCGCACTTCCTCCCAGGTCGGGAAGCGCTCGCGCAGCGCCGCGAAGGCGCGGTCGCGATTGCGGTCGTTGGTGTGCTGGGAGAGCACGGTCTTGATCAGCTCCGCGATCGGGTGGCCGTGCGGCTCGTTGAGCGGCTGTCCGTACATCTCGCGGAGGCGTTCGCGAATCGTCCGCAGGCGGCGCTTGTCGGGGCGCTTCCAGCTCGTCTCGGCGCGGGTCCGGGCCACGGCTGCGCACCCTAAACCCGAACTGCATCAACTTCTGGCCCCATGAGGGCCGAAATCTGATGCAGTTCGGGTTGATGGCGGGGGCGATCGGGATCGAAATGGCGGAGCTGCGCGTCGACGGGGTGCGGGTCTTCTACCGGCGCGTCGCCGGCGCGGGGACGCCGGTCGTCTACTGCCACGGCAACCCGACCCACGGCGAGGAGCTCGCGGTCGAGCGGCGCAAGCTCGTCGTCCACGACTGGGGCGGGCTGGCCCTGATCGGCGCCCAGCGGCGGCCGCAGCCGGTCGAGCGCCTGGCGGTGATCGACGCGGTGCCGCTGCTGCCCGGCTACCGCTGGCACTGGATCGCCCAGCTCTGGCGCCGCCGCGGCCTTGGCGAGCTCCTCAACGCGACCACGACCCGCGCCTCGATGGCGCTGCTGATGCGCCAGGCGCGCGGCGCCCGCAGCGCGATGCCGCCCGAGTTCGTCGACATGGTCTGGGACCACTGGGACGCCGGCACCCGCGCCGCCACGCTGGCGCTCTACCGGCATGCCGACCCCGACCGGCTGACCCAGGCCGGCAGCGACCTGGGCCGGCTGACCTGCCCCTCGCTCGTCGTCTGGGGCGACCGCGACCCCTACCTGCCGACCCGCTTCGCCGAGGCCTACGCGGCGGCGCTGCCGGGCTCAGAGCTCGAGGTCGCCGCCGGCGCCGGCCACTGGCCCTGGATCGACGACCCGGTGCTGATCGACCGAATCCTCAACTTCGTCGCGTAGAGAGACCGGGGGCGGGCACCCCTCGGAACGTCCTGTACTTTTTCGGCGCGCGTCTCTCGGACGGCTTTCCCCGTCCCACCGAAAAAGTTAAAGTGCAGAGGGGTGCCCGCCCCCGGTCACCCGTTCACGCGCGGGTTACAATTGTCGGTCTCCCGTGTCCCGTGCATTCGCCGCCATAACCGCCAGGCTGCCCAAGGGCTGGGGGGATCTCGGTCGCCAGATCGCGATCCTCGTCAGCGTCGACCTCGCCTACACGGCGGTCCGCGGCATCGCCGATTCCGAGCGCGCCGTCGCCTTCGCCCACGGCAGCCAGATCATCGACCTCGAGCGCAGCACCGGCACCTTCTTCGAGCCCAGCCTGCAGGCGTTCTTCCTGCCCGCGCAGGGCGTGATCGACCTCGCCAACCAGATCTACCTCAACGCCCAGTTCTCGATCGCGCTCGGCTTCCTGGTCTGGCTCTACCTCTTCCGCAACGAGTCCTATTACTTCGTCCGCAACATGTTCGTCGTCGCGATGGGGCTGGCGCTGGTCGGCTACTCGCTGTTCCCGACCGCGCCGCCGCGGATGTACCCCGAGTACGGCTTCGTCGACACGATCAACGCCTTCTCCGGCGTCAACCACGACTCGGCCCTGGCCAAGTCCTTCATCAACCCCTACGCGGCGGTGCCGAGCATGCACTGCGCCTTCGCGATGATGATCGGCTGCAGCGGCTTCATGGTCTGCCGCCACTCGTGGTCGAAAGCGTGGTGGGCGTTCTGGCCGCTGCTGGTCAGCTGGGTGACGATCGTCACCGCGAACCACTACTGGGTCGACGCGGCGCTGGGCTGGATGGTGGCGCTGACGGCGGCGATCGTCGCCAGCCGGCTGCTCGCCCGCGCCCGCCCCGAGGCCTGGGCCTTCCGCGCCGCCCGAGCCGGCCGGCCCCAGGAGGCCGAGGCGTAGCCCTCGGCCCCGAGTTCTCGGGCCTCCCGCCCCCCAACCTCCCCGCGACCCTTTAGCCTCACGTCCAATGGAACCTTCGGCGCCCCCCAGGGCACCCGGCGGTCGCCGCAACGGTCGCGCCGCCGCTCGCAACGGCCAGGAGCTCCGCACCTACGCTCGCGAACGCCTGATCGAGTCCCGCCTGACGCCGAACGCGATCTCGATGGTCGGCCTCGTCGGCAACCTCGTCGCGGCGGCGCTCGTGACCCAGCGGCTCTTCTTCCTCGCCGGCGTCGCCTTCGTCCTCGGCTCGGTGATGGACACGCTCGACGGGCGCTACTCGCGGATGTCGGGCAAGGGCACCCTCTTCGGCGCCTTCCTCGACTCGACGCTGGACCGGATCGAGGAGGGGATCGTGCTGGCCGCGGTCGCCGGCTACTTCGCCGTCCAGGGCGAAGACTTCGCGGCGGCGATGTGCGTGGTCGCCGTGCTCGGCTCGCTGATGGTCTCCTACACCCGCGCCCGCGCCGAGGCGCTGGGCGTCGAGTGCAAGGTCGGCTTGGCGACGCGGCCGGTCAGGGTGGTGCTACTTTCGATTGGCCTGATCTTCGCCAAGGGCGCCGGCATCGGCGATTTCGAGCTGCTGGCCCCGGCGGTCTACGTGATCGCGGCGCTGACGATCTTCACCACGTTCCAGCGTGTATGGCATGTGCGAAACGAGCTTTCCAGCGAGCCTCCCGGCGCCCAGCGCGGCGGCGGCGAGCCGGACGAGCTGTAACCAGCAGGGCGGCCGGGTGTGTTCAGCCACTCAGCGCGATCCCAGGAGGACTTCTTAATTCATGAGTGAGAGCAACGGAGCAAACGGCAGCACGAACGGCGTCGGCCGCGCGGAGGAGAAGGTCCGCGTCGCGATCGTCGGCGTCGGCAACTGCGCCAACTCCTTCATCCAGGGCGTCCAGTACTACAAGGACGCCGACCCGAGCGACGAAGTGCCGGGCCTGATGCACGTCAACCTCGGCGGCTACCACGTCCGCGACATCGAATTCGTCGCCGCCTTCGACATCGACGTCGAGAAGGTCGGCAAGGACCTCTCCGAGGCGATGTGGTCGGGGCAGAACGACACGATCAAGTTCGCCGACGTGCCCGAGCTGGGGGTCAAGGTCGAGCGGGGGATGACCCACGACGGCCTCGGCAAGTACCTGAAAGAGAAAATCACCAAAGCTCCGGGCGAGACCGCCGACATCGTCGGCATCCTCAAGGAGACCAAGGCGGACGTCCTCGTCTGCTACCTGCCGGTCGGCTCCGAGCAGGCGGTCAAGTGGTACGTCGAGCAGGCGCTGAAGGCCGGCGTCGGCTTCGTCAACTGCCTCCCCGTCTTCATCGCCCGCGAGGACTACTGGGACAAGCGCTTCGAGCAGGCCGGGCTGCCGATCATCGGCGACGACATCAAGTCCCAGGTCGGGGCGACGATCGTCCACCGCCAGCTCGCCCGCCTCTTCCACGACCGCGGCGTGCGGCTGGAGCGGACCAGCCAGCTCAACGTCGGCGGCAACATGGACTTCTACAACATGCTCGAGCGCGAGCGGCTCGCCTCCAAGAAGGAGTCGAAGACGAACGCGGTCACCTCGATCATGGGCCATGACCTGCCGGCCGAGGACGTCCACGTCGGCCCCTCCGACTACGTCGCCTGGCTGACCGACCGCAAGTGGGCGCACATCCGCCTCGAGGGCAAATCGTTCGGCGACGTGCCGCTCAACGTCGAGCTCAAGCTCGAGGTCTGGGACTCGCCCAACTCCGCCGGCGTCGTCATCGACGCGGTGCGGATCATCAAGCTGGCGCTCAACAACGGCATTGCCGGCCAGCTCGACGGCCCCTCCAGCTACCTGATGAAGTCCCCGCACAGTCAGCGCCCCGACGACGAGGCGCGGGAGCAGACCGAGGAGTTCATCGCCGCCAACGCCCGCGGCAAGGCCGGCCTTCCCGGCGGCGCCCCCGCGGACGCTCCGAGCACGACGCAGGCTTAAGGCAGGGGAGCCCGCCCCGCCCGCGTGGGCGGGCTCCTATGCTTGGCATCGACCGTGCCTGACGCGCCCCTCTCCATCGCCCAGGTATCGCCGCGGCGGCGGGGCGTCACCGGTCCGCTCGACGAGTACGTCGGGCGGCTCTCCGAGGAGCTGGAGCGGCGCGGCCACGAGCTTCTGCGCTTCACCACCGGGGACCGCGTCAAGCGGCCGCTGGCCGCGACGCCGCTGGACATCGTCCACGTCCACGAGCCCTTCGCCCCGAGCGTCTCCTCGGCGGCGCTGCGCCACTCCTACTCGCTCAACGTCGCCACCTTCCACGCGCCGCAGGAGCGCGTCCTCTCGACCCAGGTGGCGCGGCCGCTGGTCGAGATCTTCTTCGGCCGCATCGATGCCCGCACGGTCACCAGCGCGGCGACGGCGGAGCTGCTGGGGCGCTACTTCCCGGCCAGCTACGAGCTGATCGAGCCGGCCGAGGGGGGCCGCGACTGGGCGGCGGTGGCGGCCGAGTTCGAAGCGGTCTACCGGCGACTGGTCGCCCGCCGCCACAGCGACGGGGGCGACCCGGAGCTGCGGGCGCGGATCGTCGAGCGGCCGCTGATCGAGGTCGACCTGCACATGCACACCGACCACTCCAAGGACTGCGCGACCCCGGTCGAGGTGCTGCTGCAGACGGCGCGCGACCGCGGCCTCGGCGCGATCGCGATCACCGACCACAACGAGGTCTCCGGGGCGCTGGAGGCGCGGCAGATCGCCGCGGGGATGGACGACATCGAGGTGATCGTCGCCGAGGAGGTGAAGACCGCCGAGCAGGGCGAGGTGATCGGACTCTTCCTCGAGGAGAAGATCCCGAAGGGGCTGACGATGGCGGAGACGATCGCCGAGATCCGCCGCCAGGGCGGGCTCGTCTACGTCCCCCACCCATTCGACCGCTTCCACTCGGTGCCCGACTACGAGCACCTGATCGACATCGTCGAGGAGGTCGACATCCTCGAGGTCTTCAACCCGCGGGTGGCGGTGACCGCCTTCAACGAGGAGGCCGTGCGGTTCGCCCGCAAGTACCGGATCGTCCCCGGCGCCGGCTCCGACAGCCACGTCGCCCAGGGGCTCGGCAGCGTGCGGCTGCGGATCCACGACTTCGACGGGCCGGCCGAGTTCCTCGAGGCGATGCGCGACGCCGACATCACCCGCAAGCACAAGAACCTGGTCTACGTGCAGACGCTGAAGCTGCTGCAGACGGCGGGCCGGCCGAAGGCGCCGAAACGGCGTGTGCCGGACGCGAAGCCGGTGCGGGGAGGGCGCCCGCGCAAGCGCGGATCGGCGAGCAAGAGCTGATGCACGCGGGCCGCGCGAAAGGAGCCGCGCCCGGGCCGTCAAAGAAGTCTCGCCAGATGCGAAGCCTCGACGACGAGATCCGCGAGAAGTACCTCGAGCGAGCGATCCGCGAGCTCAACCAGATGACCCGCGAGCTGCAGGAGTGCCCGCACTGCCCGCGCGGCAAGCTGATGCCCGTGCTCGGCTCCGGCCACCCCCAGGCCGACGTCTTCATGCTCAAGCACTCGCCGATGGTCTCCGAGATCGAGGAGGGCGTCGCCTTCTACGGTCGCGCCGGCAACGCGCTGATGAAAAGCTTCAAGCGGCTCGGCATCGACCCCCTGGTCGTCTACGGCACCCTCTGCGTCAAGTGCCCGATCGCCGAGCCCGACCTGGCGCCCCAGGAGTGCATCGCCCGCCTGATCGAGGAGATGGCGATCGTGCAGCCGAAGATAGTCGTGGTCATGGGCGAACCCGCCCTGCGCATCCTCAATGGCCTCGAGGTCCCGCTCTCCCGCCCGATCGAGCAGCGCGAGGGCGAGATCCAGGCCTTCACCCCCACCATCGACGCCCTCTACGTCCCCGACATCGATGCCTCGCTCGACGAGGAGGGCGCCAAGCAGCGCTTCTGGCGAGCCTTCCGCATGCTCGGCAAGTGGTACGAGGACCTGCCGCCGTACTAAGGAGCGGCGGCGGCGGCGAGGGCGGTCATCGGCTCGACCTTGGCGCTGGCCAGGCCGCGGACGACGATGGTGTCGAGGGCGGTGTACGCGGCGAGGGCGTCCTGGGCGGCGGCTGCGTTGGGGGCGGCGACGCCGACGGTGCCCTCGGGCTCGCCGAGGCGGTCGAAGTGGTTGCGGTAGCCGGCGTGGAGGTCGCGGTAGAAGGACTCCTCCTTGGCCAGGCGCTCGGCGGCGTCGGGGCCGACGGCGGTGCGGACGTAGCCGAAGACGGGCGGCGTCTCGCGGCCGGCCTCGGCGGCTCCGGCCTCGGCCTTCTGGCGGGCGCCGGCGGCGAAGTCGGGGGTCATCCAGTTGAAGAAGGCGCCGTCGTAGTCGGAGCCGGCGAGGGCGCACATCTTCGGGCCCATCGCGGCGAGGACGAGGCGGACGCCGGGCAGGCGCTCGCGCAGCTCCGCCAGCGACTCGCGCATCGCCGTCAGCGGCTTCTTCGAGAAGCCGGCGCCGACGCCGAGCCAGAGCTTCGCCGGGTCGACGCCGACGCGGTCGAGGTCGGCGGCGATCTGCTCCGGCGGCGTGCGGTCGAGGGCGATCACGCCGACGCCGAGCTCGACGCCCGGCGCCGCCTCGGCGAACTCGGCCAGCGTCTCCAGGCCCTTGGCCCCCGGGTGGTCGTTGGACCACATCGAGTCGTACCCGAGCTCTTCGCAGCGGGCCGCCAGCGGCCGCGCCACCGCGGGGTCGAGCCCCGCCGCGACTCCAAACGCGCGGCTCAAGGGGAGAATTCCTCCAGTCGCTTCACGCCGGCCACACTACTGCCAGGTGACCGCGAGGCGCATCGCCTCCAGGTGGTTAGCGCCAGGCGCCGGAGAGGACATCAGGGTCATCCAGCTTCCCTGGGCTGAACAGAAGCTCGACCAGCGTCGTTCGCTGCCGTAGCTTGATGACTTCAGAAAGCGCGGCGTCGACCGTGTCGGCGAGGGTCTTGGTGCCTAGGATCTCCATTGCCGCGGCGACCTTCGCGGGGTCGACCTCCAAAGAGGCTTTGTGCCTTGGAGGGGCGCCCACGCTAAGGAGTTCCTCTCTCGAACAGCGCGACGCACTCGATGTGGGGGGTCTGGGGGAACATGTCGACCGGCCTCACGCGGCGCAGCCCATAGCCGGCCTCGGTGAGCTGGGCGGCGTTGGGGGCGAGCGTGGTCGGGTTGCAGGAGACGTAGACGATCTTCTTCGCCTCGCACTCGATCAGGCGGCGGACGATTTTCTGCGAGAGGCCGGCCCGGGGCGGGTCGACGACGACGACGTCGGGCTTGCCGGCGCGCTCGAGGAGGTCGCGGGTGCCGGTGCGGGCGTTGGCGGCGAGGAAGCGGGCGTTCTCGATCTTGTTGCGGCGGGCGTTGCGCTCGGCGTCGGCGATCGCCTCGGGGACGATCTCCAGCCCCCAGACCTCGCCCGCCTGCCGCGCCATCGTCAGCCCGATCGTGCCGATCCCGCAGAAGAGGTCGAAGAGGCGCTCCTTGCCTTCGAGCCCCGCGTACTCGGCGGCGACGGCGTAGAGGCGCTCGGCCATCTCGGTGTTGGTCTGGAAGAAGGCACCGTGGGACATCTCCAGCTCGAGGCCGCAGAGCTCCTCGCGCAGGCGCTCCTCGCCGAGCACGCCGGTCGGGCCGTCGGTGCCGCCCGCGTCTCCCTCGACGATGGTGTGGAGGTCGACCGGCGGTCGCGGGAAGCGCTCCGCGGTGGTGACGAGGCGGGTCTGGATCTGGCCGGTGCGCCGGCCCTCGCGGACGGCGAGGTTGCGGAGGACGCCGCGGCGGCCGCGGGCGTCGTAGGCGGGCACCGACTCCAGGCGCGCCCATTCGCGGACCTCGTTGCGGGCCGCGTTGCCGGCCTCCGAGGCCAGCCTGCAGTCCTCGACGTCGACGATCAGGTCCCAGCGGCCGCGGGCGTGGAAGCCGAGCGCGGTCTCGCCGTCGACCTCGCCGAAGGAGTACTCGAGCTTGTTGCGGTAGCGCCACTGTTCGACCGCCGGCACGATCTCCTCCAGCTCGAAGCCCTCGAGGTCGCCGATCCGCCGCAGCGCCTCGCCGACCTGCTCGCTCTTGGCGGCGAGCTGGCGCTCGTAGGGCAGGCCCTGCCAGGGCGCGCCGGGGCAGGGCTCGCCGCCGTGGACGCAGAGGTCGGCGACGCGGTCGGCCCCCGCCCGCAGCAGCTCGACCGTGCGCGCCTCGGCGAAGCGCTTCTTGCCTTTGGTGACTTCGGCGCGGACGCGGTCCCCCGGCAGCGCGCCCGCGACGAAGACGACGAAGCCCTCGGCGCGGGCGACGCCGCGCCCGCCGAAGGCGAGCGAGTCGATCTCGACCTCGAGCAGCTCTCCGCGGCGGGGACCGCGGGCCGCCGGCTTGGTGCCGGAGGCCTGCTCCACCTAGCCCAGTTTTTTCCGCGCGCGCTGCGCCGCCTGCGTCGCCGATTTACGCACCGGTTTGGCCTTGCCGGTGACCTCTTTGCGGGCCTGTTTGACCAGCCGTTCCAGTTCTTTCAGCAGGCTGTCGGTCTGTTTGCGGCCCCGTTTGACGATGTCGCTGAGCATCTTCTCGGCGTCGCCGCGGGTCATCCGGCCGCGCTTGACCGCGTCGTCGATGACCTCCTGGAAGCGGTCGAGGCTGAGCGTGACGCTCTGCTCGAGGCTCTCGCGGAACTGGGCGACGCTCTTGTCGAGCCCGGTCGTCGCTTTGCTGCTGGCTTTCGCGGAGCCTCTTTTGGAGCTGGTTTTCGCCGCGGCTTTTTTCGATTTCGAGGCCGCCGCTCTTTTCGGTTTCGCTTTGGCTTTCGCTTTCGAGGCTTTGGCTTTTTTCGCTTTGCCCGCTGCTTTTTTCTCGGCCATCTCGACTGCCTCCAAACTGGTTGCCCGCAGGGTGTGACTACGAATATGTCAACTCCCGAGCAACTGTGGCTCAGACGCAGCGAATCTTGCCTCCACCGGCGCGTGGTCGGAGAGGCGCAGGGCGCGTCCTTCGAGCGGCAGCTCGCGCCGCTCGGGGGCCCAGGCGGTGGGCGGCTCGATGACCTCGAGGCCGCGGACGAGGATGTGGTCGATCGCCTTCGGCCCGGTCGGCGTCGCCAGGCCGAGCTCCTGCCGCAGCCGCTCGAAGATCGCCGGGTCGGTCGCGGGACGGAGGTTGAGGTCGCCGCCGAAGACGAGCGGCGCCCGGCCGGCCCACTCGCAGGCGGCGCGGGCGGCGCGCAGCACGTCCTTCACCGCCAGCTTCGGCCGGTCGTTGGTGGCGTGGAGGTTGGCGGCGCAGATGCCGGAGGCGGTGCGGGTGAAGGCCATCGAGCGCCGCTCCGGCTCACCGGCGTGGATCTCCAGCTCGCGGCGCTCGGCGATGCCGCCGAGGCGGCCGGGGACGCGGACCAGGGTCAGGTTGGAGCCGCCCTCGCCGGAGGCCATCAGGTCCGGGTTCTGCCGCGCCAGCAGCCCCCGCAGCGGGCCCAGCGAGTTGCGCGAGGTCAGCGCCCGGTGCCACTCGGCGCCGCAGGCTCGGGCCAGCGGTTCGGCGAAGCGGGGCGGGCACTCCTGCAGCAGGGCGACGTCCCAGGCGGCGCCGGCGAGCAGGGTCGCGAACTCGGCCGTGAGGTCGCGGTTGACCTGGACGTGGGTGTCGTTGCGCTCGTCGAAGCGGAGCAGCCGCGAGCGCCAGGTGCGCAGCCGCCGGTCGGGCGGGAAATCGCGCCCGTGGAAGAGGTTCCAGGCGATGACCGTGAACTCCACGGCCCGTAGTATCCGCGGCTTGAAGCGAGACTTCCTCACCGGCGAAGAGCTCGGCGCCTTCGAGCTGGGCAAGCTGCTCGACCGCGCGGCGGAGCTGAAAGCGGCCCGCGGCGAGCGCCTCGGCGCCGACGCCCTCGCCGGCCGCAGCATCGCCCTCGTCTTCGAGAAGCCCTCGACGCGGACGCGGATCTCCTTCGAGGTCGGCGTCGCCGAGCTCGGCGCCACGCCGATCGTCCTCCGCGGCGAGGAGATGCAGCTCTCCCGCGGCGAGTCGATCGGCGACACCGCGCGCGTGCTCTCCCGCTACGTCGACGCGATCGTGATCCGCTCCGGCTCCCACGAGGCGGTGGCCGAGCTGGCCGCCGAGGCCGACGTGCCGGTGGTCAACGGGCTGACGCCGCTGCACCACCCCTGCCAGGCGTTGGCCGACATGCTGACCCTGCGCGAGCGCTTCGGCGAGCTCGACGGGCTGCGGCTCGCCTACGTCGGCGACGGCAACAACGTCGCCCGCTCGCTGGCGATCGTCGGCGAGCTGGCCGGGGTCGAGGTGGTCGTCGCCGCGCCGCCCGGCTACCAGCTGGAGGAGGGGCACGGGGTGAAGCTGACCGGCGACCCGCGCGCCGCCGCCGACGGCTCCGACGCCCTCTACACGGACGTCTGGGTCAGCATGGGCGACGAGGCCGAAGCCGAACGCCGCCGCGCCGACCTGGCGCCGTTCCGGCTCGACGGCGACCTGCTCAGCGCCGCCAAGGACGGCGCCATCGTCCTCCACTGCCTGCCCGCCCACCCCGGCGAGGAGATCACCGCCGACCTCCTCTACTCCGACGCCTCGGCCGTCTGGGACCAGGCCGAGAACCGACTGCACGCGCAGAAGGCGCTGCTGGAGATACTGCTCGCCTCCTAGGCGGGAGCCCCTATGTATCCGCACATCGAGATCGGGCCGGTGACGCTGCAGACCTTCGGGCTGATGTTCGCGCTCGCCTTCCTCGCCGCCGGGGCGCTGGTCTGGAAGCGGCTGGGGGAGATCGGCAAGCCGCCCGACTGGGCCTATGAGATGGGCTTCGCGGCGCTCGTCGGCGGCGTCGTCGGCTCCCGCCTCTACTTCGTCGCCCAGAACTACAGCGACGTCGAGGACGACCTCATCGGCAACCTCTTCTCCGGCGCCGGCCTGGTCTGGTACGGCGGCGCGATCGGCGGCGCCCTCGCCGTGCTCGCCTGGGCCCGGTACCGCGACTTCCTCGAGCTGCGCCTGCTCGACCTGGCGGCGCCGGCGCTGGCGCTGGGCTACGCGATCGGCCGCATCGGCTGCCAGCTCTCCGGCGACGGCGACTACGGCAGGGCCTGGGACGGCCCCTGGGCGATGTCCTACCCCGACGGCACCGTGCCGACCGAGCAGACCGTCCACCCGACGCCGATCTACGAGACGCTGGCGATGGGGCTGGGGGCCTGGCTGCTCTGGCAGCTGCGCGACCGGGTGCGGGCGGGGATGCTGTTCGCGCTCTACCTGGTGTACGCGGGGGCGGAGCGCTTCCTGGTCGAGTTCCTGCGCCGCAACACCGATGAGGCGCTGGGGCTGACCACCGCGCAGTGGGAGAGCCTGGGGATGATGGCCGCAGGAGCGATCTGGATCGCTATCGTGGTCCGCCGGCACGGAGGCATCGGGCGCCCGGCGGCGAACGATGCGGTGCGGTCGGCGGCCTGAGCGAACCCTCTGCGCCTGAAACGAGACTCGAGAACGATGCTATCTTGCGCAAGAACTTTGGAGCGGTCAACTAGGGAGGACTCGCGGCAATGGCGGCCATAGACATTCAGAGCCAGGAGGGCCCGTCCGCGCGCACCGTCGGTGCCGTGCTCGACGACGCGGCCGAGCGGATCGCCGCGGCCGGCGTCGAGAACGCCCGCGCCGACGCCGAAGTGCTGGTCGCCGACGCGCTCGGCGTCAAGCCGAACGAGCTCTCGACCGACAGCGCCGGCGAGATCCCGGCCGAGGCGGCGGAGCAGATCGAGCAGAGCGTGCGCCGCCGCGTCGACCGCGAGCCGATGGCCTACATCCTCGGCCGCGCTCCCTTCCGCGAGCTGGAGATCGCCGTCGACGAGCGCGTGCTCTGGCCGCGCCGCGAGACCGAGCTGCTGGTCGAGGTCGGCGTCGAGCTGCCCGAGAGCGCTCGCGTGCACGAGGTCGGCACCGGCTCCGGGGCGATCTCCCTGGCGCTGATGTCGGAGCGTCCCGACCTGCGGATCACCGCCTCCGACCTCTCGCCCGAGGCGGTGGAAGCGGCCCGCGAGAACGCCGAGCGGCTCGGGCTCGGGCTCGACGTCAGCGTCGCCACCGGCCTGCCCGACGACCTCGAGGGCGTCGACCTGGTGATCGCCAACCTTCCCTACGTCACCGACGCCACCATCTTCGAGCGCTCGCCCGAGATCCAGAAGGAGCCGCGGATCGCGGTCACCGGGTCCTGCGGCGAGGACGGCCTCGGCGTGATCCGCGGCCTGATCGAGGAAACGCCCTCGGGCTGGCGGATGGCGCTGGAGCACGACACCCACCACGGTCCGGCGATGCGCGAGCTGCTGCGCGACGCGACTACCCTTCAGGACTATGAAGGTGACGACCGGGTGACTGTCGGCTTCGCTCCATGAAGCACGACCGCAAGCGATGAGCGAGGCCCCGACGGGGACGGAGCCGGCTGACGCCGGCCGGCCGGCGAGCGGCCGGGGCGCTGACACGAGCGGCGACAGCGAGGCGCAGCGCCGCGCCAAGGTCGCGCGGCTGCGCGAGCAGGGGGTCGATCCCTACCCGCACTCCTTCGAAGGCCGCGACCACGTCGCCGACGTCCTCGCCGCGCACGACCCCGAGGCGCTGGGGGAGGGCGAACGGGAGGAGTTCCACTACCGGGTGATGGGCCGGGTCACCGGCAAGCGCGAGCACGGCAGGATCGCCTTCCTCGACGTCCGCGACATCACCGGCACGATCCAGGCCTTCGCCCGCCGCGACCTGCTCGGCGACGAGAGGTTCGACGGCCTCGAGCACCTCGACGTCGGCGACCTGGTCGGGGTCGAGGGCGTCCTCTACGTGACCAAGCGCGGCCAGGTCGCGATCGGCGTCCGCGAGTACGTGCTGCTGGCGCCGGCGCTGCGCGACCCGCCGGACCTCTTCCACGGCATCTCCGACCCCGAGACCCGCTACCGCCAGCGCGAGCTCGACCTGATGGCGAACGAGACCTCGCGCGAGGTCTTCAAGACACGGGGGAAGCTGCTCTGGGAGATCCGCAACCACATGAACTCGCGCGGCTGGGTCGAGCTGGAAACGCCGGTGCTGCAGCGGCTGACCGGCGGCGCCGCGGCGCGGCCGTTCACCACCCACCACCACGCGCTCGACCGCCAGCTGTTCCTGCGCACGGCGACCGAGCTGTACCTGAAGCGGGCGATCGTCGGCGGCTTCGAGGACGTCTACGAGCTCGGCAAGTTCTTCCGCAACGAGGGGATGTCGCCGCAGCACAACCCCGAGTTCACGATGCTGGAGATGTTCGTCGGCGGGGCCGACTACAACGGCGTCATGGAGTTCATCGAGGTCCTGGTCTCCGGCGTGGTCGAGAAGGTGATGGGGACGACCAAGGTGCAGCGCGACGGGCAGGAGATCGACTTCGCCGCGCCCTGGCCGCGGGTGCGGCTGCGCGACGAGCTGCTGCGCGAGGCGGGGATCGACATCTACGAGGCGACGCGCGACGAGCTGGCCGAGGTGGCGGGCGAGGACGCCGACCCCAACGACGACTGGGCCGGGCTCGTCGACACCCTGCAGGGCAAGCTGGTCGAGCCGAAGCTGATCCAGCCCACCTACATCATCGACCTGCCGATCGACATCTGGCCGCTGGTCAAGGTGCACCCCGACGACCCGAAGATCTGCGAGGCCTTCGACGGCATCGTCGCCGGGATGGAGATCGTCGGCGGCGGCACCGACCTCAACGACCCGGTCGAGCAGCGCAAGCGCTTCATCGAACAGCGCGAACGCCAGGAAGCGGGCGCCGAGGAGGACCCCCACCCCCACGACGAAGAGTTCGTGCGGGCGCTCGAATACGGGATGCCGCCGGCGAGCGGCTGCGGCCTCGGCATCGACCGCCTGCTGATGATCATGACCGAGCAGAAGACCTTGAGAGACGTGATCATCTACCCCGCGATGAGGGAGCTGAAGAGCGCCGACTAGGAACGGCTAGAAGGCCGAGCGGAGCAGGCCGCCGTCGATCGGGATGACGGTCCCGGTGAGGTAGGCGGCGCGCTCGGAGCAGAGGAAGGCGACCAGGTCGCCGTACTCCTCGGGCTGGCCGAGCCGGCCGGCGGGGATCTCGGTCCGCGCCGCCTCTTCGGCCTGCTCGAGCGAGCCGGCGGCGACGGCGATGCGGTCGGTGGCGAAGCGGCCGGTGGCGACGGTGTTGACCGTGATCCCGTCGGCGGCGACCTCGCCCGCGAGCGTCTTCAGGAACCCGACCGCGGCCATCCGGTGGGTGTTGGAGAGGTTGAGGTAGGGGATCGGCTCGCGGGTCGAGCTGGAGCCGACGTTGACGATCCGCCCCCAGCCCCGCGCCCGCATCGCCGGCACCACGGCGCCGGCGAGGATCCGCGGCGCCAGCACCAGCGAGCGGTAGGCGTGCTCCCATTCCTCGATGCCATGGTCGAGCGCCCCGCCCGGCGGCGGCCCGCCGGCGTTGGCGACGAGGATGTCGATCGAGCCGACCGTCTCGGCGACCTCCATCGGCAGCCGCGCCATCCGCTCGCTGTCGGCCGCGTCGGCGACGAACGCCGTCGCCCCCGCGCCGATCTCCGCGGCGGCCGCCTCGATGCCCTCCGCCGTCCGGCTGGCGATCGCGACCCGCGCCCCCTCCCGCGCCAGCGCCGCAGCGATAGCGCGCCCGATCCCCCTACTGGCGCCCATCACCAGCGCCACCCGACCCTCGATTCCAAGATCCACCCCGCCAGCCTAGCCAGCCCGACCCCCCACCCAACCGGGCCGACAACGCTCAAAAACCGTTGCGCGGGTAAGGTTCCAGGCGAGCGCCCGTAGCTCAGTGGTCAACGGGTCCTTTCGGGGGCCCAAAGAGCGTCGGTCTTTCAAGCCGAAGGTCGCGGGTTCGACTCCCGTCGGGCGCATTCCTTGCTGTTCCTCTGAGAGCCGGGCATTGCCCGCTCCAGAGCCAGATCCTCGGTCTAGGCTCTGATCGGCGTTCCGTTCGCTTCCGGGCGATTCCGGGGCGTTCCGGAACATCGTGGTCGCATCCTGGTCTCATTTCCGTGACCGTCGTCCACGCTCCTCGTAGCTCTCGGCGAGTTTCGCCAGCTCACTGATCGAGACGCCGAGCGCAGCCGCGATGTCGCGCACTTTCGCCCAGGTGGGGTTTGCGGCGCCGGTCTCGATCCCCGATACGGTGCGCCCAGTCAGTCCAGCCGCCTTGCCAAGAGCTTCCTGGCTAAGGCCGCGCTTCTGACGCAGTTGCCGTATCGCTTTCCCTAGGGCTGGCTGAGGTTGCTCCGACTGCCGCACAACGCAGAACTTCTCACAGCTCAAGCCGGGTGCGGTTCGCGACAGCTGCTTGCTCAGTTTGCCTGGGCATCTTTCTCATATGCCATCAACTCCCGATACCACTCGATCGTTGATTCAAGGTCCAGCCCGCGAGGCACGGGATTGACATCGACGAAGTTTGCCTCGATGTACTGTCGGATGTAGACCTCACCGGTTCGCCGTGGATGGAGGGCAATCCACGATTCGAAGAAGTTGTCCCAGACGTCGTAGTGATGCGTGTGCACGAAGTCGTTCCACTTCTCACGGGTCTTATCGTGATCTGACCCGGGCCGGACGATGAACTCGAACTGCTCGAACTGACGATCGTCGGGCGTGCCCCACGCTTTCTTGAACTCCGATATCGCTGCGACATCCGTCACGGGCGCCCGATAGCCGAAGATGGTCACGATTCGTCCGTGCTCTAGGCCCCAGCGCAGCGAGTGCCAGGCGTGGCGAATAGAATTGTTGCTCTCGTAATTCTTCTCGGTCACTGGATAGAGCAACGGCACCGGCTCCATCTTTCGCCCGCAGTCGGGGCAGACGGCTCCTACGAGCCCAGCGTTTCGGTCGTCCATGCAGGCAGTGATGGCGACATTTCCATGCAGGAAGACGACCTGTGGCAAATTCGCGATGCCGGCCGCGCGCAGACGCATCTCGGCTTGGACGATAAGTGGGTCCCAGTTGAACGTGGCGACCACATCCTTGGCTCGGAGGCCCAGCAGTAGGTGGTCGTAGATCGTGGGGGCGTCATCGATTTCTACTGCGGCGAAATAGTCCCTGACGATTTGGTCGATCTGATCGCCTGCGTCGTCATGCCCACCTTCGGCCCGCAGGTGGGCGTAGGCCGCCTCGAAGTTCTCTTCCGCGTTCGCGATCCCAGCCGACTGGAACAGAGTTCCGATTTCAGGGAGGGAAGCCAGCCCGCGCATATCCGGCAGCGGTCGCCCATTCCGGTCCCTGGGCACTGCCGCAATGCTCGCCCCGGCGCCGAGGACAACAACGTGAGGTCGATCGAAGAACGCATCTTCGATCTCTTGCTGGCGGCTTATATCCCCCACGCGGAAGACTCTAACCGCATCAAAAGGCGTGCGCCCGGCTAGAAGTATGTTTCCAATTTTGCTAGCGTCGTTGGAAACCAAAAGCGGCCCCCGGCGGTGCGCTAACACCAGCCGAGGGCCTGACCACAAGGAGAGCGAGCCTCCTCATGGCTATCCAAGACCCTACGTGGAGTCGGGCTGACGATCCCGCTTCAGAAGACCGACGCACGGAGCGTGCCGTCCTGGCGTTCCTCCTCGACCAGCACCCGACCCGCCCGACGGTCGACGAGCTGCCCCTTGCTCTCGACGCCAAGGACTTCGCCGAGAAGGACGCGATCGCCCGCGCCGTCCGCGAGCTGACCGCTGTCGGCCTTCTGCGCCCCGAGGGCGAGCTGATCGGTCCAACCCTGGCAGCGATCCACTTCGAGCGTCTGGAGCGCGGCTGATGGACGTAGCGGGGAAGTTCGGAGACAACCTCGCCCGCTGCCGGCGAGTGGCCGGGATGTCCCAGGACGAGCTCAGCATCCGTGCCTCGGTTCACCGCACGGAGATCAGCCAGCTTGAGCGCGGCCTGCGGCTGGCGCGTGTGGACACGATCGCGAAGCTCTGCGGCAGCCTCGAAGCCGACCCCGGGGAACTGCTGGCCGGAATCAACTGGCAGCCAGGAAACATCAAGCGAGGCAGATTCAAAGAGACACCAGAAGTCAGCCAGTCAGATGCATAGGAATCGGGAAGGCATCGAGCAGTCCAGACAGAGACACCGAGCCAGGTGCCTCCACCCGAGTCAGTGAAGCCTCCCAGGAGGCCAAGTCAACCTCTCCGCAGGCACCAGCCCCGATACCCGACAAACTACGAACCCTCCGGTTCCGTGCCTGGGCCGCCCCTTGTCGGTCTGGAAGGTCGTCAAGAGTCAAAGGGTCGTCGGCAGTGCTCCAACCGCCCCTCCGGGCGGCCGAATTTGGCACGGCTTCGCCGTGCGGAGGCCGCCATTAGGAGGGGGCGGGAGGGGTCTGACCTTCGGTCTCGGCACGGCAGGTTTCGGCCGATTTGAAATCGATCCGATCCATTTCGCCCTCTCGGTTGACAACAAGGGCATGGAACGGAAATTCGCCCCGCCCGCCTTCTTCACCGAGCGCAGCCTCGCCACATATCTCGCCGTCTCGGATCGGACGATCCGCAACTGGATCCGCCGCGGCGAGCTCCCGAGCTACAAGCTCGGCGCCGCCCGTCGCATCGATCCAGCCGACGTCGAGGACTTCCTCGCGAGACACCGGGACGAGACGGCATGAGGCGCGAGTCGCCGACCAAACGCCGCAACCCATCGGGCGAGACCGTCTGGATCGCGCGCTAGACGGGCCGGGACGGGAAGCGCCATGTCGCGAAGCCGACATGGAACCGCGGCAAAGGGACCTTCCTCCGCAAGGCAGACGCGCAACGCGCCATAGACGAGGCCTACGGACTCTCCGATAGGCCCGACACTCTCGGCGACTACTTCGCCACATGGACCGAGCGACATCCACGATCCGAACGGACCAACGCGACGAACGAGCATCGGATCAGCCGCCTGACCGACATCGAGGTCGAGGGCATCCTGCTCAAGGACTGGCCGCTTCGCGAGCTCCGCCGCCGCCACGCCTTGGTCCTCGTCGACCACATGCTGAGGACCGAAGGTCGAGCCACCACCGGCGCCGTCGGCATCCTCCGCGCCCTCTCGGCGATGACCGAGGACGCGATCACCGACGAAGTCTGCGACCTCAATCCCTTCAAGGGCGTCCGCCTCCGCGCCAACGATCCGAGGGCCCGTAAGAGGCGCCGCCCGATACGCGTCTTCAGCTTCGAGGAGATGCACCGCTTCGCCAAGGCGGCCGGTCGCTACGAGTCGCTGGTCCGCACCTTCACCGACACCGGTCTGAGATTGGGCGAGGTGCTGCCGCTACGAGTGGAGGACTTCGACGGCTCGACCCTCCAGGTCCGCCGCACGGCGCACGAGGGCGCGATCCTCGAGGGCACCAAGACCGATCGTGGCGAGGAGGAAGCTGGCCGCGTCGTCCCTGTCCCCGCCACCCTTGCCTGGATGCTCCAGGCCCAGATCAATCTGAATGGCCCCGACTGTGAGCTGATCTACACGACGCCGCGCGGCCACATGTGGCGCGAGCGGACCTTCTACCGCGACGTCTGGAGGCCGACGCAGGAGGCCGCCGGTCTGGACATCCGGCCCCACGAGTGCCGTCACAGCTACGTCACCCACCTGCGGGCGGCGGGCGTGGACGATGCGGACCTCGCAGAGATCGCAGGTCATCGTGTCGAGACGATGCTGGCTCGCTATACGCACGCGATAGGCGAGAGCTTCCCAAGGGTTCGCGTAGTCATTGGCTAGCCCGTCAGGATACGTCCGGCTTGAATCCGCCTCGTCAAATTTCGACCCTCTGGCATCGAAGACGAGTCGGTGCTCCTTGGGTAGAGCGTGCGAATTTCCAGATGGCGCGGTCAATTCACATGGCGCTCGGCTGGCGGCCGGGCGGTCGCAGGTTCAAATCCTGTCTCCCCGATTCAGAACACACTTGGGAAGCGGGCTCGCGCTCCTCCAGAACGCTCATCCGGATCAGCGGCCACCCGCCTGGTGCCAGATGTACGTACGTAGGCGCCTTGACTCCGAGGGCGGGGCGCGGCAATTGCGACGACTTCGGACGACGACCCCTGACGGGACTCGACATCCAGGCCCAGTCGTCGAAGTCGAGCGGCATTCGTTGAGCGGGTTTGGTCTAAGGGCATTGCTCTAATACTATCGCTGGGTGAGTAGCAGCCCGCCGAAGCCGTTCGCCGAGAGGTTCCCTCTCTGGGGGGCCTTGGGCGCCCAGGAGCAGCGCCAGGCGCAACACAGATCTCGGCTCTCGCAGTTCACTATGAATGCAGGGGCACTAGCCCCAGAGAGATATCCACTCGAGTTTCTTGGCCTTGTGCGCGAACTTGGGCGAGCAACGGTCAGCGACACTGCGGATCAATCACTTGGTACCTCAGCACCCGGGCTCTCATCCATCAATGGCCAGCTTCAGAGTGACAGGGTGTCACCCGAGATCTACGAGAAACTCGAAGCAACTAGCTCGCTCTCCTTTAATGTCCTCTCTTCGCGGAGCCCGAGGGAGCTACTGGCCGACAGCGAGGACGAGGCTCACTTTCGGCGGAATTGTCGGGACTTAGTTGTCGCTTGCTTGGAAGAAGCGCTGGTCGTGGGCTTGGATTTCTCGGAGGTTCCTCGGGCGCCTATGAGTCGGCCGCAGTCGAAACTCGAAGAGGAACTTCGGATGTTGATCGAAAGATGGAACTCCGGCGACCGCCAAACCCAAATCACGCGCGAGCACATCATTGAGCTTCTCGGAGCCGTGCGGGGTGTCCCGGAAGATTATCTCAGGTGGCGCGCCGCATGGGATGGAGGTCCAGGAGAGCCATCTCTTATGCACCTGCTAAGCCAAGGGGAGTCCGCCGAGATCGAGTGGAAGGCAACCCTCCGCACCGAACTCGACACAGGAGCTAAGAATCGCGAGCGCACTCGCGACGTGGCGAAGGCTGTCTGCGGCTTTCTCAATGCCGACGGAGGGCATTTGTTGATCGGAGTAAAGGACGACGGGTCGATCTTCGGAATAGAGCAAGACCTGTCCACCCTGAAAAGACGTGATCGCGACGGATTTGAGCAAGCTCTGCGTGGGCTGATTGCCGAGCGGATAGATGAGTCCGCCAATCGCCTCGTCAGAGTGTCCTTCTCGACGGTGGAGATGCGAACGGTGTGCATTTGCACGGTCACCCCAGCGGCGCGACCTGTGTTCATGGGACCGGATTTCTTCGTACGGGCTGGAAATACAACCAGACCGTTAACTCCTCGAGACACGTATGTCTATTTAGAGGCACATCGACCCGACGCGCTGCGAACGGCAGTCGTCTGAGACAAGCATTGTGAAGTCGCTTTGCGTGGCGACCAAACCGTTGCACGTCATGAGCAGAGGTCCTCTGTCCGAACGTGGGAACGCGGCTGGCGACAGGT
>CAVPEX010000024.1:0-10520 GCA_963703585.1 uncultured Solirubrobacterales bacterium | reverse complement strand
AACGGCGCCTGAGCGCCCGGCCGCCCGCGGACGGGTCAGTCGCGGGCGCTGCGGAAGCGGTCGCGGCTGGCGTAGGAGCCGAGGTCGAAGCAGAAGGCGAGGACGACGATGAACCACTCGAAGCCGAAGACGCCGTCCGAGGCCTGCTCCACATCACCGCGTAGGCGAGGGTCGTCCAGGGCAGCAGGAAGAAGCCGAGGAAGGGGACGAACCGGCTTGTCGAAGGCGCGGCTGAGCAGGTCGGAGAACAGCCACAGCAGGAACAGCACCAGGCGTGGCGAGATGAAGGCGAGAAGGAAGAGCAGGCAGCCGATGCCGGGACCGTACCCGCTGCGGCGGCGGCCAGGGCCAGCGGCCAGGCCGGGCTGCCGGTTCATCGTCCTGTTATCTCGCTGCCGTAACGTCTTGGTCAGAGAAAAAACGAGAACGGACTCGGAAGAAGGCTGAGATGAGCGGACTTGGAAGGCTCGAGATGACGATGCTGAGCCCCCAGAAGACGAAGATGCCGACCCCCGACGAGGCGCTGCCCGGCCGCAGCGGGCGAGCCTTCGGTCCCGACGCCCATACCGTGCTCGGCACGCCGATGAAGCCGCCCTTCCCCGCCGGCCTCGCGGTGGCCTTCTTCGCGCTGGGCTGCTTCTGGGGCGCGGAGCGGAAGTTCTGGCAGACTGCGGGCGTGTACGCGACCGCCGTTGGCTATGCGGGCGGCTTCACGCCGAACCCCACCTACGAGGAGGCCTGCGGCGGCCGCACCGGCCACACCGAGGCCGTGCGCGTGGTCTTCGACCCCCAGGCGACTAGCTACGCGGCGATGCTCAAGATCTTCTGGGAGAATCACGATCCCACGCAGGGCATGCGGCAAGGAAACGACGTCGGCACCCAGTACCGCTCGGCGATCTACTGGACGTCTCCCGCGCAGCGCGACCTCGCGCTCGAGTCGCGCGACCTCTACGCCGAGCGCCTGGCGGCGGCCGGCTACGGCGCCATCACCACGGAGATCCGCGAGGCGGCGGAATTCTATTATGCCGAGGAGTTCCACCAGCAGTACCTGGCGAAGAACCCCGGAGGCTACTGCAATCTCGGCGGCACCGGCGTCTCCTGCAGGATCCCCACCGCCGCGTCCTGAGCGGCGCGGGGGCGCGTCCTGACCCCCGCCGGGCGCGGCGAATAGCATCCCGCGCTTCGTGGCGCCCTCCTTCGGTTCCTACATAGGCGGCTGCCTGGCCGTGATCGGCATCGTCTGCGGCCGTCGGCCTCGGCGGCTATTGGCTGCGCCGCTGGATCGTCCCCGAATTCACGGGCGCCCTGGCGCGGCTCGCCGACGCCACGATCGCCGTCGCCCTGCTCGTGCTCTCGCTGGAGCTGCTGGGGACGCTGAGCATCCTCCGCTTCGGCTGGATCGTCTTCGTCTGCATCGCGGTCGGGCTCGGCGCCGCCTGGCTGGGCTGGTGGATGGCGCCTACCGACGCGCGGCAAGTGAAGGCGCCGAGGGTGCAGACGATCGCCCTGCTGCTGGCGGTCGGCGTCGCCTCCTTCACCGTCGCCGAGTGGACCTTCCCGTCCCAGCTCAGCCTCGACCAGGGGATGTTCGGCGGCGACACCACCTGGTACCACATGCCCTTCGCGGCGACGATCGCCCAGGAGCACTCGACGGTCCACCTCCACTACACCGACCCGCTGCGGCTGGCGGCCTGGTTCTACCCGCAGAGCACCGAGCTCGTCAACGGCGCCGCGATCGTCCTCTTCAAGAGCGACTGGCTGGCGCCGCTGCAGAACCTCTTCTGGCTGGCGATCGCCCTGCTCGCCGCCTGGTGCGTGGGCCGCCCCTACAAGGTCGGCCCGGCGACCCTGGTCGCGGGGGCGATCGTCCTCGACGCCGGGGTGATGATCGAGACCCAGCCCGGCGAGGCGCGCAACGACATCATGGGACTGGCCTTCCTGCTCGCCTTCGTCGCCTTCCTGATCAACGGCCACCAGCGGCGGGCGCCGGTGGCCGGGGCGGTGCAGGACGCGCCCGAGCGCGACGCGCCGCTGCTCGACAAGGGGCCGCTGGTGCTGGCGGGGATCGCCGCCGGCCTCGCCGCCTCGGTCAAGTTCACCTTCCTCGTGCCGGTGGTGGCGATCACGATCGGGATGGTCGTCTTCAGCGGCAGGGGGCGGCGCTGGACCACCGCCTGGGTGATGGCCGTGCCGATGGTCGTGGTCGGCGGCTACTGGTACCTGCGGGCGATGATCAAGACCGGCGGCAACCCGATCCCGATCACCAAGCCGGCCCCCTCAACCTGCCGACGCCGGACCAGATGCCGCTCGACCCGCGCCCGCGCTTCGCCGTCGCCCACTACCTGACCGAACCGACGATCTACCGCCGCTGGTTTCCCCCAGCTCGACAACGCCTTCGGGCCGCTCTGGCCGCTGATCCTGATCATCGCCGTCGCCGCCGCGATCTACATCGTCTGGCGCTCGCGCAACGTGATCCTGCGGGTGATCGCCGCCGCCGCCCTGGCCACCGCGGTCGTCTACCTGGTGACGCCGCTGACCGCCGCCGGCCAGGAGGGCGCGCCGACCGGCTTCTTCACCAACACCCGCTACCTGGTGCCGGGGCTGGTGCTGGCGATGGTGCTGCTGCCGATCGCCAGGCCCCTGCGCGCGCCCGATCGCCGCGCCTGGCAGACGCTGCTCTTCCTGGTCGGCGTCTACGCGATCACGGTGCTGGCGACGCCGCGCTGGTACTCCGGCTTCATCGTCGGCACGATCTTCATCACCCTGGCCCTGGTCTGGGCGCCGGCGGCGCTCGGTCTGGGACGGGTGCGCGGCCAGGTCAGTCGCGGGATGGTGGCGTTGATCGGCGGCGCGGTGCTGCTGCTGGCGGTCGTCCTCGGGCGCGCCCAGGAGGTCCAGTACGCCGACCACCACTACACGAAATCGACCCTCTTCCTGCAGGAAGGCGGGCCGCAGAAAGCCTACGAGTTCGCCCGCAGGCAGCGCGGCAAGAAGATCGGCATCGCCGGCTCCAGCGAGATCATCTTCGGCCAGTACGGCTTCTACGGCGGCCACCTCGACAACGAGGTCCAGTACGTCGGCGTCAAGGGGCCGGACGGGACCTACCGCCTGGCGACCAGCTGCCGCCAGTTCCGCCGCGCGATCAACGAAGGCGACTACGACTACCTGATCCTCAGTCAGTACACGCAGGACGTCGGTCCCTACAACTCCGGGGTCCCCAACCCGTACCAGTTCCCGATCTACGCCTGGGTGAAGAACGACCCGGCGCTGAAGCTGGTGATCGAAGAGCCGGACATCGTGCCCGAGCCCGATTATGTCTTCAAGGTCAACGGCAGGCTCGACCCGGCGGCCTGCCTCCCCGAAAAAGGCGAGGGCTAGGAACCCGTCTCGGCGAGGGCGTGCCGGCGGACCAGCTCGGCCGCGCGCTCCGGGTGCTCCCACCAGAAGAGGTCGACTCGGTCCGCTCGAAGATCTTGAGCCTGGAGCCGGGGACGAGCGAGGCGATCTGGCGGCCGTTGGCGACGCCGAGGATGCGGTCTTCGGTCCCGTGCAGGACCAGGGTCGGCACGGTCAGCCCCGGCAGCCGGGCGCTGGTGTCGTGGGCGACGATCGCCTGCAGCTCGCAGTTCGACGGTGCGTCTGGCCACCGGCAGCGCCGAGGCCATCTCGTGGAACTCGGCGTAGCGGCTCTCGTCTGCGCGGAAGCCGGGGGAGAGGTTCAGCTCCCACATCGCCCGGTAGACGCGCTCGCGGTCGCCCGAGGCCAGCGCCGCGGCGAGCACCTGAAAGTCGGTCGGGTCCATCAGCTGCGAGCCGGGTCCGCCGCAGTAGCTGCAGCCGATCGCCAGCGAGCGCACCCGCCCGGGATGGGCCAGCGCCAGCTCCTGGGCGATCATCCCGCCCATCGAGATGCCGAGCACGTGGGCGCGCTCGACCTCCAGCGCGTCGAGCAGGCCGAGCGCGTCCGCCGCCATCTCGGCGATCGTGAACGGCTCCTCCGCCGGGCCCGAGAGGCCGATGCCGCGGTTGTCGAAGGCGACGCAGTCGAAGCTGCGCTCGAGCAGCGAGCCGAACGGCCTGCCCCAGGCCAGATGCGTGCCGCTCATCCCCTGGATCAGCAGCAGCGGCTCGCCGTCCCCGGCGCGCTCGTAGTGAAGCTCGGTCCCCGCAACCGGCAACTTCGGCACGTGACGATCGTATGCGATCGGGCGGGTGGAACCGCCTTGCGGAGCCATAATCTCTGTCACGGCCCCCGTAGCTCAGTGGACAGAGCACCGGACTTCTAATCCGACGGTCGCTGGTTCGAATCCAGCCGGGGGCACTGATCCTGACGGTGGTCGAACCGCGGGCAAAGAAAAGGACGGGTAGATCTCCGCCCGGCTGACGATGCGGATTTCCTCAACCAGCGATTGCAGCAGCGCCTTGCGGGTCGGCGCATCGCCGCCCGCGATCACCTCCCGCACGTGGGCGACCAGCAGCGCCACGTCCTCGTCGCTCAGCGGCTCGCGGTCCTCGGGTTCCTCGGCGCCAAGCTCCTCGCGCCGTGCCTTTAGGCCACGCAGCTTGCCGCTCAGCTCATCGATCCGCGGCGCGCAGGCAGACTCGGGCATCGCGCCTTCCTCGAAGGCGCGGAAGTAGCGGTCGAGCGCTTCGCCGGTCCGCTTGGCCTCGGCGTCGATCCGGGCGATCTCCTCCTCGCGCTGGGGTGCCTCGGCCCCCAGTTCATTGAAGGCCGAGGAGATCGCTTCGCGCACCAGCGGCTCACGTTCGAGCACCGAGAGGAGCTGGCCAAGGATCGCCTCCTCCAGCTCATCGGCCGGCAGCCGATCACCGTCGCAGGCGTCCTTGCCGTAGCGCTGGCGAGAGAAGCAGACGTAGTAGCGGTAGCGCCCGCCGTTGCCCTTCGCAGAGGCGCCGACGTAGCGCTTGCCGCAGCGCGCGCACTTGACCAGTCCGGTGAGCAGGTACTCGGAGCGGTTCGACCTACGCAGCGAGATGTCCTCGCTTCGCTCCCGCAGCACCTCCTGGGCGCGCTCGAAGAGGTCGGCGTCGACCAGCGGCTCGTGTAGGGCGGGGTAGTGGGCGCCACGGAAGAAGATCTCGCCGACGTAGGCGCGATTGCGCAGGATGCTGAGAACGGCGGGGACGTTGAACGGCTTGCCGTTGCGGGTCCGTAAGCCACGCTCGGTCATCCAGCTCGCGAGCGCCGAGGAGCCCTCAAGGCGCTCGGCATAGCGGCGGAAGATCTGCGGCACCACCGCAGCCTCGCCCGGCTCGGGGACGAGGAAGCGTCGCTCGGAGTCCAGCCGGTAGCCGTAGGGGACCGAGCCGCCCGTCCACTCGCCCCTTGCCGCCTTTCGCTCCATGCCGGCGATCGTGCGCTCCACGATCGAGGAGCGCTCGAACTCGGCGAAGACCCCGAGGAGCTGCACCATCATCCGCCCGGCCGAGGAGGTGGTGTCGAAGGGCTCGGTCGCCGAGCGGAACGACACCTTGGCGTCATCGAGGCGGGCGAGGATCTGCGCCAGTCCGCGGACCGAGCGCGAGAGCCGATCGACGCGGTAGACGAGAAGGAGATCGAAGCGCCCTGCCTCGGCCTCCCGCAATGCCCGTTCCAGACCGTCGCGCTCCAAGATCGCCCCCGATGCCTGGTCGGTGAAACGGCGCACGATCTGCCAGTCCTCCTGGCTTTCGACGTAGGCGTCAAGGCGGGTTGCCTGCGCCTCCAGCGAGTAGGGCTGGGTCTCCTCGTCGGTCGAGATCCGGGTGTAGGTGGCGATCCTCATCGTGGGCCCCCTCGCTTGCCTGGCTTCTGCGTGCGTCCACAACACCTCGATGCGCGCAAGGAGTCAAGTCCACCGCCCGCCAGGTAGTCGCGATAGAGGACGCGAAGCGCCCCACGCAGCTCGCTGGCCTGCTCGCCGGAGCGGCGGATCAGCTTCGCCGGCCGGACCCCGAGGCGGCCGGGCTTCTCCTCGCTTCGCTCCTTCGCCGGGCGTGGCGCTACGGCGATCAGGGGCGGCCCTTCGTCACTCAGCTCGGCCAGCCTCGACCCGCCGCAGAAGTGACAGCGGAAGGCGACATCGGCGCGGGCGCGCTCGGACCGCGCCCACTTGGGGTCGGGGTAGGCGATCTCCTCGCAGCGCTGACAGAGCCGCAAGGCGCGGTGGTCGACCTCGGCGAGGAAGGTCTCCGGCCCGTTGCGCAAGCGCCCGCTGATGCCCTGGGCCTTGGCGAGGCGCCGCGCCTCCTGCTCGCGCCATTGCAGGTAGCGGGAGCGAAGCCGCTCCTGCTCGGCGCGGGAGCGCCGATCGTTCTCGGCGCCGAACCTGAGCTGTGAGGCATCGGAGTTGCTGAACAGCTCGCCCGCTCTGAGCCGCCTGCGTGCCCTTTTCAGCAGCGGGCCGTCGCCGAACTTCCCGGCGAGGTCGCCGATCCGGTTGAGCTGCTCGGCCCGCCAATGGTTGGCGAGGCCGTCGAGGGCACGGTGCTCCACGACGCTCGGGTCGCGCTCGGCGAGCTGGAGGTGCAACGGGTCGGCGAACATCGCGCCGAGCGCCAGCAGCGCACGGCGCTCAGCGTCCGCCAGCTCGCCCTCGGACTCGAGCGTGATCGCGAGCGCCGCGGCGGTGCGCTCGCCGAAGCGGTCGAGTCCCAGTCCACGATGGCGCCAGCGGTTCAAGTGGTCGCGCAAGGCCTCGGGGTCAGTGCGAAGCCGCTCGCGCTCGACATCTTCCTCGCGGCGCTGGGCCGCGCGCCGCTGGCGCTCTTCGTCGTAGGGGCGGCGCGCCTCGCGCAGCGCTGCCAGCAGGTCGACGGCCTCCTCGTCGTCGGCGCCGAGCAGCCAGCGCCGCGAGGTCGCGCAGGGCGCGATCTTCCGCGCCAGGTCGCTGGCGCAGGTCAGGAGCGGCGCGTCTTCGGCCAGCTCCTTGTGCATCACCGCGAGGAAGGAGCGGGCGCGCTTCTCGGTGGTGGTGAGAAAGAGCAGCGCGGGGCAGAAGCGGTGGCGCTCACGCCAGGCACGTGCCTTTGCGTACTCGGCATAGCCCGCCGCCTTCTGCTTGAGGCGGCGGTGGGACATGGTGCCCATGTCCAGCTCGATGAAGGCGAGCAGCGCGTGACCGCTGTCGGAAACCTCGATGAAGACGTCAGGGGCGATGGCGCGCTTCTCCCGCAGCGCAGTCTCGAACGGCTCCCGCGCATCGGCCTCGCGCTCGAAGCGGGCGAGGGTGACCTCGGCCGGGAGCGTCGTCTCCAGGGCGACATAGATCTCGCTGAGCCCTGCGGCGTGGGCGAGGAACAGAGGGTTGGGCTCACGGCGCTCGCCGCCGCGCGGGGGCGGCGAGCCGGTGACGATCGCCTCGCCCTTGCGGGTTGGCCAGAAGTGGTGAGGTGCTGAGCCGCGTTCGCGGTAGGGGCGGGTGCGGCCGGCGAGCCCGTGGCGGGCGAGTCGGGCGGAGCGGTAGCGCAGGGTCCTCGCCGGCGTCCCGGGGTTGATCGCGGCGAGCTGGTTCTGCGTTAGCACCCGGTGGGTGGCGAGGAGATCCAGGATGCGGAGGTCGAGATCGGAGAGCGCCGGGGGCCGCGATGCGGAACGGGAGCGGGTGCGGCGCGCGCCATCGCGTGAGGCTTGGCCCGTCGTCAAGCAGTCCCCTGTCGCACGGACGCGGCCGCTGACGGCAAGCGCACCGCCGCCGCCCCATCACCACCGCCATCGATGGCGGCCAGCCGTGCGCGCCGGTACGGCGCCGAGCCGCTGCCTCCAGCGCGGAGGAGAGAAGCCGCTGCCTCGCCAGCGCGGAGGCGATCGCGGTCGCGCCTAGTGTGATCGGAGCAGCCGAGAGTGCGAGCGAGCGCGGGATAGCCAGCGCGGAGGCGAAGCCGAAGGCGCCGAGCGCGAGGGGCGCGAACCGGGGTGCGGTGATTGGCACGAGAGGGCGATCGACCCACCGCCTGTTGACCGCGAGCGGAGTGGGGAGAGAGTCGGGTGCGAGGGAGGGGCCGCGACCTCCCGTTGTCAAGCGAGAACTGCGGACGCGCAGTTTGCCAGTCGGGGACTGGGCGGCTGGCAAGGTCGGAGGTTTCGAGGTAGCGGACACCCCGCCGGATCCCTGGCCGCCGTGTCGTCGCTATCGATGCGTGAAAGGAGCGCATGCACCGACGAGTAGCTCGACGTTCGGATGAAGTCAAGTCGCATACCCGGGGATGCGCGGGGATGTACTTCGATTCCCGGGGGACACCTACACCTCGGCGGTCCCCGTGGCCTGAGATCGTGGGTAGGCTAAGGGCGTGGATCGCGATGAGATCTTGGCCGCGATCAAACGCACCGCCGATGAGAATGGCGGCAAGCCGCTCGGCCGCATGCGCTTCCAAAACGCGACTGGCATCGGTAAGCCTGACTGGATTCGTTATTGGCCGAGGTTCTCGGATGCTCAGCGCGACGCTGGCTTCGCGCCAAACGAGCTGGCCCGCGCCTACCCTGACGATTTCCTATTCGAGAAGGCGATCGAACTCACCCGCGAACTCGGCCGCTATCCGACGTACGACGAGTTCATAACGAAGGCTCACAGCGACCCCAATTTCCCAAGTCATGGCGCCTTCAGGCGGCTTGGGACCAAGCCGCAATTCGTTGCGAAGCTCAAGGCATGGTGCGCGGACAGGTCGCAATACGGCGACATCGTGTCGCTCATTCCGCCCACCCCCGAGGGGCTCCTGCTGGACACTGGCGCTGGTGACGCCGAGGCCGACGGTTACGGCTTCGTATACCTGCTGCGGGGCCATCCTGGGGAGTACAAGATCGGCTACACGAAGCTCGTTGATCGCCGGGTGGCAGAGCTAGGCGCCATCGCATCCGTGGAGCCACAGCTGATCCACGAGATCAAGACTGACGACCCGAGCGGGGTCGAGGCGTACTGGCACAAGCGGTTTGAAAGCAAGCGGATGCGCGGCGAGTGGTTTCGCCTCAGTCCCCACGACGTCAAAGCGTTCAAGCGCTGGCGACGCCTCTACTAGTGATTCGCCCGACAAAGGCGTTGCCATCGTGTTGAGGTCTCTGGATTCTGGTCCGGCTTAAGCACACTTCGAGGGCTTCACGCCTGAGTTGTTGGCCGGCCATTCAGTGAGGGTCCGCGGGTGGTCCGCCGGACCACCCGGCATTGCCTACGCGGCCTCAGGACGATCCTCGATCGGCTCAGAGGAATTGTCGAACGCGGACTCGATCGCTTCCATCGTCTGCATTTCATCGGTGGGGTCATCGAGGGGCTCTGCTTCGTCCTCAAGCGCGACCACGACGTTGTCGCGGATCTTGATGATCGTCTCCGGCAGGCCGCCCATGATGTCCCGGCGCAAACCATGGCGGTCGATCAGGACCTGATCGGCATCGTCGCGCATCTCATAGAGGCGTCCGACGAGAGCGTCCAACTCCGTCAGGGCCGAGGCAGCCTTGTTTTGCAGGCTGATGAAACGGTAATGCGGCGAAGCGTCCTCCTCCTCCGCATCGTGAATCGTCCGGCTTGGCGTCGCGAAACGCCAGCGCGCGAAGCTTGAGGTTCGCGCCCTGGGCGGCGACGAGGCGCGCCTCTTCTCCATCAACAAGAACAGGTTCCCCGTCTGCGTCGTACAGCAGCGGCGGCAGTTCTTGGCGCCCCTCCATGAACTCGACCGCCTCGGCAATCGTCTTCAGGCCGCCGGCGCACAGCGCCAGATTGTTGACGACCCTGGCGACCGTGCCGCGTAGCCACGCCCGATCGTTGACGGCGCTGCCCTGATCGGAATAGACCAGACCAAGTGCAGCCAGAGCCGTGATGCCGCGGGCCACCAGCTCGTCTCGTGCAGAGGCTTGGATAAACGTCCAGCCTCACCACGGCGGTTAGATGACGTGCTTCACTACATAAAGAAACGTCGTTCGCTTGAATTGAGCAGAGCAAGGGAGGACAGTATGGGGCGGGAACTGGCTGGACGGCTGATCGTCGGTGGTCCGTGGCGCCGACCTGGAACCTGCGTGGCCTTCTTGGTTTGCCTCATCGCTCTGGCCGCCGGCGCCGGCCGGGCGAGCGCTGCTAACGCGCCCTGCCTCGCTCCCGCGACGACCAGCGCCGACGGCTCGGTCCTCTACGTAAGCCCGTGTGCTGGAGAAGTGGTCGTCACCTCGCCCCTCGTCACGACCGTCTACGGCAGCTCGGGGAACGACGCGATCAAGGCGGCGCTCAACGTCGAAAAGGTCTACGCGGGCGAAGGAGACGACGTCGTCTTCGCCGGCCCCGAAACGGTCCTGATCGAAGGCGGCGCCGGCGAAGACACGATCTACGGCGAACCGCTCGAAAACGAGATCGGCCCCGAAGAAGGCGAACCCGAATACGAACCGGAAGTCAATTACGAACCGGCAACGCCGGGCATAGTGGCGGAAGCCTTGCGCTCCGCCGGGCCGCAGGAACAGGGCTCAGACCTAGATCGATGAGTAAGCCCGCCTCGGCGTCACCCGGGCCCGCGACCGCCTCGTCGACGCCTTCCTCCTGACCACC
>CAVPEX010000023.1:0-3566 GCA_963703585.1 uncultured Solirubrobacterales bacterium | reverse complement strand
CGACGTGGTCGACCGCGAGCGCCGCCAGCGGTGCCGGGAGCGGCACTCCGGTGCCTGCCGCGGCCATCAGGTGACGCTCGTCGGCTGGTGGTGGCCGAACACCAGGGCGAGGGTGCGGGAGATCTCGCCGACGGTGGCGTACGCGCGCACGGCCGCGGCGATCGCCGCCATCGTGTTCTCCTCTCCCCGCGCGACCTGCTCCAGCCGCGCCAGGGCCTCGGCCACGGCGAGCTCGTCACGCGTCGCGCGCACCCGGGCCAGGCGCTCGAGCTGACGCTCGAGCACGTCGGGGCTGACGGTGAAGGTCTCGACGCCGGCGCCGGCGGTGCCCTCCTCGGCGAAGCGGTTGACGCCGACGATGACCCGCTCCCCCGACTCGATCTGCCGCTGCTGGTCGTAGGCGGAGTCGGCGATCTCCTGCTCGAGCGAGCCGTCGCGGATGCCCGCGACGACGCCGCCGCGGGCATCGATGCGGTCGATCAGGGCGCTGATCCGGCGGTCCAGCTCGTCGGTCAGCGACTCGACGAGGTAGGAGCCTCCGAGCGGGTCGGCCGTGCGGGCGACGCCGCTCTCGTGGGCGAGGATCTGCTGCGTGCGCAGCGCCAGCAGCACCGACTCCTCGCTCGGCAGGCCGAGCGCCTCGTCCCAGGACATCGTGTGCACCGCCTGGGCGCCGCTGAGCACGATCGCCAGCGCCTGCAGGGCGACGCGGACGATGTTGTTCTGCGGTTCGGCGGCGGTCAGCGAGGTGCCGTCGCCGCCGGAGTAGAGCCGCAGCCGGCAGGAGCGCGGGTCGGCCGAGCCGAAGCGCTCGCGCACCAGCCGCGCCCAGATCCGCCGCGCCGCGCGGTGCTTGGCGACCTCCTCGAAGAGGTCGCGCATGGTCGAGATGTTGAAGGAGATCTGGGGAGCGAACTCGTCGACCCCGATCCCCCGGTCGACGACCGCCTGCACGTAGGCGGCGGCGTTGGACAGCGCCAGCGCCACCTCCTGCACGGCGTCGCAGCCGGCCTGGCGCATGTGGTACCCGCAGACCGAGATCGGGTTGAACTTTGGCAGCGTCCGGGCGCAGTACTCGATCACGTCCGTCGCCAGCCGCATCGACGGGCCCGGCGGGTATATGTAGGTCTTGCGGGCGAGGTACTCCTTGAGGATGTCGTTCTGGACCGTGCCCCGCAGCACCGCGGGGTCGACGCCCTGCTTCTCGGCGACGACCTGGTACATCGCCAGCAGGATCGGCGCCGTCGCGTTGATCGTGAACGAGGTCGAGACCCGGTCCAGTGGGATGCCGTCGAAGATCGTCTCCATGTCCGCCAGCGAGGCGACGGCGACGCCGACCTTGCCGACCTCCGGCCGGGCCAGCGGCTCGTCGGAGTCGAGGCCCATCTGGGTCGGCAGGTCGAGGGCGACCGAGAGGCCGGTCTGGCCGCGGTCGAGCAGGTAGCGGAAGCGCTCGTTGGTGTCCTCGGGGGTGCCCCAGCCGGCGTAGAGGCGGATCGTCCAGGGCCGGCCGCGGTACATCGACGGGTAGATCCCGCGCGTGAACGGGAAGTCCCCCGGCATCCCCCGCTCCTCCAGGTAGCGGGGATCGTCGACGCCGGCGTCGAGCGGCGTGTAGGCCGCCTCCACCGGCAACCCCGAGTCGGTCTCGGCGTCGGCCAGCTCGCCGGCCGCCTCCGCCCAGGCCCTACGCGCCTCCACCAGCTCCTCAGCCGAATCGTGGCAGAGCTTTCCCGGACTATTTGCGGGAAAGCTCTGCCACGCCCCCGGATCGTCCTTCATCTTAGGATGATATCTCATATATCAGCTCAGAATCTCCCGCATGACGCCGTCGAGTTGAGCGGCGCCGATCACCAGGGTCGAGGCGTCGATCCGCTCGTCGAGCGCGTGCATCGAGCTGCCGCGGGAGACGCCGAGGCAGAGCGCCGGCACGCTGGCGGCCAGCGCCGCGTTGGCGTCGGTCGACCCCTGCCCCATGTGCGGCTCCAGCCCGAGCCGGCAGCGCACGGCGAGGACGACCGAGAGCAGCGGCGCCTCGCGGTCGAGGCTGCCCGCCGGGCGGCGGCCGAGCACCTCCACCTCGACCCGGAGCGGCTCCGCGACGGTGAGCTCGGAGAGGGCGGCGGCGAGCTCCTCCAGCGGGCCCTCCTCCAGCGCCCGGCGCTCGACCAGCAGCTCGGCCCGGTCGGAGATCGTGTTGACCGAGCGGCCGCCGGCGATCGTGCCGATGTTGACCGGCGCCGCCGGCGTCGACAGCGCGCGCAGCGCCGCGGCGAGCTCGAGCAGGCCGTCGATCGCCGCCGCCGTGCCGCGGTCCTCCCAGGAGTGGCCGCCGGGGCCGCCAACCGCGACCCGCGCCCGCACCGAGCCGACGGCGTCGACCACGACGTCGTCGAGCATGTGGCCCTCGAGCGCGATCAGCGCCTCCGGGCCGAGCGAGCGCACCGCCTCGCGGGCGCCGCGCAGATTCCCGAGCCCCTCCTCGCCGACCGTGAAGGCGACCGCCCCCGGCGCGATCTCCTCGCCGGCCTCGGCCAGCAGCGCCTCGGTCACGTGGACCGCAACGGCGACCGCGGCGGCGTTGTCGCCGACGCCCGGGCCGACCAGGTCGTCGCCCTCGCGGCGCACGGTGAGGTCGGTCCCGACCGGGAAGACGGTGTCGACGTGGGCGGCCACGAGCAGCCGCGGCGGGCCGCTGCCCCAGGACCAGATCAGGTTGCCGGCGCTGTCACGCGCGAGCTGGCCGGGCGCGCCGTCCAGCCGCTCTTCCAGCCAGGCGAGCCGCTCGGCCTCGGCGAAGGTCGGCGCCGGGGTCTCAGCCAGCGCGATCACGTCCTCGACCAGGCCGGCCATCAGCCGCGCGGGTCGAGGGGGACGCCGTCGAGCGAGAGGGTCGCCCGCAGCAGCACACAGTCGATGTGGGCGCGGGCGGCGACCTCGCCACCGTAGGGGACGTTGTTGCCGAGGGCGACGTGGGCGCCGCCGACGATCCCCTCCAGCTCCAGCGCCGAGCCGCCGGGGCGGGCGAGCGGGTTGAGGCCGATCGAGACCTCGGCCAGGGTCCGCTGGCGAGGGTCGCCGGAGAGCTCGATCGCGTCGAGCAGCCGCCAGGCCTCGGGGCCGGCGGCGTCGCTCAGCTCGCCGTCGGCGAAGCTCAGCTCGACGGGCTCGGCGAGCTGGTCGGGGCCGAGGAAGAGCACCGAGCCGTCGATCGCGACCGTGCCGGAGGCGGTGCCCTCTACCGGGGCCGCGCCGACCTCGACGTCGGGGGGCGCGGCGTAGCCGCCGGCGGCGTCGGCGAGGGCCCAGAGCGGGCGCCCGGCGCGGCCGGCGAGCGATCCCCGCAGGTCGGTGCCCAGCGGCGAGGTGAGGTGGAACTCGGAGGCGGCGTCGAAGCGCTCGGCCAGCCGCCGGGCGCGCTCGCCGAGCGCCTCGAAGTCCGCGTAGAGCGGGCCGCCGGGGCGCAGCGTCCCCCAGCCGAGCCCGGGGACGGTGAGGTAGCGGGCGCCGGCGGCGCAGGCGTCGCGGCGGGCCTGGCTGGCGCCGGCGAAGACCGAGGTCAGCTC
>CAVPEX010000022.1:0-46642 GCA_963703585.1 uncultured Solirubrobacterales bacterium | reverse complement strand
CGAAGATGCCGATCCTGGTGGAAGGCCGGACGCCGGAGACGGTGCCGGTCAGCGTGCCGGCGGGCCTGCGGGACCGCGTCTTCCTCTACTACGGGCGAGTGATCGGGCGGGACGGCAAGCCGACGACGCTGTTCACCGAGGCGCATGGGTACAGCGAGACCGAGTTCCAGCTCTGCGACAACAAGCCGCGGACGATCTGGCCCGGCGGAATCCGGGTGAAGGATCGCGGGCCGGTCCGTCTCTTGGTCGAGGTCGAAGGCGGGGACCCGATCCGCCTGCCGTTGGGTAGGCCCCGCCCGCTGCGCGGCGCACCCAACGGCTGATCGGTCTCAGTAGTGCATCCGCACACCCAGGTCGCCGAGGCAGCGGATGGATTCGTCTTCGAGGTGGGCCGTCAGCGGCAGGACCTGGGCGAAGTAGACGCCGGCGAGGAAGCTTCCGTTCAGCGTCCATCTTCCGCTCGCGTCGGTCTTTGCCGTGCCGACCAGAAGGTCCTCGCCGCGGCTGGAGCCGGCTTCGCGGTAGAGCTTCACGGTCCGCCCGGCGCGGCACTTCTTCTTCGCGGCGCTGACCCTGCCGGTGAACTTCGCGCCTTCACCGGTGGTGATCGTCACCGTCGACGGCACTTTCGGGGCGGTTCTCGCCACCGCCGGCCCGGCCACCATCACCGCGGCCGCTACCAGCATGACCAGCGCCAGCGCGGGCGCCCAGCGTCGCATCTTCATCGTATCGCCTCCTCGAAAATCGATTTCGGCCGAGCCCGTTCGAGCCTATTCCCGTGCCGAGCGAGAGGCAACCTGGCCGCGACGGCTATCAGCTGAGCACGACCTCGGCGTCGTGCCGAGGGGTCTCGGTGATGGCGCGGCGGAAGGGGCGCTCCGGGGCCGGGTCTGCCGGCGCCACGCCGTGGCGCTTGACCAGCTCGCGCAGGACGACCTGCATCTCGAACTGGGCGAAGGCCGCTCCGATGCAGCGGCGGACACCGCCACCGAAGGGGATCCAGGTGTAGGTGCCGGGCGGGTTGTCGAGGAAGCGCTCGGGCTGGAAGCGCTCGGGTTCGGGGTAGATCGCGGGGTCGCGGTGGATCAGGTGGATGCTCGGCGCGACCGTGGCGCCGGCGGGAAGCTCGTAGCCGCCCAGCTCCACCGGCTCGGTCAGGCGCCTCAGGACCAGCACGATCACCGGCCGCAGCCGCAGCGTCTCCTGGATCGTCGCCGTCAGGTAGGTGTCATCGCCGGCAAGCGTCTCCTCGCGGAGCCGCCCCAGCTTCTCCGGGTGGCGGGACAGACGCTCCATCGCCCAAGACAGCGCCGTCGCCGTCGTCTCGTGGCCGGCGACGAGCAGGGTGAGCAGCTCGTCGCGAATCTCGGCGTCGCTCATCGGGCTGCCCTCCTCGTGGCGGGCGGTGAGCAGCAGCGAGAGGATGTCGTCGCGCTCGGCGAGGTCGGCGGCGGCGCGGCGCTCGGTCAGCTCGGCGGCGATCAGCTCGTCGACGCGCTCGACGCGGCGGCGGAAGGCGGGGATGCGGCGGATCCGCTCCGGCCCGATCAGGATCACCGGGCCCAGCAGGCGCGGGTCCGTGGTCAGGTCGAGGAAGTCGCGCAGGGCCGCACGCAGCGGCTCCATCCGGCCGCCGCTCCGGACCCCGAAGACCGTCTCGAGGATGATCTCGAGCGTGATCGCCTGCATTCGCGGGCGCAGCCGGTAGGGCGTGCCGGTGGGCCAGGTCTCGATCTCGCGCGCCGCGATCTCGGCCATCTTCTCGCCGTAGCCCTGCATCCGCTCGCCGTGAAGTGGGGGCAGCAGCAGCTTGCGCTGGCTGATGTGCTCCTTCTCATCGAGCACGAGCAGCGAGTTGTCGCCGAGGATCGGCTTGAGGATCTGGTTCCCCTCGCCGGCGTGGAAGACGCGCGGGTCGCCGGTGAAGACCTCCTTCACGACCTCGGGCTGGGTGACGACCACCCAGTGGCCCTCGTAGGCGATCTGCAGCGTGAACATCGGCCCGAGGCGGGCGCGGCACTGCTCGAGCATCCACTGCGCCTTGCGCGACCAGATCGCCGTCTGCAGCGGGCGCGGCATCCGCGGTTCAGGCGGCAGGCCCCGAACCGGCCCTCGTCGGGCGCCGTTCTCGGATGCCACCACCGCCTGGGTCGTCGCCTCCATGGCCCCGACGCTACTCCCGTGGGGAACCGCATGAGTGTGAGATCGGTCCGGACGTGTGCGGTGCGCGCTGATCAGCCGGGGACGGCGACGCGGACCAGGGTCCGGCCCGCGCACTCGAGCCGGGCGGAGCGGTCCTCGAAGCGGCGCAGGAGGAGAGTGCGGGGACGCCTGCACGCAACCCGCGTCGAGCTCGGCACGGGCCTCGCCGGGGCCACGGCCTCGGAGGGCAGGCGCTGGGCGCGCTCGACCGCCGGGGGCGGATCGACCGCAGCGGTCCGGCCGACGGAGGAGACCGAGACGGCAAGCGTCGCCACCGAGGCGAGCAGGAGCGGGAGCAACCAGCGCATGGGACGCCAAGGCCTCGGGGGCGCCGCTCTCTCCCCACCGCGAACCTCCCACCCGACACCGATTGGCGTTAGCCTGGTGCCGCCGTGGCCAAGCCTCCGCGCCTATCCGTCGCCGCCGAGCACCGGGTCCTCAAGACCGTCTGCGAACTGTCGCCGCGGGTCCAGCGAAGGCTGTTCGGCCCGCCGCCGTCGATCGACGGCCAGACGCTGGCGATGGATATGCACGCGATGATCTCCCTCGCCCGCTCCGCCGGCAACCTCTCCTACACGAACCTGCTGCCGCCGGCGGAGGCGCGGGCCTACAACCGCCGCGGCGCCGCCGCGGCCTCCGCCCGCCCGCCGATCCCGATGGCGCGCGTAGAGGGGCTGGAGATCCCCGGCCTGGCCGGGCCGATCCCCTGCCGCCACTACCTGCCGCTCGGCCTGGCGGCGGGCATCGCGCCGCCGTTGCTCGTCTACTACCACGGCGGCGGCTGGGTGATCGGCGACCTCGACACCCACGACGGCGTCTGCCGCTTCCTCGCCGCCGCGGCGGGCGTGCGGGTGCTCTCCGTCGGCTACCGGCTGGCGCCGGAGCACCCCTTCCCCGCCCCGGTCGAGGACGCCTGGTCGGGCTTCGCCTGGGCGGCGGAGAACGCGGCCTCGCTCGGCGCCGACCCGGAGCGGATCGCCGTCGGCGGCGACAGCGCCGGCGGCAACATGGCCGCCGTCGTCAGCCTGCTGGCCCGCGAAGGCGGCGGCGCCACGCCGGCGATGCAGCTGCTGATCTACCCCGTCACCGACCCCGCCGAGGACATGCCCTCGCGCTTCCTCTTCGCCGACGGCTTCATGCTGACCAAGGCCGACATGGACTACTTCGAAGGGATGTACCTCCCCCCGGGCACCGACCGCAGCGACCCGCGGATCTCCGTCTTCGAGGCCGCCGACCTGAGCCGCCTCACCCCCGCCTACGTGGTCACCGCCGGCTTCGACCCGTTGCGCGACGAGGGCGAGGGCTACGCGATGCGGATGCGGGAGGCGGGCGTCCCCGTCGCCCTGCGCCGCCATCCCGGCCTGATCCACGGCTTCGCCAACGACACCGCGGTCAGCCGCACCTCGCGGGCCGCGATGCACGAGGTGGCGGGGGCGCTGCGGATGGGCCTGGCGGGCGCCGGCACGGCGTAAGTAGTTCGCCACAAGAACCGCCGGGCATCTCCGCGATGGAGGGCCGCCCGGGCGAACCTAGTGTCCCGCTCGTGACCGCCCTCGAGCTCGCCCGCTGGCAATTCGGCATCACCACGCTGTACCACTTCATCTTCGTGCCGGTGACGATCGGGCTGGCGATCTGCGTCGCCTACTTCCAGACCCGCTGGTACAAGACCGGCAAGGAGCACTGGCTGCGCTCGACCCGCTTCTGGGGCAAGCTGATGCTGGTCTCCTTCGCGCTCGGCGTCGCGACCGGGATCGTGCAGGAGTTCCAGTTCGGGATGAACTGGTCCAACTACTCCCGCTTCGTCGGCGACATCTTCGGGGCGCCGCTGGCGATGGAGGGCCTGGCCGCGTTCTTCGTCGAGTCCACCTTCCTCGGCCTTTGGCTGTTCGGCTGGGGCCGGCTCTCGAAAAAAGTCCACCTCGTCTGCATCTGGCTGGTCGCCGGCTCGACCGCGCTCTCGGCCTACTTCATCCTCGCCGCCAACTCCTGGATGCAGCACCCGGTCGGCTACAAGATGAACGGGGACAAAGCCGAGCTGACCAACATCGCCGCGGTCCTCTTCAACAACACGGCGATCTACGCCTTAGTCCACACGATCCTGGCGGCGCTCTTGACCGCGGGGATGATCCTGATCGCCGTCTCCGCCTGGCACCTGCGGCGCGGCAACGAGACCCAGGTGTTCGGCGGCGCGATGCGGCTGGCGCTGCCGATGGTCGCCGTCGCCGCCGTCGTCACGATGGGGGTCGGCCACTTCAACGGCATCCTGATGACGGACCAGCAGCCGATGAAGATGGCAGCCGCCGACGCCGTCTTCGAGACCAAGGACGGGGCCGGCCTCTCGGTCTTCGCCACCGGCGACTTCGAGCAGAACCCAGGAGGGCTGAACCGCAACATCGAGATCCCCAACCTCCTCTCCTGGATCTCGACCGGCTACCCGCGCGGTGAGATCGAGGGCGTCAACGACATCAACCGCCGCTACCAGCGCGAATACGGGCCGGGCGAGTACGCGCCGATCGTCGCCGTCGCCTACTGGACCTGGCGCGCGATGATCGGCTGCGCCTTGGCGATGTTCCTGCTCGCCATCTACGGTTGGTGGCTGCTGCGGAAAGGGCGGCTGGAGCAGTCCAAGCGCTTCCTCGTGATCGCCGTGCCGGCCGTGGCGCTGCCGTTCATCGCCAGCGCCACCGGCTGGGTCTTCACCGAGATGGGGCGCCAGCCCTGGGTCGTCTTCGGGCTGCTGAAGACCGACGTCGCCGGCTCCCCCAGCGTCAGCGCGGCCGAGGTCTGGATCACCCTGGTCGGCTTCACGCTGATCTACGGGGTGCTGGCCGCGATCGCCGGCCGCGTCTTCTTCAAAGCCGTCAAGAAAGGACCGGTCGAGGCCGGCAAGGCCGAGGAGCCCGGCCAGGAGCTGTCCCTCGCCTACTGATCATGGACGCCTACACCTTCCTCCAAGTCGTCTGGTTCGTCCTCATCTCGATCCTCTGGCTCGGCTACTTCGTGCTCGAGGGATTCGACTTCGGCGTCGGCATGCTGATCCGCGCCGTCGGCAAGGACAAGGACGAGCGGCGCGCCGTGCTGCACTCGATCGGGCCGATCTGGGACGGCAACGAGGTCTGGCTGCTGGTGGCCGGCGGCGCCACCTTTGCCGCCTTCCCCGAGTGGTACGCGACCCTCTTCTCCGGCTTCTACCTGGCGCTGTTCCTGATCCTGGCCGGCCTGATCGTCCGCAACGTCGCCTTCGAGTTCTGGGGCAAAGTCGACTCCGACAGCTGGCGCACGCGCTGGGAGTGGGCGATGATCGGCGGCAGCTTCGTCCCCGCCCTGCTCTGGGGCGTCGGCTGGGCCAACATCGTCCACGGCGTCCCGATCGACGCGCAGCACGAGTACACCGGCACCCTTTTCGACCTGCTCAACCCCTACGCGCTGCTGGGCGGCCTGGCGACGCTGACTCTCTTCCTCGCCCACGGCGCGATCTTCCTCGAGCTGAAGACCGAGGGGAAGATGCGCGAGCGGGCGACGGCGATCGCGCGGAACCGGGCGATCCCGGCCGCGGTGATCGGCATCTGCTTCCTCGCGTGGACCGTCGCCTCCCACGACGGCGGCATCGACGTCGCCTCGGCGATCCTCGCCGCCGCGGCGGCCGTCTGCCTTATCGCCGCCGCGCTGCTGGCCGGCCGCGACCCGTTGCGGGCCTTCGCCGCCACCACCGGCGCGATCCTCACCTTCTTCCTGGCGCTCTTCGTCGACCTCTTCCCCAACACGATGGTCTCCAGCACCGACAGCGCCTTCGACATGTCGCTGAACGCCTCCGCCTCCTCCGACTACACGCTGACGGTGATGACGGTGGTCGCGGTGCTGCTGGTGCCGGTGGTGCTCGCCTACCAGGCGTGGACCTACTGGGTCTTCCGCCACCGCGTCTCGGCCGAGGGCTTCGGCGACGTCAGGTCCCCGCTCGACCTGGTCGCCCGCGGCGACGGCGACGGCGACGACGGCCCGAGCAAGGGAGATGGCTCCGGTGGCGAGCCCGCAGGCGCAGGATCCCCGGGCTAGGTCGCGCGCCCGCGAGACCCAGCGGCGGCTGAGGCGGACCAGCGCCGCAGCCAGGGCGCACCTCGCCAGCACCGCCGCGCTCGGGGTGCTGGCGACGGTGCTGATCGTCGCCCAGGCGACGCTGCTGGCGCACGTCATCGCCGACGTCTTCATCGGCGGCGCCTCGCTGGGGACGGTGGCGCCGCAGCTGGTCTGGCTCGCGGTCATCTCCGTTGCCCGGGGCCTGGTCGACGCCGGCTTCGAGGCGACCGGGCGGATCGGCGCCGCCCGGGTGATGGCCGAACTGCGCTCGCGCCTGGTCCGGCACCTGCTGCTGGCGCGGCCGGGGGCGCTGCAGACGGAGCGCTCCGGCGAGCTGGCCGCCTCCGCCGTGCAGGGCGTCGACGCGCTCGAGGCCTACTTCGCCCGCTACCTGCCGCAGGCGGTCCTGGCGGCGCTGGCGCCGCTCTTCATCCTCGCCTGGACGATCCCGCGCGACTGGGAGGCGGCGGCGATCCTCGCCGTCACGGCGCCGATGATCCCCGTCTTCATGGTCCTGATCGGGCGGCTGGCGGAGCGCTCGACGCGACGGCGCTGGCGGCGGCTCTCCCGCCTCAGCGCCCAGTTCCTCGACCTCGTCAGCGGTCTGGAGACGCTGCGCGCGCACGGGCGCGCCGAGGCACAGACCCGCTCGATCGCCGCCGCCGGCGAGAGCTACCGGCGGGAGACGATCGCGACGCTGCGGATCGGCTTCCTCTCCGCCCTTGTGCTGGAGCTGCTGGCGATGATCGGCGTCGCGATGGTGGCCGTGACGGTCGGAGTCCAGCTGGCGGACGGCACGCTTGGCCTAACCGCCGGCTTGACGGTGCTGATCCTCGCCCCCGAGCTGTACATGCCGCTGCGCCGCCTCGGCAGCCAGTTCCACGCCTCCGCCGACGGGATGGCGGCGGCGGAGCGGATCTTCGAGATCCTCGACCAGCCGGCCGCGGCCTCGGTGCCGAGCGCGCCGGTGCCGGCCCCCGATCCCTCCGCCTCCCCCCTGGTCTTCTCCGGCCTGCGCTTCTCCCATCCGGGCCGCGACGAGGTCCTGCGCGGCGCCGAGCTGATCGTCAAGCCCGGCGAGACCGTCGCCCTCGTCGGGCCCAGCGGCGGCGGCAAGTCGACGCTGCTGTCGCTGCTGCTGCGACTGGCCGACCCGGAGGCCGGCTCGGTGCTCTGTGGCGGCGTCGACCTGCGCGACGTCGACCCGGCCGCGTGGCGCCGGCAGGTCGCCTGGGTGCCGCAGCGGCCGACGGTGTTCGCCGGCACGATCGAGGACAACGTCCGCCTCGCCGACCCTGAGGCGTCGGGCTGGCGCCTGCTCGAGGCGCTGCGGCGGGCGGGGCTGAGCGAGCTGGTGCGGGAGCTGCCGGAAGGGCTGAAGACGCCCGTCGGTGAGGGCGGCCGTCGCCTCTCCGCCGGCCAGGCGCAGCGGCTGGCGCTGGCCCGCGCCTTCCTCCGCGACGCGCCGCTGCTGCTGCTCGACGAGCCGACCGCGCACCTCGACGAGGCGACCGAGCTGGAGGTGGCCGACGCGGTCGCCCGGCTCGCCGCCGGCCGCACCGCCCTCCTCGTCGCCCACCGGCCGGAGCTGGCGCGCCACGCCGACCGCGTCGTCGAGCTCCGCGACGGCCTCATCCACGAGCTGGCGCCGGCGCTGCCCGAGGCGGTGGCGGCGTGAACGCCGGCATCAGCGCAGGTGTCGACTTTCCTTCGGATAGCGAAAGAAAGTCGACACGCGGGGCGCTGCGGCGGGCGATCGCGGCGACGCGATCGCGGCGGCGGTTGCTCTGGCTCTCGGTCGCGCTTGGCGCCGGCGCGGTGCTGGCGGCCGTCGGGCTTCTTACGACCTCGGGCTACCTGATCAGCCGCGCCGCGCAGCGGCCGGAGATCCTCGCGCTCGGGGTGGCGATCGTCGGCGTCCGCTTCTTCGGCATCAGCCGGGCGCTGCTGCGCTACGCCGAACGGCTGGCCTCGCACGACCTCGCCTTCCGCACCCTTACCGACCTCCGCGCCCGCTTCTTCGAGCGACTGGTGCCGCTGGTCCCGAGCGGGATCGCCGACCTGCGCCGCAGCGACCTGCTGAGCCGCTTCGTCGGCGACGTCGACAGCCTCCAGGACCTCTACCTGCGCGCGGTCGGGCCGCCCCTGGTGGCGATCGTCGCGGGTCTCGTCGCCGTCGCCGTCGCCACCGTGATCCTGCCGGTCGCCGGCCTGGCGCTGGCGGCGATGCTGCTCGCCGCCGGCGTCCTCGCCCCCGTCCTCACCCGCTGGTCGGCCCGCGCCGCCGGGCGCCGGCAGGCCGGCGCCCGCGCCGCACTCAACGCCGAGCTGGTCGAGATCGCCTCCGGCTCGGCCGAGATCGCCGTCGCCGGTCGCGAGCGGGAGTGGATCGAGCGCTCCGAGCGGGCCAGCGAGCGGCTCGCCGGGCTGCAGCGCCGGGACGCGCTGAGCGGCGGCCTCGCGGTCGGCCTCGGCACCGCGATCGCCGCCGGCGGCGCCGTGCTGATGACGGCGGTCGCGATCCCTTCAGTGCAGAGCGGCGCCCTCGCCGGCGTGATGCTGGCGGCGCTGGCGCTGCTGGCGATGGGCGCCTTCGAGGCGGTCGCCCCGCTCGGCGCCGCCGCCGCCAGCGTCGATGCCTGCGCCGCGGCGGCGCTGCGGATCGAGGGCGTCGTCGACCGCGAAGCGCCGGTGCGCGAGCCGGAGGCGCCGCTGCCGCTGCCCGCCGCGGGCGACCTCGAGCTGCGCGGCGTCCGCTTCCGCTACGAGGAGAGCGGCCCCTGGGTCCTCGACGGCGCCGACCTGCGGCTCTCGCCGGGGCGCTCGGTCGCGCTGCTCGGCCCCAGCGGCTGCGGCAAGAGCACCCTGGCCGAGCTGGCGGTGCGCTTCCGCGACCCGGTCGAGGGCAGCGTCCGGCTCGGCGGCGCCGACCTGGGCGAGCTCGACAGCGACGCGGTCCGCGAGGCCGTGCGCCTCTCCCCCCAGGACGCCTTCCTCTTCACCACGACGCTGCGCGACAACGTCGCCGTCGGCCGCGGCGAGGCCAGCGACGAGGAGATCGCCGCGGCACTCGTCGCCGTCGGCCTCGGCGGGTGGCTGGCGGCGCTGCCCGAGGGACTGGCGACCGAGGTCGGCGAGGCCGGCGCCCAGGTCTCCGGCGGCCAGCGCCAGCGCATCGCCGCCGCCCGCCTCTTCCTCGCCCGGACGCGGTTCCTGATCTTCGACGAGCCGACCACCCACCTGGACCCGGAGGGCGCCGCGGCGCTGCAGGCCGCGCTCGCCGGCCTCGCGCAGCGCGGCCCCGGCGTCCTCGTCATCACCCACGAGGCCGCGGACCTCTCGGTCTTCGACGAGGTCCTCACGCTCCGCAGAGGAAGAATCGCCGCCCGCCTCTGAGCTACTCGTACTGCAGCGACTGAAGGACGTCCAGCCTCGAAGCCCGGCGCGCCGGCGGGATCGCCGCGATCACGCCCGCCAGAGCCGCGAGGACGAGCAGCAGGAAAAGCGATCCGATCGGATAGGAGAGGACGAAGCCTTCGTCCTTGAGCGGCTGCGCGATCAGGGCGGCGAAGACGACGCCGAGGACCATGCCGAGGATCGCCCCGATCAGCGCCGTGATCACCGCCTCGTAGCGGATCATCGTCCGCACCTGCCGCCGCGACATGCCGATCGCCCGCAGCATCCCCAGCTCCCGCGTGCGCTCGTGGATCGAGAGAGCCAGCGTGTTGGCGATCCCGAACAGGGAGATGATCACCGCCAGCGCCAGCAGCGCGTAGATCAGCCCCAGCAGCGTGTTGACCCGGTTTTCCTGCTGCTCCTTCAGTTCGGTCTGGTTCAGCACCTCGGCGGCGGGGAAGTCGCGTTCCAGCAGCTTTTCGACCCGTTTCTGAACTTCGCCCGGATTTGCCCCGGACGCCGTCTTGACGAAGTCGATCGTGTCCTGCTTCTGACCGAACGTCCTTGCCATCACCGCCGGCGTGATCACGACGTTGCCGATCAGGCCGACCTTGGTGTCGTAGGTGCCGGCGACGCGGAAGCTCGTTCGCTTGCCGGTCTGGCTCAGCAGCCGGAAGCGATCGCCGACCTCGAGGTCGTTACCGGAGGCAAAGGAGTCCTCGACCACGGCTTCGTCGTCGCGAAGGTCTCGAAGCGTCTGCGGGCCCCCCTCCTGCCATTCCAGCTCGAAGACCTCGCTCGCGTCCGGTGAGAGGCTGTTGGTGCGCTGCTTGGAGCCGCCCACCAACTTGGTTTCGGTCGCCCGCAGCGTCGCAACCAGATCGACTCCCTCCACCTGCCGGGCGGCCGCCGCCGCCCCGGGCGGGATCGGCGAGAAGCCATCGCTGTTCTGGATCACGAGGTCGCCCTGGAAGCTGTCGTCGACCGCCTCGGCGATCGAGCTCTTGAGACCGGCGGCGAAGACGGTGACGAAGGTGACCAGCGCCAGGCCGATCATCAGCGCCGCGGCGGTGACCGCGGTCCGCCCCGGGTTGCGCTGCGCGTTCTCCCGCGCGAGGCGGCCGATCAGGCGGCGCAGGCGCTCCAGCGGCCAGCCGGCGACGGCCGCCAGCCCCGGCACCAGGTTCGGGCTGAAGAGCGAGACGCCGAGGACCATCGCGACCGCGCCGACCCCCATCAGCCCCGCCGCGGTGCCGCCGCCGGCGCCGCCGAAGAGGCCGAGCAGGAGCAGCGCCAGGCCGCCGATGCCGAGCAGCACCGAGAAGGCCGTGTTGAGGATCCGGCGGCGACGGCTCGGCAGCGGCACCGCGGCCTGCATGGCGGCGATCGGCGGCACCCGGGTGGAGCGCAGAGCCGGGACCAGCGAGGAAATCAGGGTGATCCCGACGCCGACGGCCAGCGAGACGACCACGGTCCTCGTCTTCATCACCAGCGCCGTCGTCGGCAGGTCGATGCCGAGCGCTTCGAAGAGCCCGTTCAGGCCCAGGGCGATGAGAAAGCCGCCGCCGATGCCGACGATCGCCCCCAGCAGCCCGATCGCCAGGGCCTCGACTATCACCGTGCTCAGGATCTGGCTCCGCGAAGCGCCCAGCGTCCGCAGCATGCCGAACTCGGCCACGCGCTGGGCAACCGTGATCGAGAAGGTGTTGAAGATCAGGAAGGCGCCGACGAAGAGGGCGACGAAGGCGAAGATCAGCAGCATCGTCTGCAGGAAGCCGAGGCTTTCGCGGATTTCGTCCGAGCCCCGCTCGGCGCTCTCTTCGCCGGTCTCGACCCGGACCGAGGGCGGCATCACCAGCTCGATCCGCCGTTTCAGCGTCTGGGCAGCCACCCCCTCTTCGGCGGCGACCGAGATCTGGTCGAAGCGGCCGGCCTTGTCGGTGATCCGCTGCGCCTCCGGCAGGGTGACCTGGGCGATGCTGGTGCCTCCGAAGGAGGCGCCGCCGAGCCGCGTCAACCCGACCAGGCGGTAGGTCTGCGCCCGCTTCTGGCCGGCGATCTCGATCTCGTCGCCGATCGCGAGGCCGGAGTCGTCCGCCGCCGCTTCGTCGATCGAGGCTTCGGTCGGGCCCCGCGGCTGGCGGCCCTTGACGTATTCGAGGGACTCCAGGACGGGGGGCATCGTCGAGGAGATGAACTTGGGGGCGAATTTGGAGCCGATCGCGTCGCCCTTGGAGTCGAAGAAGCCGCCCACCGTGAACACCGCGCCGGCCGCGATCCGCACCCCCGGGACCTTCTTCACCTTCGGCAGCAGCGAGGCCGGGATCGTCGACGTTTCGCCGCTTTCCTGTTTGACCAGGTTCTTCGAGCTGACGACGACGCTGGTCCCCTTCAGCGACTCGCTGAAGACCTCGTCGAAGGCGGCGAGGATGGTGTCCGTGAGGACATAGGAGCCGGCCATGAAGGCGACGCCGATCACGACCGCGAAGGTGGTCGTGATGGCCCGTACCTTGCGAGCCCAGAGGCTCTTGAGGCCGAGGCTAGTCAATCTGCTTCATCAGCTCGATCACCTCGTCCGCGGAGCCCGGGACGCCGTCCTGGACGAGCTTGCCGTCGCGGAGGGTGATCAGCCGGTCGGCGTGGGCGGCGGCGGCCGGGTCGTGGGTGACCATGATCACCGTCTGCCCGAACTCGTCGACCGCCCGGCGCAGCAGGTCCAGCACGCCGGCGCTCGCCTTCGAGTCGAGGTTGCCGGTCGGCTCGTCGGCGAAGACGACCGCCGGCTTGGAGACGAGGGCACGGGCGACGGCGACGCGCTGCTGCTGCCCGCCGGAGAGCTCGGAGGGGCGGTGGGTGCGGCGGTCCTCGAGACCGACCGTCCTGATCAGGGTCTCGACCCACTCCCGGTCGGGCTTGCGGCCGGCGATCGAGAGCGGCAGCACCAGGTTCTCCTCGGCGGTGAGGACCGGCAGCAGGTTGAAGAACTGGAAGACGAAGCCGAGCTTGTCGCGCCGTAGCTTGGTCAGCTCGTTGTCATCGAGCGAGGTGATCTCGACGCCGTCGAGCTCGACCGTGCCGGTGGTCGGCTTGTCGAGGCCGGCGAGGATGTGCATCAGGGTCGACTTGCCGGAGCCCGAGGGGCCCATGATCGCCGTGAAGCGATCGCGCTCGAAGGAGGTGCTGACCCCCGCCAGCGCGTCGACCGCCGCATCTCCCTCCCCGTAGCGACGGGTCAGGTCGGTGGCCACCACGACCTGTCCGTTGACGCTCACCGCCGTCACCGTATCGAGAACAGCGAATAGCCTGCGCGCGGTGTCGCTCGCGGATGACTTCGACGGACTGCTGATCGACCTCGACGGCGTGGTCTGGGTCGGGCGCGAGCCCGTGCCCGGCTCGCCCGAGGCGCTGGCGGCGCTGCTCGCCGCCGGCAAGGAGATCGCCTTCGTCACCAACAACCCCGGCCGCCACCCCGCCGCCTACGCGGAGCGGCTGCAGGGGATGGGGGTCGAGGTCGGCCCGGAGCGGATCGTCACCGCCGGGATGGTGGTCGCGCGGCTGGCGGGCCGGGCGGCGGGAGCGGGCGGGACCGCTTTCGTGATCGGCGCCACCCCGCTGAAGGAGATGGTCGCCGAGGCCGGCGCCGCGCTGCTGGAGGGCGAGCCGGCCCGCGCGGCCGACGTGGTCGTCGTCTCCGGCCACCGCGGCTTCGACTACGACGAGCTGCTGACGGCGAAGCTGGCGCTCGACGGCGGCGCCGCCCTCTTCGCCACCAGCCACGACCCGACGATGCCGATGCCGGGGGGCGAGTGGCCAGGCACCGGCGCCGTCCTCGCCGCCGTCGAAACCGCCTCCGGGCACAGCGCCGAGATCGGCGGCAAGCCGGAGCGGCACCTGTTCGAGATGGCGCTGGAGGCGATTGGGCCGCCGCCGCGGGTGGCGATGGTCGGCGACCGCGTCTCCTCCGACATCGCCGGCGGCAGGGCGGCGGGGCTGACGACGATCCTGGTGCTGAGCGGGACCACCGGCCGGGCCGAGGCGGAGGCGGCCGACCCGGCCCCCGACCACGTCGTCGAGAACCTCGCCTCGCTGCTGCGGTGAACGCCGAGCCGGGCGCCTCGCCGGCGCCTCGCCTCGCCCGCCCCGGCCTCGCCTTCGCCGGAATCTTCGGGGTCACCTTCTGCGGCATGGTCGCGATCGGGGCGACCCTGCCGGTGCTGCCGCACTACGTCGAGGGACCGCTCGGCGGCGGCAAGATCGAGGTCGGGATCGTGATCGGCTGCTACGCGGTCACCGGCCTGCTGCTGCGCCCGTTCGCCGGCCGCTTCGCCGACCGGCGGGGACGGCGCTCGACCGTCCTCGCCGGCTCGCTGGCGACCGCGGTCGCCGGCTTTCTCTACCTGGCGCCGCTCGGGATCGGCGGCCTGATCCTCGCCCGCCTGGTCGTCGGGGCGGGCGAGGGAACCGTCTTCACCGCCGGCTCCGCCTGGATCGTCGACCTCGCACCCGAGGGGCGGCGCGGGCGGGTGATCGGCCTTTACGGGCTTGCGGTCTGGGGTGGTCTCAGCGTCGGGCCGCTGTGCGGCGAGCTGATCCAGCACAGCGCCGGCTACGACGCCGTCTGGCTCTTCGCCGCGGTGATGCCGTTGCTGGGCGCCGCGTTTGCCGCCCGGGTCCCCGACCCCTTCCAGCCCGGCCCCGCCCACGAAGCCGAGCACCACACCCTGCTCGTCCGCGAGGCGCTCCGCCCCGGGGCCGCGTTGGCGCTGGGCTCCTTCGGCTACGCGGCGATGGCCAGCTTCGTCGTCCTCCACCTCGACGCCCGCGACGTCGGCCACGGCGCCCTCGTCTTCGGGGCCTTCGCGACGATGGTCGTGCTGACCCGGCTCGTCGCGGGAAACCTGCCCGACCAGATCGGGTCGGCGCGGGTGGCGACGGCGGCGGCGCTGACCGAGGCCGCCGGCCTGGCGGCGATCGGCCTCGCCTTCAGCCTCCCGGTCGCGCTCGCCGGGGCGCTGGCGATGGGCGCTGCCTTCTCGCTGCTCTACCCCTCGCTGTCGCTGATCGTGGTCGAAGAGGTCCCGCCCAACCGCCGCGGCGCCGCCCTCGGCACCTTCACCGCCTGCTTCGACGCCGGCATCGGCCTCGGCGCGTCGCTGGCCGGCGTGGCGGCCGCGCTGAGCGGCTACGAGGGCGCCTTCCTGCTGGGGGCGACGGGCGGGCTCGGCGCCGCCGCGATGGTCGTGCTCGTGATCGCCCCCCACCACCGCGCCCGGGCGGCGCTCAGCGAGGGGCGATGAGCAGCGTCTGCTCGGCGCGGCCGATGCGGCCGTCGCGGTCGCAGAGGACCGACTCGGAGATGCCGACGCCGGTCGGCGCCGGCCTCGTCACCGCGTCGAGGAAGACCCACTCGCCGGCCGGCATCCGCTCCAGGTGCACGGTCAGCTCGACGTTGATGAAGACGAAGCGGCGGTAGTCGAGGACCGAGCTGACGCCGTTGCCGACGTCGGCCGCGATCAGCACCCGCTGCAGCGGCGTCGGCTCCTCGCCCTCGACCAGGGGATGCAGCATCCGCAGCCAGACGGCCGCCGGCCCCGACTCCATGAAGCCGCCGGAGACGAAGCGGACCTCCATCGCGCTGTGGTAGCCGTGCTCGTGCTCGGTCGGGAAGAACTCGGCCGGCCTGCCCTGCTCGGGCGGGGGCGGCGGCTCCTGCGGAGGCAGGACCTCGGCCGGCAGGTCCAGCTCGGCGCGGCGCAGAAGCCAGGCGGTGGCCCGCATCAGCGGCTCGCCGTCGGCGCTGAGCTCGGCCTCGACCAGCTGCACCCGGCGACCGGGACGCAGCACCCGGGAGGCGATCCCGAGCGGCCCGATCGGGACCGGACGCAGGATCTCGAAGGTGACGCGCCCGACCTGAAACTCGCCGGCTTCCGGCAGCATCTCCAGCTCGCGCCCGAGCAGCGCGGCCGGCGGCCCGGCGTGCTGGGCACCTGGGTCCCAGGGCCCGCGGGTCAGCTCGGTGGCGACGTACCCGTCGGTCGCGGGCTCGTAGAAGGCGTCGGGCACGCGGGCATCCTAAGCGGCCGGCGGAGCCGACACCCCCGCCCGAGGCTAGAGCAGCTCGAAGCGCACCGCGACGACGGCGCCGCGTCGGAAGACGCCACCAGCGAGCTCGATCGGCAGCGCGATCGCCAGTGCCGGGATCGCCAGCACGCCGCTGGCGAGGGCGTCGATGCGGCGCTGCCAGGGCTTGGCCGCCGCTGCCGCCTCCCCCTTGCCGAGCGCGCCGAGGGCGACGTTGTGGCCGAAGGTGACGCTGTTGAGGATCGTCTGCCAGGTCGCCGCCAGGCTCGCCGCCGGCGCCCAGCGCGCCGACTTCACGACCTGGTCGCGGCGGGCGACGAGGCGGCGCACCGACTCGACCGTGAACAGGTAGCGGCTGCCCGGCTCGAGCCCGGCCCAGCCGGCGTTGCCGAGCGAGCTGGCGTAGCTGGCTCGGTTGGGGAAGCGCGGGCCGCCGCCGCCGACGAGCCGGTCGAGCTCGTGCAGTGCCTCCTCCGGGCCGGCCGAGTCGCCCACCACCCCCAATCCGCAGCTCTCGCAGCGGCTGACCGGCCCGCGCAGGCGGGGTCGCCGCGCCAGCCAGCCGAAGAGCGGCTCGCCGCAGGCGGGGCAGGGTGGATTCTCGGGCCCGGCACCGGCCTCGAGCGGGACGACGGGGGTGTGCCGGGAGGTGCTCATGCAGGTAGCGTACGGCCCGTGCGGCTCAGCGAGATCATGACCGCCGGCGTCGTCACCGCGACCCCGGAGACGAGCGCGGTCGAGGTGGCCCGCTCGATGCGCGACCGCCACGTCGGCTCGGTCGTCGTCGTCGATTCCGCCGGCTCCCCGGTGGCGATGGTCACCGACCGCGACCTGGCGCTGCGTGTCCTCGCCGAGGGCGCCGACCCCGGCGCGCCGGTGATCGATTTCGCCTCGCGGCCGCTGATCGGCGGCGACCCGGAGATGGAGCTCGACGAGGCGGCGGCGCTGATGGTCCAGCACCGCGTGCGGCGGCTGGCGGTCCTCAGCGGCGAGCAGCTGGCGGGGATCGTCAGCCTCGACGACATCGCCGTCCGCACCGGCGACCTCGAGGTCGCCCAGAAGATGACGCAGGACGTGATCCAGGGGGCGCTGCCCCAGTTCTACTTCCACGAGAGGGGATAGACGAGAGTGGGCAAGACCCGAGAGCAGGTCCTGGAGTGGGAGTCGCGCTGGTCAGTGCCGGCGGGGTTGGTGACCTTCGCCGGCGTCGCCGTGCTGATCGCCTCCGCCTTCGTCATCGCCAGCGTCGGCGGTACCGGCGACGCCGAGCTGCTGCGCTCGGCCGACGAACACAGCTCCTCGGTGACCCTCTCCTCGATCCTCGAGGCGATCGGCTTCGTCCTCCTCGTCGCCCCGCTCTACTTCCTCTTCCGCGCCACCGCCTCGCGCAGCCGGCAGGTGCGGGCGCAGCTGGTCGGGCTGGTTATCGCGGCACCGCTCTTCTTCGCCGTCTCCGCGGTGCTCAACGCCAGCGCCACCAGCGAAGCCGCCGACCAGTTCACGGCCGGCGAAGCGAGGTCGACGCTGACCGTCAAGGAAGCGACCGCCGAATGCAAGTCGGACCTCGAGGACAAGGGGGCGAAGGAGTTCGGCGAAGAATTCGACGCGAAAGGGACGACCCCGCAGGCTGACTGCGTCGGGACCAAGGTCGCCGACGACGAAGCCAGCAACGCGCTGAGCGAAGCCTCGACCCGCGGCCTCGCGACCGGCTTTGGCCTGGGCGGCCGTCTCGGCCTCGCGGTCGCCCTCTTCTACACCTGCCTGCACGCGATGCGGGCGGGGCTGTTGACGCGCTTCTGGGGCTCGCTGGGGATGGCGCTCGGGGTCGCGGCGCTGCTGCTGCTGGTTCAGTTCACGCTGATCTTCTTCGTCTACCTCGGCCTGCTGCTGATCGGCAAACTGCCCGGCGGCCGGCCACCGGCCTGGGCGGCGGGCGAAGCGATCCCCTGGCCCTCGCCGGGGGAGAAAGCGGCGGCGGAACTCGGGCCGAGCGAGCCGGAAACGCCCGAGCCGCCGGCGAACGGGGCCGGCGGCAATGGCGGCGCCGGCGGCGAGCGCCGCAAGCGCAAGCAGCGCGACTGATCGCCTCGCAACATCGCGGGACTGGAGTGTTTGACCAGATAGCGCATCCGCTGCATCGCCGCGACGAGGAGGGACGGCCCTGGCAAGGCTGCATATTCTGCAGGCATCGAACAAACGTCCAGTCTCGTCATGACCGACCGGAAACCAGCCCCAAGCCCCCCTGCTGAGCGCGCGCTCAGCCCGACTCTGCTGCTGGCGGCGCTGCTGGCGATCGGGGTCGGTCTGCTGGCCCCGCTCGTGCTCGGCTCCTTCTCCGACACCCAGGCGCTGGTCCTCGCCCTCGTCGAGGCCGCCTGCCTGGTCGCTGTCGCCGCCGGCATCGTCGTGCTGGTGCGGCGACTACGCGCCAGTCACGAGGCTCTCTGGGCGCTGGCGCGCCGCGACGAGCTGACCGGCGTCGGTAACTACCGCGCCCTGCACGAGCGGCTGCAGGAGGAAATCGCCCGCCACCGGCGCCACTCACGGGAGTTCGGCCTCGTCCTGCTCGACCTCGACGGCTTCAAGCAGGTCAACGAGCGCCACGGTCATCTCGAGGGCGACCGCCTCCTGGCCGAGATCGGCGCCGCGCTGCGAACCGAGTTGCGCGGCGAAGACTCGGTCTTCCGCCAGGGCGGCGACGAGTTCGCCGTGATCGTCCCCGAGGCCAACGCCGAAGAGGCTACCGAGGTCGCCGCCCGCCTGCGCAACCGCATCGCCAACCGCGGCTTCGGCTCCGACGGCGACCGGCCGGTCTCGGCGGCCACCGGCTTCGCCATGTTCCCCGTCGACGGGACGACGGCGGAGGACCTGCTCGGCTTCGCCGACATGGACCTGTTCGCCTCCAAGCGGGGCGGGCGCCGGCCCGCCTGACCGACGCCCGTCAGGTTCGGGTCGAGACGGCCTCCGAGCCCGATTCGGGCGGTGGCGCCGCCGTCAGCTCCACCCGGTGGCCGCCGGGGCCGGTCGCCAGGGCGCGCGCGGCGCCCCAGTGCTCGCGGCGGCGCTCGACCGGGAAGCCGTGCTCGCGCAACCGCTGCAGCGCCGCCTCGAAGTCCGGCGCCACGACCGCCAGGTGCCCGCGCCGGGGCACGACCGGGTCCTCGTCGTGCATCAGGTGGACCTGGGTGCCGTTGCGCTGCACCCAGGTGAAGCCGCCGCCGAGCGAGGCCGGCGTCTCGATCCGCTCGAAGCCGAGCAGCTCGAAGAGCTCGACCGTGCGCTCGACGTCTGCCGGCGCGACCTCGATTCCGACGTGCTGCAGCACGGGGGCGAGATTAGGCCACCCGTGCCCTCGGGCCACCGATGGCAGCCACAGCGCGCAACTTATTGTCTGCTAACGTCCCCCGCCGAGATGGAACGGGAGATCGACCAGATCAACCACAGGTTCGACGACCTCAGCCGCCAGATGGACAGGCGGTTCGAGGAACAGAGCAAGCGGTTCGAGGAACAGGGTCAGCGACTCGATGAGCTGGGCCGACGGGTCGAGACCGGTTTCAGCCAGCTCGCGGGTCGGCTCGACACGCTTCAGCGGACGTTGATCCAGATCGCCTTTGGCGCCTTCTTCACCTTCGGCGCCAGCCTGATCGGCTATTTCCTGACCCGACACTGAGCGGTCGCCGGCGCCGAAAGCGCGGCGGCGGGGAGGATCGCTCAGAGCAGCAGCGAGCCCAGGCAGGCGAGGACGACGATCGCGGTCGACCAGGTGATCGCCTCGGCGACGATCTGGTTGTCGAGGCCGTAGGTGTGGGAGACGACCATCGCGTTCAGGCCGGAGGGCATCGCCGACATCAGGCGATAGGCCGCGGGCAGGTCGATCAGCGGTGCCGCCAGCAGCATCAGCAGCGCCGGCACCATCACCAGTCGCGAGAAGACCGACAGCAGTACCGGCTTCGTCAGTGGCGGCGGTAGCGGCAGCTCGCCGTTCTCTGCGCCCTCCGCCAGGGTCGCGCCGACGGCGAAGAACCCGATCGGCAGGATCGCGACGACCAGCGCCTGGGAGACGTCGACCAGCGCCTGGGGCGCCAGCGCCTGCGGGGCGAGCAGGCCGGCGATCGCCGCGTAGAGCGGTGGGTTGCGGGTGAAGAAGGCGGCGACCCGCTGGCGCGGGCTGTCGCCCGCTTTGGTGCCGAAGGCGGCGCCGACGGCGAAAGCGCCGAGCAGCAGCGAGGGTCCGCCGACGAGCACGTCGTAGAGCACCGCGGTCGAGAGCCGGTCGCGACCGAGCAAGGCCACGGTCAGTGGGTAGCCGAGGTAGCCGCTGTTGACGACGAGCACGGCGCAGACCACGGCGCCGGTCTGGTCGCGCCGCAGCTTCAGCACCCGGCTGGCGACCCACCAGGCGAACAGCGCCGCGAGCGTGACGGCGACCAGAGCCAGCCCGAGGCCGACTCCGTGGGCGAGGTCGATGTCGGCATTCGCCAGGTTGAAGAAGATCACCGGCGGCAGCAGCACGTAGAGCAGTAGCAGCAGCGCTTTGCGGGCGGCGTTCGCGGCTCCCTGGGGCCAGCGGCGCTCGGACCAGATCCCGAAGAAGACGGCGAGGACGATCGCAGCGGTGGTGAGGAGGACGCCTATGGCGCCGGCCTACCCGAAGAGCGAGGCGCCGGCGTGGGAGGCGAACTCGACCAGCGGCTGCGGGATCACGCCGAAGAAGACCGTCGCCGCCGCGGCCAGCAGCGCCGGCACGACGAGGTAGAGGCGACGGCCGGCCTCGGGGTCGATCGGGTCGGCCTCGGGCGAGGCGCCGGCGATCGCCGGAGTCGTGCCGGGAGCCGACTCGCTGCCGGGACGCATCCACATCGCCGCCACCACCGGCAGGTAGTAGGCGAGGGAGATCATCGTCCCCACCGCGATGAAGACGGCGAGCCAGGTGTAGTCGCCTTCGACCAGGGCCTCGATCAGGTAGAGCTTGCCGATGAAGCCGGCCGTCGCCGGCAGCCCGGCCAGGGCCAGCATCGAGATCGTCAGCGGCCAGGCCAGTAGCGGTCGCTCGGTGGCGAGTCCGCGCACGGCGCGGATGCTGTCGCCGTAGGGGGTCTCGCGCTCGCGGGCGACGATCACGGTGAAGGCGGCGAGGTTCATGAGGGCGTAGGCGGCGAGGTAGAAGACGAGCGAGCTGACCCCGGACTCCGAGGCGACGACGACCCCGCCCAGCATGTAGCCGGCCTGGGCGACGCCGGAGTAGCCGAGCATCCGCTTCAGCGAGTCCTGGCCGAGCGCGCCGAGGTTGCCGACGACGATCGAGATCGCCGCCAGCACCGCCAGCGCCGGCTGCCAGTCGTCGACCTGCGGGCCGAGGGCGACGTCGAAGAAGCGCAGGAAGACGGCAAAGGCGGCGGCCTTGGTCGCCACCGCCATGAAGCTGGTGATCGGGGTCGGTGCCCCCTGATAGACGTCGGGCGTCCACTGGTGGAAGGGGGCGATCGAGGTCTTGAAGGCGAGCCCGACCGCGCACATCGCGATCCCGATCAGGATCAGCGGGTCGCCGGCGACGCCGTTCTTGACGATCCCGTCGGCGATCCCCTCGAACCCGGTCGAGCCGGTGCCGCCGTAGAGGAAGGCCATGCCATAGAGCAGCGTCGCCGAGCCGAGCGAGCCGACGATCAGGTACTTCAGCCCCGACTCGAGCGAGCCCTCGCGGCGCAGGTTGGTGGCGCAGAGGATGTAGAGCGGGATCGAGAGCGTCTCGATCGCGACGAAGAAGGTGACCAGGTTCTGCGCCTCGGCCAGCAGCACCATCCCCAGCACCGAGCCGAGCAGCAGCGCGTGGTACTCGCCGGAGCCGGCTTCGGCGACCGCCGGCTCGCGCGGCGAGATGACGACGCAGAAGGCGGCGGTGAGGATCGCGATCAGCGAGACCGAGATCGCCAGGTCGTCGAGCCGCAGGGCGCCGGTGATCAGGTCCTTCGACTCGCCCCACTGCCAGATCAGCAGGCCGGCCGCGGCCGCCAGCGGCAACATCGTCAGCGCCGGCGCCCAGCGCCTGGTCGGCTTGAAGACGGCGGAGAGGAGGACCACGCAGAGGCCGACCGTGAGCGCAATGATCGGCGCGATGCCGGCGTAGTCGATGTGGGGCTCGTGGAAGCTCACGGTTCGTCACCCGGCTCGGCGACGCCGAGCGCGTTGATGCGTCTTCCGGTTCCCTGGATGTCGTCGCCCACCGACCATTTCGCCAGCCGCGCCTCCGGCGCGTCGCCGCCGGTCACGCTCGCCACCGTCTGCTGCACGGTCGGACCGGTGCGGTGGAGGATCAGCTGCGGGTAGAGGGCGAGGCCGAGGATGCAGAGCACCAGCGGCGCCAGCACGATGCCATCGCGCAGCCCGATCTCACGCGAGGCGACGCCGTCCGGCTTACGGTTGTGCATCGTCCCCTGGTAGAGCCGCAGCGCGTAGTAGGCCGACATCGCGACGCCGCTGATCGCGATGAAGGCGAAGACGATCTTCGCCTGAAAGAGCGCGTTGAGGATGTAGAACTCGCCGATGAAGTTGGCCGATCCCGGCATCGCCAGGGTGGCCAGGGCGACGATCAGGAACAGCGCTGCCAGCACCGGCGCCCGCAGCGCCATCCCGCCCATCTCGCGGATGTCCTCGGTCCCGGTCCGCTCGACCAGGATCGCGACGATGATGAAGACCGGGGCGACGACGAGGCCGTGGTTGACCATCTGCAGGATCGCCCCGTCGGAGCCGTCGGCCCGCAGGGCGAAGATGCCGGCGGTGATGAAGCCGAGCTGCGCCACCGAAGAGTAGCCGGCGATCAGCCGCACGTTGGTCTGGGTGAAGGCCATCACCGAGCCGTAGAGGATCGAGGCCAGGGCGATGACCAGGATCACCTCCTGGAATTCGACCGTGGCGTCCGGGAAGAGCGGCAGCACCATCCGCAGGAAGCCGTAGGCGCCGACCTTGGCCAGCACCCCGGAGAAGACCGCCAGCGCCGGTAGCGGCGCCGCCCGGTAGGCGTCGGGCATCCAGCCGTGCAGGAGGAAGGCGGGCATCTTGACCAGGAAGGCGGCGGCAAAGAACCAGAAGATCCAGCGCTGGCTGCCGACTCCAATCCCCTGCTGCTGCAGCTCGGCGATCGAGAAGGTGAGGTGGCCGCCGTCGGCGGAGATGATCGCCGTCGCGATCGCCGCCACCAGCATCAGCAGCGAGCCGATCAGGGTGTAGACGATCATCTTCAGCGTCGCCGCCGGCGCCGTCATCCCGCCCTCGTCGCTGCGGTCGTGGCCCCAGGCGCCGAAGAGGAAGTAGAACGGCACCAGCATCAGGTCGAAGAAGAGAACGAAGAGCAGCAGGTCCTGGGCCAGGAAGGAGCCCAGCGTCGCCGTCTCGGCGACCAGCATCAGGAAGAAGAAGAGCTGCGGGCGCTCCTGCTCGCGGAAGGCGGCGAAGGCGATGCCGCCGACCCAGAGCACCGTCGTCAACAGCACCAGGAAGAGGTTGAGGCCGTCGATCCCGAGGCTGTAATCGACGCCGAGGCCGGAGATCCAGGGGGTGTCGACGGTGTACTGCAGGCCCGAGTTGCCGGAGTCGAAGCCGGCGACCATGCCGATCGCGATCCCCAGCGTCGCGACCGCGCCCAGCGTCGCCCACCAGCCGGTCGCCCGCTTGGGCAGGAAGAGGCCGACGATGCCGAAGGCGAGCGGGGTCCAGAGCAGCGAGTTGATCATGAGCTGGTGATGAGGAAGTAGAGGGCGAGCCCGGCGAAGCCGGCGATCAGCAGCAGCGCGTAGCTGCGGACGAAGCCGTTCTGGACGACGCGGACGACGGTGCTGGCGCCGCGCACCGTCTCCTCGGTGCCGGTGACGACACCGTCGACGACGAAGCGCTCGAAGACGCGGTTGGCGAAGCGGCCGATCGCCAGCGCCGGGCGGACCACGAGGATGTCGATCAGCTCGTCGAAGTACCACTTGTGGGCGAGGAAGGTGTGGACGGCGCCGAAGCGGCGGATCAGCGCCGCCGGCGTCTCCGGCCGCAGCACGTAGAGCCAGTAGGCGATGCCGATCCCGGCCAGCGAGATCGCCGCGCCGATCGCCAGGCCGAGCCAGGAGGCGCCGACCGAGGGCACGATCGCGGCCAGCGGCGAGTCCTCGAAGGTCGGCTCGAGGAAGTGGGTGACGGTCTCGTCGAGCCCCGGCACCTGGACGAACCCGGCGAACAGCGCGAGGAAGGCGAGCACGCCCATCGCCGCCCGCATCGGCCAGGACTGCTCGGCGATGTGGTGCTCGGCGCCCGGGAAGCCGACGTCGGTGTCCTCTTCTTCGCCGCTCGCCGGGTTGAAGGGATGGGCGTGGTGGACGTGGCCCGTGTCGATCAGCTCCTGCGCCTCCGGGCAGGGCTTGCCGGGCAGCACCCGGAAGATCAGGCGGAAGGTGTAGATCGCGGTCAGCAGGGCGCCGAGGTAGCCGAGGATCGTGAAGATCAGGTACATGCCGCCGCGGTCGGTGGCGTAGGCGAGGATCTCGTCCTTGGAGAAGAAGCCGGAGGTGCCGGGGAAGGCGGCGAGGGCGAGGGCGCCGCAGAGCATCGTGATCGAGGTGAACCGCATCGCCTTGCCGAAGCCGCTCATCTTGTCGATGTTCTGCTCATTGGCCATGGCGGCGATGATCGAGCCGGCGGCCATGAACAGCAGCGCCTTGAAGAAGGCGTGGGTCATCAGGTGGAAGAGGCCGGCGCTGTAGGCGCCGATCGAGACGCCCATGATCATGTAGCCGATCTGGCTCATCGTCGAGTAGGCGATCGCCCGCTTCAGGTCGGTCATCACCAGCGCGATCGTCCCCGCCACCAGCAGCGTCGCCAGGCCGACGAAGGCGGCGATGTCGGCGGCGGTCGGGGCCAGTTCGAAGAGGACGTGGGTGCGGGCGATCAGGTAGACGCCGGCGGTGACCATCGTCGCCGCGTGGATCAGCGAGGAGACCGGGGTCGGGCCCTCCATCGCGTCCGGCAGCCAGGTGTGGAGCGGCAGCTGCGCCGACTTGGCGAAGGCGCCGACCAGGAGCAGGAGGCAGATCGCGACGATCGTCCACTGGTTGGTCTGGAAGACCTCGGGCGCCTTCTCGAACACGGTGCCGTAGTCGAAGCTGCCGATCTCGCGGAAGATCAGGAAGGCGGCGAGGACGAGGCCGATGTCGCCGACGACGTTGATCACGAAGGCCTTCATCCCCGCCCTGGTCGCGGTCTCGCGCCGGTACCAGAAGCTGATCAGCGCGTAGGAGGCGAAGCCGACGAAGGCCCAGCCGACGATCAGCAACACGAAGTTGCCGGCGAGGACGAGGACCAGCATCGAGAAGACGAAGAAGTTGAGGTAGCTGAAGAAGCGGTGGTAACCCTCGTCGGACTGCATGTAGCCGTAGGAGTAGAGGTGGATCAGGGTCGAGACCCCGGTGACGACGAGGACCATGAAGACCGAGAGCGGGTCGACGTAGATCCCGAGCTTGACGTCGAGCCCGCCCGCCGAGGCGTAGTCCCAGAGCGAGGAGGCGTGGTGGCGCGCCTCGGCGTCGTCGCCGAGCAGGTTGACCAGGGCGGCGACGCCGCAGAGGAAGGCGAGGGCGATCGAGACGGTGCCGATCACGCCGGCGACCTTCTGCGGCAGCACCCGGAAGCCGAGCCCGATCACGACCGAGCCGAGCAGCGGGAAGAGCAGGACCAGCCAGGCCCAGGCGGTGGCGCTCATCCGCGCAGCTCCCTCAGGTCATCGACGTTGAGCGGCAGCTTGCGGCGGAAGATGGCGACGATCAGGCCGAGGCCGACGACGACCTCGCAGGCCGCGATCACCATCACCACCAGGGCGAAGACCTGACCCTCCTGGTTGCCGACCATGCGGCTGAAGGCGACCAGCGCCAGGTTGCCGGCGTTCAGCATCAGCTCCAGGCAGAGCAGGATCACCAGCGGGCTGCGGCGGATCAGGATGCCGGCCGCGCCGGTCGCGAACAGCAGGCGAAGAGAGGACGATGTACCACTCGATGTTCACGCCGCCTCCTCCCGTTTGCGGCCGGCGAGGACGATCGCCCCGACCGCCGCCAGCAGCAGCAGGATCGAGGAGGCCTCGAAGGGCAGCAGGAACCTCTCCAGCAGCAGGCGGCCGATCGCGGCCGGGTCGCCGAAGCCGGCGGGGACGTCGGGGCCGTGGGTGCCGAGGGCCAGCAGCGCCGAGGAGAGGACGGCGACCGAGAGCTCGACGAAGAGGGCGAGGGCGAGCAGCGGCGCCAGGAAGCGCTGGCCGGGGATCGGCTCCCAGGCCGACTCGCCGCCGCCGCCGACGTAGGCGACGACGAAGACGTAGAGGACCATCACCGCGCCGGCGTAGACGACCACCTGCGCGGCGGCGACGAAGGCCGAGGTCAGCAGCAGGAACAGCGCCGCCAGCGAGAAGAGGTGGACGATCAGCGCCAGCACGCTGTAGAAGGGGTTGCGCATGGCGACGACGCCGACGGCGCCGCCGAGCGCTCCGATCGCGGAGAGGAAGAACAGCACCGCTTCCATCGCTATTCGCCCTCGCTTTTCAAGGGCGTGCGTTCGATCGGCTCGGCCAGCAGCATCTCCTTGGTGAAGATCAGGTCGACGCGGTCGTAGTCGGCCATCTCGTAGTCGTGGCCCATCGTGATCGCATCGAAGGGACAGGCGATCTCGCAGTAGCCGCAGAAGATGCAGCGGGAGAGGTTGATCTCGTAGACGGCGGCGTAGCGCTCGCCGGCGGAGACGCGGTCGCCGGGGATGTTCTCGGCGGCGACGACGCGGATGCAGTCGGCCGGGCAGGCGGCGGCGCAGAGCGAGCAGCCGACGCATTTCTCCAGGCCGGTGTCCTCAAAGCGGTGCAGCTTGTGGCGGCCGCGGAAGCGCGGGTAGACCGGCGTCTTCTCCTCCGGGTACTCGATCGTCATCGGCCCCTCGATCAGCCGCGCCATCGTCGTCTTCAGCCCGCGCAGGGTCTCGCCGAAGGCGCGGTAGGCGCCGCCGAAGCCGCCCGGGTCGGGGCCGCGCTGGACCTCGACCACCTCGATCGACTCGAGGTAAGAGGCGGATCTGGGATCGAAGCTCACGCCGTCACCTCGCCAGGTGTCGAGTTTCCTTCGCATACCGATAGAAAGTCGACACCCCGCATCAGGTGACCACCACCAGCACCGCGGTAACGAGGACGTTGAGGGTCGCCAGCGGCAGCAGCACTTTCCAGCCCAGGCTCATCAGCTGGTCGTAGCGCAGCCGCGGCAGCGTCGCACGGACCCAGATGAAGACGAGGACCAGGCCGAGCATCTTCGCCAGCATCCAGATCGGGTCCAGCCAGCCGGGGCCGGGACCCATCCAGCCGCCGAGGAACATCGCCGCGGCGATCCCGGAGACGACCAGGATCTCCATGTATTCGACGAGGAGGAAGGAGCCGAAGCGCATGCCGCCGTACTCGGTCATGAAGCCCTGGACCAGCTCGGCGTCGGCCTCGGGCATGTCGAACGGGGTGCGGTTGGTCTCGGCGAAGCCGGCCAGCATGAAGATCAGGAAGCCGACGATCTGAGGGACGATGTACCAGACCTCGCCCTGGGCGTGGACGACGTCGACCAGGGAGAGCGAGCCGGCCATCATGATCACGCCGAGCAGCGCCAGCCCCATCGAGACCTCGTAGGAGATCAGCTGCGCGGCCGAGCGCATCGCCCCCAGCAGGCTGTATTTGGAGCCCGAGGACCAACCGCCGAGGACGAGGCCGTAGAAGGCGATCGAGCCGACGGCGAAGAAGTAGAGGATCCCGATCGGGACGTCGATGCCGTAGAAGCCGACGCCGTCCTTGACGTCGCCCCAGGGGATGATCGCCAGTGCCAGCACGCCGGAAATGACCGGCAGCAGCGGGCCGAGGATGAACAGGGTCGAGACCGCGTTCGCCGGCCGGAAGGACTCCTTGGAGATCAGCTTGCCGACATCGGCAAGCGGCTGCAGGATGCCGAAGGGGCCGACCCGGTTGGGGCCGTAGCGGTGCTGGAAGCGGCCGATCAGCTTGCGCTCGACCACGGTCAGGATCGGCAGGATGCCGAAGATCACGGCGAAGATCACCAGCGACTTGACGATCATGATCCAGGTGGCTTCGGCGAAGCCGGTCTCGGCGATCGGCAGCATCAGCTCCGTACCTCGGTCAGCTTCTGGATCTCGACGCTGACGGGGCCGCCGTTGAGCAGGGCGTTCGCGTTGCCCTCGGCGACTCCCTCGGCGAGGAAGCAGGTGCCCTCCGTGACCCTTTCCTTGATCTGGACGGTGGCCTCGATGCCGGTGCCGTTCTGGCTGACGCGGACCGGGTCGCCGGTCTTCAGGCCTAGGCGGTCGGCGTCGGCAATCGAGATCTCAAGGCGCTGCGTGGGGGTCAGGAACTTCAGTGGCGGGTTGAGCTCCGTGATGGGGCCGGCCCAGAGATCGCGGTAGGTGCCCAGAGCGAGGGGGGTGGCGGTCCCAGGGGCCGGGGGGGCCGCCGGTACGGACTCTGCGGACGCGACTCCGCGAGCCGCGTCGGCGGTCTCCGTGCCGCCGATAGGCGCTCCGCGCTGAGTGTCCGCAGAGCCCGCACCGGCGTCCCTCTCAGATCCGCTGAGCCCTCCTGCGCTGGGCAGGTTCGCGGCGGCTGGGGTGTCCTGCCAGCGGATGCCGCGACCGCCGATGTCGGAGTCCGTGATGCCAGCGTAGAAGGGGACCGCCTCGGTCAGAGCTGCGAAGGCGGTGGGCTGGGAATTGATGCCGGTGTCGAGGCTGAGCTTCGAGGCGAGCTCGGAGAGGACGAGGAAGCTCGGGCGGATGTCGCCGGGGCGCCCGGCGGAGGGGCGGACTCGTTGGAGGCGGCCGTCTGGGTGGGTGACGGTGCCGTCTTTCTCTGCGTGGGTCTCCAGGGGGAAGAGGACGTCCGCCTTGGCCGTCGTGGCGTTTTCGTGCATCGAGAACGAGACGACGAAGTCGGCTGCCGTCAGGGCGGACTCCCAGGCGGGGGTGTCGGGGAAGTCGCGGAGGGGGTCTACGCCGAAGAGGATCAGGGAGGTGAGCTCGCCTGACTCCAGGGCCTGCCGGATCTCCTCGGTGCTCATTCCGGTCTCCGTCGGCGAGAGGCCGGGGCCGGCGTCGGGGAGGCAGCCGGCCTCGCGCAGGCCGCGGGCGTTGGCGAACTCGGGGACTTCGAGCAGGCCAGAGCCGTCCTGGCCGTCGAGGCCGAGGGTGGCGGCGACATCGAGCAGGGCGGGGACGGCGCCGTGGCCCTCACGGGCGAGCCGCTCGCCCCAGAGGATCACGACGCTCTCGGCGCCGCGGAGGACGTCGGCGATGGGGGACTCGGGGCTATCGCCGCCCTCGCGCAGGGCCGCCGCGAGGCCGAAGAGGAAGGCGGTGGCGCCGCCGGGCGCGAAGCGGACGGCGGCCTCGGCGCCGCCGTCGAGGGCGGTCGGGCGCTCGGTCGCGACGGCGAGGCGGGCGCCGCCCCGGCGGATCGCCTTGCGCACGCGGAGGTCGAGGATCGGCGAGCTGTGCAGCGGGTCGGTGCCGAGGACGAGGATCGCGTCGGCGTCGTCGATGTCGCGCACCTTGGCCGAGAGCGAGGGCTGCGCCAGGCGCACCAGCGCCTCGCGCCCGGCGCCGCGCGAGGGACGCGAGTCGACGTGCGGCGAGCCGAGCGCCTCGCGCACCAGCTTCTGCACCAGGTGGCCCTCCTCGTTGGAGGCGTCGCCGACGATTGCCGCGACCTTGCCGCCGCCGGCGCGCAGCCCCGCGGCCGCGGCCTCGATCGCCTGCCCCCACCCCACCGCGGCGCCGCCTTTCAGCCGCGGCCCGTCGACCCGCTTCGCGTCGGCGAACATCTCGAAGCCGTAGCGGCCGCGGTCGCAGAGCCAGCCGTCGTCGACCTCGGCGTTGTCGCGGGCGATCACCCGTTTCACCTTCTCGTCGCGGACGGTGAAGCTGACGTTGCACTGGCTCGGGCAGAGCGTGCAGACCGAGCCCGCCTGCTCGATGTCCCAGGGCCGGGCGCGGAAGCGGTAGGTGTAGTTGGTCAGCGCCCCGACCGGGCAGATGTCGGTGATGTTGCCGTGGAAGGGGGCGACGTAGGGGCGGTCGTCGAAGGTGCCGACGAAGGTGCGGTCGCCGCGCTCCAGCAGCTGCAGCTGGGCGTCCTCGGCGACCTCCTGGCTGAAGCGGACGCAGCGGTAGCAGAGGATGCAGCGCTCGCGGTCGATCGCCACCAGCGGCGAGAGTTCGACCGGCTTCTGGAAATGGCGCTTTTCGTCGATCACCCGGCTCTTGCCGGGTCCCCAGCCCTGGGTGATGTCCTGCAGCGGGCACTCGCCGCCCTTGTCGCAGACGGGGCAGTCGAGCGGGTGGTTGACGAGGAGGAACTCGACGACGGCGCTCTGCGCCTCCTTCACCTGCTCGGTGCGGGTGTGGACGACCATGCCGTCGCGGACCGGCGTCGAGCAGGAGGTCTGCAGTTTCGGGATCCCCTCGATCTCGACCAGGCACATGCGGCAGGCGCCGACCGGGTCGCCGAGTTTCGGTTCGTAGCAGAAGACCGGGATCTCGACGTCGCCCTTGCGGGCGGCGTCGTGCAGCATCTCGCCCTCGACCGCGGCGATCTCGCGACCGTCGACGGTGATCGTCACCTGGCGCTGCTCGCTCATACCGATGCCCCCAGGACCTCGGCCGAACCCTGCACCGCGGCGTAGGGATCGGCTGCGCCGGCGATCACCGCCTCGAACTCGGGGCGGAACTTGTTCACCATCGCCGAGACCGGCATCGCCATCGAGTCGCCGAGCACGCAGAGGCAGTGCCCCATGATGTTCTGCTGGACCGAGCTGATGATGTCGAGGTCCATCGGCGTCGCCTCGCCGCGCACGACCCGCTCCAGCATCTTCACCGTCCAGTTGGTGCCCTCGCGGCAGGGGGTGCACTTGCCGCAGGACTCGTGGTGGTAGAAGCGCGCGGTCCGCAGCGCCATGTGGGGGATCGAGACGCGGTCGTCGGCGACGATGATCGAGCCGGAGCCGAGCATCGAGCCCGCTTCCGCCATCGCCTCGAAGCTGTAGGGGAGGTCGAGCTCGGCCGGGGTGAGGACCGGGGAGGAGGAGCCGCCGGGGTAGAAGGCCTTCACTTCGTGGCCCTTCTCGGGGCCGCCGGCGAGGCCGTAGATCAGCTCCCGCAGTGGCATCCCCAGCGAGATCTCGTAGTTGCCGGGGCGGCGCACGCCGCCGGAGATCGAGACGACCTTGGTGCCCGGCGACTGGTCGGTGCCGAAGCCTTTGAACCAATCGGCGCCGTTGCGGACGATGTGGGGGACGTTGGAGAGCGTCTCGACGTTGTTGATCAGCGTCGGCCCGCCGTAGAGGCCCTGCACCGCCGGGAACGGCGGCTTCAGGCGCGGATTGCCGCGCTTGCCCTCGAGCGCGTCGAGCAGCGCCGTCTCCTCGCCGCAGATGTAGGCGCCTGCCCCCCGATGCACGACCAGCTCCAGGTCGCGATGCGTCCCGAGGATGTTCGTCCCCAGGTAGCCCGCCGCATAGGCTTCGGCGACGGCGGCGTCGAGGATGTCGGCCTGGGCGGCGTACTCGCCGCGGATGAAGATGAAGGCGTGGCCGGCGTCGGCGGCGAGGGCGGCGATCGCGATCCCCTCGATCAGCTGGTGCGGGTTGCGCTGCATCAGCTCGCGGTCCTTGAAGGCGCCCGGCTCGGACTCGTCGGCGTTGCAGCAGAGGTACTTGGCCATGTCGCCGCGCGGCAGGAAGGAGGCCTTTTTGCCCATCGAGAAGCCGGCGCCGCCGCGGCCGCGCAGGCCCGAGTCTTCGAGCTCCTTGAGGACCTCGTCCTGCTCCATCTCGCGGTAGGCCTTCTCCAGGGTGGCGTAACCGCCGGCGAGGCGCCGGTAACCGTCGATCGTGCGCAGCGCCGGGTCCTCGGCGTGCTCGAGCAGAACGCGGGTCTCGCGCGGATCAGCCATTCGAGCCCCCCGGGGCGGCGCCGTTCCCGGACGCGTCGCCGGCCGGGCTGCCGCCGGGCAGGTCCGCCGCCAGCGGCCGCACCGCCAGCGCCTTGTCTGGGAGCACCTCGGCGCCGGCCTTGATCTGCTCGATCGCGGTCCCCGCCTCGGCCGCTTCCAGCGGACCGTAGTAGCGCTGGTCGATCGCGGCCATCGGGGCGATGTCGCAGGCGCCGAGGCACTCGAAGCCGGTGACGAAGACGTCCTCGTCGCCCTCGGCGGCGGCACGGAAGGCGTCGAGCAGCTCGTCGCCGCCGCGCATCCAGCAGCTGATGTTGGTGCAGACCTCGATCCGGTGGCTGCCGACCGGGTCGGTGTGGAGGAGGTCGTAGAAGCTTGCGACCGACTCCAGGTAGCCGGCGGTCACCCGCATCACCGCAGCGGCCTGGCGGATCCCCTCCGGCGTGCACCAGCCGTAGCGCTCCTGCACCGCCCACAGCGCCGGGATCGAGGCCGACTTGCGGTCGGGGTAGCGGGCCATCAGTGCCTCGATCCGCTCGCGCAGCTCGTCCGGGCAGTTGACCTCGTGCAGCTCCGGGATCCCCTCCGAGGTGCGGCCGGGGACGCGGCCCTCGGTCAGGGCGCGGTCGACCGGCAGGTTCGGGTTGCCGATGCCGGCGCCGTCGACGGGGCTCATCGGTCGACGCCGCCGAGGATCGGGTCGAGCATGCCGAGGCTGGCGATCATGTCGGCGATGTAGCTGTCGACCGCCATGTCGCGGAAGGACTGCAGGTTGACGAAGGAGGGGTCGCGGAAGTGGACCCGGGACGGCTTCGAGGAGCCGTCGGCGAGGACGAAGCAGCCGAGCTCCCCGCGCGGGCCCTCGATCGAGTAGTAGACCTCGCCGGCGTCGACCCGGAAGCCCTCGGTGACGAGCTTGAAGTGGTGGATCAGCGACTCCATCGAGGTCGAGAGCTCCGAGCGCGGCGGCAGCACGTACTTGCGGTCTTCGGCGATGTGGGGGCCGTCGGGCAGCGCCGCCAGCGCCTGGCCGACGATCCGCGTCGACTCGACCATCTCCGCCACCCGCACCCGGTAGCGGTCGTAGTTGTCGCCGACCGTGCCGACCGGGATCTTGAAGTCCATCTCCGGGTAGGCGAGGTAGTCGAAGGCCTTGCGCAGGTCCCAGGGCTCGCCGGCGGCGCGCAGCAGCGGCCCGGTCACGCCCAGCTCCAGCAGCCGCTCGCGGGAGACGATCCCGACCCCTTTGGTCCGCTGCAGGAAGACCTCGTTGCGGTCGAGCAGCGCTTCGTACTGGCCGACCCGGATCGGCATTTCCTCGACGAACTCGGCGCACTTCTGCTCGAAGCCGAGCGGGATGTCCTCGATCACGCCGCCGACCTGGAAGTAGCGGGTGTGCATCCGCTGCCCGGCCGCCATCTCGAAGAGGTCGAGGATCTTGTCGCGCTCGCGGAAGCAGTACCAGAGCATCGAGATCGCGCCGAGGTCGAGCGCGGTGGTGCCGAGCCAGACCAAGTGGGAGTGGATGCGGTTGAGCTCGAGGAAGATCGTCCGCAGGTACTTCGCCCGGGGCGGGATCTCCAGCCCGATCAGCCGCTCGACCGCGCCGCAGTAGGCCTCCATCTGGAAGAAGTAGGAGACGTAGTCCATCCGCTCGACGAAGGGGATGACCTTCCAGTAGCTCTTGTCCTCGCAGGACTTTTCGATCCCGGTGTGGACGTAGCCGATCACCGGCTTCAGCTCCTTCACGACCTCGCCTTCGAGGTCGACGACGAGGCGCAGCACGCCGTGGGTGGCCGGGTGGTGCGGGCCGATGTTGACCGTCATCACCTCTTTGGTGCGGTCCGCGGTCAGCTCAGCCATAACGGCGCTCGCTGTAGGTGAAGGTGACGGGCTCGCCGCCGACCGGGAAGTCGCGCCGCTGCGGCCAGCCGACGTAGTCCTCGGGCAGCAGGATCCTGGTCAGGTCCGGGTGGCCGCGGAAGGTGATGCCGAAGAAGTCGAAGGCCTCGCGCTCCTGGAACTCGGCGGTGGGGAAGAGCTCGACGCAGGAGTCGATCTCCGGCAGCGCGTCCTCGCCCGGGTCGGCGAGCATCGCTTTGACGCGGATCCGCTCGACCCGGTCGCGGTTGAGCAGCTCGTAGTGGACGCCGAAGCGCGGCTCCGCCGGCAGGTAGTCGGCGACGTGGAGGCTGGAGAGGAAGCGGTAGCCCTGTCCCGGCTCGTCGCGCAGCCAGGCGAGCACCGCCAGTACCTGCTCGGGATCGACGATCAGCGCCGCCTGGCCGCGGTCGAAGGAGGTGGCGAGCACGGCGCCGGGGTGGTCACGCTCGATTTCCCCCCGGATCAGCTCGAGCCCGGGAGCGTCAGGCAAGGCTCAGCTCCCCAGACGCCAGCCGTCGCGCCTGCTCGTAGGCCGCCGCGGCCTCCGGGCTCGGTTCGCTGCGAGGGCCGCCGCGCGCCCACTCCTCGGTGCCGGCGGCGTCGTAGCGCTGGCGCCAGCCCTGGTCGGGGCTGCCGATGATCTTCCGCTGCAGCTTGGTGAAGCCGTACATGACCGCCTCCGGCCGCGGCGGGCAGCCGGGGATGTGGAGGTCGATCGGCATGAACTTGTCGGCGCCCTGGACGACGGCGTAGTTGGCGAACATGCCGCCGGAGGAGGAGCAGGCGCCCATCGAGATCGCCCACTTCGGCTCCAGCATCTGGTCGTAGAGGCGGCGGACGACCGGCGCCATCTTGATCGAGACCCGGCCCGAGAGGATGATCAGGTCCGCCTGGCGCGGCGAGGCGCGCAGGGCCTCGGCGCCGAAGCGGGCGAGGTCGTAGCGGGCGGTGACGATCGAGATCGGCGCCTCGATCGCGCAGCAGGCGAGGCCGAAGGTGAGCGGGAAGATCGAGTTCGCCCGCGCCAGGTTGAGCATCTTCTCGAAGGTCGTGGTGACGACCCGCTCTTCGACGTAGCGCTCGAGGTCCTCACCCTCGAGGTCGCCGCGGAGCATGTCGCGGGCGGAGGCCTGACGGGCCTCGAAGCTGCGGCGCTCTACCTCCAATCCAGGGCCCCCTTGCGCCAGACGTAGACGAAGGCGACCAGCAGCAGGACGACGAAGGTGATCAGCTCGCCGAGGACGAAGACGCTGTCGGCCCCCTTCATGATCACCCCGACCGGGTAGAGGAAGACGACCTCGATGTCGAAGAGGATGAAGAGCATCGCGATCAGGTAGAAGCTGACGCCGAACCTGAGCCCCTGCGCCGGCTCGACCGGGATCCCGGACTCGTACGGCTCGCCCTGGCGCCGGCTCGCCGCGGTCGCAACCCTCGGCTTCTTCGGGCCGATCAGGTGGTTCAGCATCGCGAAGGCGCCGCCGACGGTCACGCCGAGGACGAGGAAGACGAGGATCGGGAGGTAGGTCTTGAGCACTGGGGGGTGGGTTTGGTGCCGAGCGGTGCCAAGGCGACTTGGACCGTCGCGTGACGCCCGTAGCCGCTGTTATACACCCACCTTGTGACAACTTGCTACATAGTGATTTTTCGCATCAGCAAGCGGAATCCCTACCCTTTTGGGCGGATTTAGGATGGTTGCCGTCCACATCGCGGTGGGATGCGGGGTGATCGCCCTCAACCTCGCCGCGGGGCTCGCCGGAGGCATCGCCTGGTACCGAAACGTCCCCTCCGTCCCCTTCTGGTATCTGCTGCGTATCGCCCAGGTATCGGTCTTTCTTCAGGCCCTGCTGGGGGGTCTGCTGGTGGTCACCAACCACGAACCGGCGGACGATCTCCACTACCTCTACGGGATCCTGCCGCTGGTCGTCTCCTTCATCGCCGAGGGTGCCCGCACCGGCGCCGCCCAGCGCGAGCTCGGCGAGACCGACTTCGAATCCCTCGACCCCGACACCCAGCAGTCGATCGCCCTGCAGATCGTCCGCCGCGAGATGGGGATCATGGCCGTCAGCTGCGGCGTCATCTTCTTCCTGGCGCTGCGCGCCGCCTTCACCAGCGGGCTGTAGCGATCTGGATCGCCGCGACGGCGGTGAAGAGGAGGCCGAAGGCAAAAGTCACCGCAGCGCTGGCCGCCTCGATCGAGAGGTGCATTTTGGTCGTATAGCGACCAAAATGCACCTCTCGTCAGTCGCTGCCGGTATCGGTGATGCGGAAGGCCGGGTGGTCCGGGGCGATGCGGCGCAGCTCCTCCTCGCCGGAGTCGGGCCCGACGCCGTCGAAGAAGGCGCCGACCTCCCACTTCCACTTCTTCAGGTAGGCGCGAAGGAGCGGCGGGCGCTCGTCCTCGGGGACCTCGACCGCCGTGAACTCCTCGGTCTTGCGGCCCCGCACCAGCCGGCCACCGCCGCTGACCCGCATGTTGCGGACCCACTGGGTGTTGCCGCGCGGAGCGACGAGATAGCGGTCGCCCTCAAACTCGAGCGGGTTGACCGGCGTCTGCCGCCACTCGCCGCTCTTCCGTCCCTGCACTTCCAGCACCCGCGAGCCGGCGAGGCTGATCCTGACCTTCGCCAGCCCGGCGACGAGCCGGTTGAAGACGTTCTTGGTGAACCAGCCCGGCTCCTGGAAGCGCGGCTGCGCGTCGTTCATGCCTCGATTGTGGCAGCAGTACCCTTTCGCCTCGCAATGCTGGACCACATCGGCATCGAGGTCGGCGACATGGCGCGCAGTCGCGCCTTCTAAAAAGCGGTCCTGGCTCCGCTCGGCATCCGCATCGTGATGGAGGACCAGGGGATGCTCGGGTTCGGGAAGACGACCGAGCAGGGCCCGCGGCCGTACTTCTGGCTGGCGCAGCGCGGCCGGCCGGCCGTCAGCGGCGCCCCCGGCCCGCGGCCCGAGTACCACCCCGGCTACTACGGAGCCTTCGTCCTCGACCCGGACGGCAACAACATCGAGGCCGTTCACCACCGCCTCGCGCCGTAGGCCTCGGGTGTCGACTTCTTCGGCCTACGGCCGAGAAAGTCGACACCCCGCTCAGCCCAGCGGCCGGTACTCGCCGCCGTGGAAGACGAGGGGCTCGCCCTCGGCGGTCTCCATCTCTCGCACCTCGCCGGTGACGATCACGTGGTCGCCGGCGGCGACCACGTCGCGCAGGTCGCAGGCGAGCCAGACGAGGGCGTCGTCGATCGCGGGGACGCCGTCGCGCTCGCTCCAGGCGACCCCGGCCCACTTCTCCGGCACCGGTGCCTTGGTCGCGAAGGAGCGGGCGATCTCCTCCTGGCCGGCGTGCAGGACGCTGATCCCGAAGCGGTCGGCGGCCTGGACGGCGAGCAGGGTGCGGGAGCCGCGGTCGAGGCAGGCGAGCATCAGCATCGGCTCGATCGAGAGCGAGGAGACCGCGTTGGCGGTCGCTCCGGCCGGCCCGCCGGCGCCGTTGGCGGCGACGATCGTGACCCCCGTCGGGAGGGCCGACATCGCTGCGCGGAAACGGTCTGGGTCGGGCGGCGGCATCGTCAGAAGATCGCGATCGGCTCCAGACAATATGATGCGCGCCGCGTGCGTCCGGTACTGCTCATAGCCATGTTCGTCGCCGTCGCCCTCGGCGTCTCCGCCTGCGGCTTCGGCGAGGAGGGGGTCACCGTCTCCAAGGACGACCCCGGCTACAACGGCGCCGTCCTCTTCGCCACCCACTGCTCCGGCTGCCACACGCTGAGCGCCGCCGGCACCCAGGGAACCGGCAATCGCGGCGAGCGGGCGCAGGGACCGAACCTGAACGAACGAACTGAGACCTACGACGATGCACTCTTCGCGATCCAGAACGGCGGCTTCTCCGGCGCGATCATGCCGCAGAACATCGTCGTCGGCAAAGAGGCCGAAGAAGTCGCGGAATTCGTCGCCGAATACGCCGGCGAAGACGCTGAATCCTCGCCGCGTCCCGGCGAAACCGCCTCTCCCTGAGGCGGGGGGCTCCCGATGCTCGACCTGAAGCTGATCCGCTCCGATCCAGAGCGGGTCAAAGCGGCGTTGGCGCGCCGCGGTGCCGCCGGGCGCGTCGACCAGCTGCTCGCCCTCGACGCCCGCCGTCGCCGGCTGCTGCCCGAGGTCGAGGACGCCCAGGCGGAGCGCAAGGCCCTCTCCAAGCAGATCGGCGAGGCGAAACAGGCCGGCGAGGACGCCGAGGAGCTGATGGCAACCGTGCAGGGGCTGAAGAAGCGGATCGAGAGCGCCAAAGAGGAGCTGGAGAAGGTCGACGACGAGCTGCGCGACCTGGCGCTCACCCTCCCCAACCTCCCCGACCCCGACGCCCCCGAAGGCATGACCGAGGAGGACGCCGTCGTCGTCCGCGAGGTCGGCGAGCCGACCCGCTTCGACTTCGAGCCGCGCGACCACCTCGAGATCGGCACCGCGCTGGGCCTGATCGACATGGAGTCGGCGGCGCGGCTCTCCGGCTCGCGCTTCGCCTATCTCAAGGGCGACCTGGTGCTGCTCGAGCTGGCGCTGGTCCGCTTCGCGATCGAGCTGGTGCGGGCCGAGGGACACGAGCCGGTGGTGCCGCCGGTGCTGGTCCGCGAAGAGGCGCTCGAGGGTACGGGCTTCCTTCCCGGCGACCGTGACCAGATCTACGAAGTCCCCAAGGACGAGCTGTTCCTCGTCGGCACCTCCGAGGTCGCCCTCGCCGGCCTGCACGCCGACGAGATCCTCGATGCCGCTTTGCTGCCGCTGCGCTACTGCGGCTTCTCCACCTGCTTCCGCCGCGAGGCCGGCGCCGCCGGCCGCGACACTCGCGGGATCTTCCGCGTGCACCAGTTCGACAAGGTCGAGATGTTCTCGTTCGTGGATCCGTCCGAGTCGGCGGCCGAGCACGAGAGGCTGCTGGCGATCGAGGAGCGGATCCTGAGCGAGCTGGAGATTCCATACCGGGTGGTCAACGTCGCCGCCGGCGACCTCGGCGCCCCGGCGGCCAAGAAGTACGACTGCGAGGCGTGGATCCCGAGTCAGGAGCGCTACCGGGAGCTGACCTCCTGCTCGAACACCACCGATTACCAGGCGCGCCGGCTCGGCTGCCGCTACCGGCCAGAGGAGGGCGAGGCGCCGCGTCCGGTCCACACCCTGAACGGCACGGCGGTGGCGGTGGGCCGCACGATCATCGCCCTGATCGAGAACAGGCAGGAGCGCGACGGCAGTTTCACGCTACCCAAAACTTTGCATCGGTTTGGCTCCCCTGACAGAATCGCGCCCAAATGAGCCGTGATCCCAAGGCGATGTCGTGAACGCCGCCGTGCGTGATGCCAAGCGGGTCGTCCTCTGCGACGACCACGAGATCGTCCGCGAGGCGATCAAGGCGCGGATGGCGAACTCCAGCATCGTCGAGATCGTCGGCGAGGCCGGCGACGGGCGCGACGTCGTCGACGTCGTCAAAGAGCTCGAGCCCGACGTCCTCATCATCGACGTCGAGCTGCCCAAGCGGGACGGCATCGAGGCGACCAAGGAGGTCCTCAAGGCGCGGCCGCGGACCAAGGTGATCATCTTCACCGCCCACGCCCAGCCCGACCTGCTGGCGCTGGCGCTGCGGGCCGGCGCCTCCGGCTACGTGCTGAAGTCGGCCCCGGCCGAGGACATCGCCCGGGCGGTCAAGGCGGTGACCACCGGCGGCACCTTCCTCGGTGGCGACTTCGCCGGCGGCAAGCCCTCCGAGGTGGAGAAACTGCTCGACCTCTCCCCGCGCGAGCGGCAGATCCTCGAGCTGCTGGCGGAGGGGCTGCGGGTGAAAGAGATCGCCGAGCGGCTCGCGCTCAGCCCGGCGACCGTCCACACCCACGTCCGCAACGCGATCGCCAAGCTCGAGGTCGACACCCGCACCGAGGCGGTCGCGCTGGCCGTGCGCTTCAGCTACCTGGGCGCCGGCGGCGGCGCCCTCTAGGACGCCGCCCGCTTCCGGGCCCGGCTACTTCTTCTCGAAGCTCAGCGCGCAGCCGTTGATGCAGTAGCGCTGGCCGCCGCGGTCCGCCGGCCCGTCGTCGAAGACGTGCCCGAGGTGGGCGTCGCAGTGCTTGCAGGCGACCTCGGTCCGCCGCATGAAGTGGCTGTTGTCCGGCCGCAGCTCGACGTGCTCCAGGTTCGCCGGCTCGGTGAAGCTGGGCCAGCCGGTGCCGGAGTCGAACTTGGTGCCGGAGGAGAACAGCTCGGCGCCGCAACAGACGCAGCGGTAGGTGCCCTCGCCCTTCTCGTCCACGTAGGGACCGGTGAAGGCACGCTCGGTGCCAGCCTTGCGCGTCACCTCGAACTGCTCCGGAGTGAGCTGCTGGCGCCACTCCTGCTCGCTCTTCTCGATCTTCGTCGTCATCTTCAGCTGAGGCCTTCGCGGGCCTCGCGGACCAGCGTCACGGCCTCGGGGAAGAGGACGCGGATCGCGTCGCGAACCTGCATCGCCTGCTCGTCGGCGTTGCCGGTCAGCTCCAGGCGGCCGATCGAGGCGACGGTCATCTCGACCGCCAGCTTGATCGCGTTGTCGGCCCAGGCGACGCGCTGGGAGGACTGCATCTGCTCCGAGAGCTCCTCCATGCGGGCACGGAACTCGTCGGGGTCGCCGAAGAGGTTGAAGGGGCTGCCCTCCATGGGGGACATGTAAGCAGACCGGTCACCTCGCCGGCACGGAGTCTCGACGCCGTGCGCGCCATCGGCGCGCCGCCGCCGCCTAGCGTCGGGGCATGGCAGCGGGGAGGGGTGGACGGCGGGCCGCCGGGATGGCGCGGGCGGGACGGGAGCGGGGCTCGGCGAGCGTCGAGCAGGCCGGGCTGGCGGCGCTCGTCGCCCTGCTCCTGGTGGCCGCGGTCGCGGCCGTCGCGGCCGGCGGCGGGATCGATGCCGGTCGTGGCCTGGCCGGGACGATCGGCCGCCGCCTCGCCTGCGCGCCGCGCCTGCCCGACGCCTGCCGCCACCAGCCGCTGGTGCCCGCCTACGGCTGGCCGCTGGCGCGCCTGGCCCGCGCCCTGGCGCCGCCGCCGCTCGCCCTGCCGGGCCCCTCCGGCCTGCCGCTGGTCCCGGTCGACTTCCGCCGCTGCCGGCGGGAGAGCTGCGCCGTCGCCGCCGGTCCCCACCTCACCGCCTCGCGCCGCCGCACCACCGCCTTCACCGCCCTCGTCGACCGCCGCCGCTCGCTCGGCTGGGTCGAGATCGAGTACTGGCTCTACCGCCCGGGCCTCGGCTGGGAGCGGATCGCCCGCCGCGCGAGCCAGGCCGAGGTCGACGCCGTCGCCGGCACCCCCGTCCTCGCCAGCCAGGACCCAGCCCTGGTCCCACTCGAGACCCTCCCGGGCCGCAACCACTACGACTTCCCCGCCTCCGAGCGCCCGCCGTGGCAGTGGAGCGTCCCCGGCCGCTACCCCGGCTGGTCGGGCTAGCCGGCCGGCTGCGCCGCCTTCTCCTGGTCCGCCTCGTCCTGGGCCTGCTGGATCAGGCCGCGCCAGTCCGTCGTTCTGAAGACGAGCAGGATAGCGGCGAAGCCGAGCACGACCGACCAGGCCGCCATCGCGATCTGGGTGCCGACCGAGAAGGAGAGCACGGCGGTGCGGGAGGGCCCGCTCAGCGTCGCCACCAGCAGCGCCTGCTGGGCGCCGGCGCCGCCCGGGGTGAAGGGGACGATGTTGGCGATCGCCTGCACGCTCATCACCAGCATCACGTTGCCGACCGAGCCGCCGATCCCGAACGCTTCGAGGAAGAGCCAGAAGGCGGCGAAGCGGCAGAGCCAGCCGACCCCCTGCCAGGCGGCGACCTCGCGCAGGTAGCGGCGCGGCTGGGTGAGGATCGCCACGCCCTGTTTGACCCGGTCCCAGAAGCGGCGGACGCGGTGGGCGAGCAGGTAGATCGCCACGGCGATCGCGATCAGCGTCGCCGCGACGACAATCGCGAACGTCTTCGGGTGCTCGGCCCAGAAGGAGATCTCGAAGGCGGGCAGGTCGGGGATCTGCGGCAGCGGCGGCAGCAGGCCCTGGGTGATCGCGTAGGCGAGGACGAGCAGGCCGACGCTGGTGTCGAAGATCGTCTGCACGAGGAACGAGGAGGTCACGGCCGGGTAGGAGGAGCCCGGGACCTGGCGCTTGACCAGGAAGACCTTGGTCACGTCGCCGGCGTGGGCCGGGACCACGGCGTTGATGCCGGCGCCGGCCAGGTAGGCGGCGCTGAGGGGCAGGAAGGGGATGCGCTGGCCCGGGTAGGCGGCGCGGAGGACGTTGCGCCAGGCCCACGCCCGCGCCAGCTGCATCGCCAGCAGGCAGAGCAGCGCGATCCCGAACGGCGTCCACTCGATCTCCGAGAGATGGCGGAAGAATTCCGCCGAGACTTCGAAGAAGTGGTCGATGTTGTTTCCGAGGTCCGCGAGCGGCATCGGCAGCTACACTAGCCCGCTCGTGCCGGACACCGACACGCACACGCTGCCCTCGAAGCCCGCCGCAGATCCCACCGATGAGGCGATGTGTGCGCGTGCCCGCGAGCGCTACACGGCCGACCGCAAGAGCCGCTTCCGGCGGCGTCGCAAACGCCACGCGCAGCTGCCGAACTTCATCATCATCGGCGGCCTCAAGTGCGGCACCACGAGCATCCACCACTACCTCGGCCTGCATCCGGACATCCAGATGTCGAAGCCGAAGGAGCTCAACTTCTTCGTCGGGGAGCTGAACTGGGACCTCGGCCTCGACTGGTACGCGAGCCGCTTCGACAGCCGCTTCGAGGTCCGCGGCGAGTCGTCGCCGCATTACACGAACCTGCCCCGCTTCGAGGGCGTCGCCGAGCGCATCCACCAGAGCTGCCCCGACGCCCAGCTGCTCTACATGGTGCGGGACCCGATCAAGCGGATCCTCTCCCACTGGGTCCACGCCACCGGCGCCGGCTATGAGACCGGCGACCTGGTCGAGGTCCTCTCCGAGCCCAACTCCTCCTACATGAACCGCTCCAAGTACTGGATGCAGCTGCAGCCCTACCTGGAGCGCTTCGATCGCTCGCAGATCGAGATCGTCACCCAGGAGGAGCTGCAGAGCGAACGCGAGGAGACGATGCGCAAGGCCTTCGCCTTCGCCGGCGTCGACGACACCTTCACCTCCGAGCAGTTCGACCGCGAGTGGGAGAAGTCGAGCGCCAAGCAGGGCGACAAATACCAGTTCATGGAGAAGCTGATCAAGCTGCCGGGCTTCCGCTCCTTCGACCGCAACTTCGACCGCCTGCCGGAGTCGATGCGCTGGATCGTCGAGAAGGTCGTGCACGACCCCGAGAAGCCGCCGGCGCCGAAGCCGAAGCTCCCCGACGATCTCTTCGAGACGGTTCGCGGCCGCTTCACCGAGGACGTCGCGGCCCTGCAGAAGTTCGCCGGCCGCGAGTTCGCCGGCTGGCACGACTACTCCTGAGCTCCCTATGACTTTTGTAACCCAGGGGGTTACAAAGCGCAGGCGGTGGCCGGGGAAGTGAAGCGGCTGCTGCCAGATCCCGGGCCGATCACGATCGACCAGCAGCTCGAGGCCTACCGGCCCTGGGAGGAACCGCTCCCGGAGCGGCCGTTCGTCGCCGTCAACTTCGCCGCCACGGTCGACGGGCGGGCCTCGATCGGCGGCGTCTCCGGCCCGATCGGCTCCGCCGCCGACACCGAGATGCTGGCCGGGCTGCGGACCCGCTTCGACGCGGTGATGATCGGCGCCGGGACGATGCGGGCCGAGCGCTACGGCCGCGTCGTCGCCGACCAGGCGGAGCGCGAACGTCGGGAGCGGATCGGCCTCCCCCACGATCCGCTGACGGTGATCGTCAGCGGCCGCCTCGACCTGCCCTGGGACGCGCCGCTGTTCACCGCCGGCGGCGGCCGGGTGCTGGTCTTCACCGCCTCGGAGGCCGAGCCGCCGGAGACGGCGACGCCGCTGCGGGTGGTCCGCCACGAGGGCGCGGTCAACCTCGCCGAGGCGCTGCGCCACCTGCGCCAGGAGCGCGGCGTCCGGGCGTTGATCTGCGAGGGCGGCCCCCACCTCCACGACCAGCTGCAGGCAGCGGGCCTGGTCGACGACCTCTTCCTCACCGTCGCACCGAAGCTCTCCGGCGGCGAGGCGCCGCGGATCCTCGAGGGGCCGTTGCACGGCGTCGTCGAGCTCGAGCTGGCCTGGCTGCTGGAGCAGGACGGCGAGCTCTTCGCCCGCTACAGGCGGCGCTGAGATCTTCACCCGCGGCTCGGCACCCCTGAGCTAGCGTTCCGGGCAACCGACGAGAGGAAGCAATGGACTTCAGCCCCAGCCCCGAGGTGGTCGAGCTGCGCGAGCGCATCCTCGACTTCCTGGACGACGAGTACTACCCGGTCGAGCGCGAGGTGATGGAGGCGATCGATGCCGAGGTCGGCCCCGGCGTCCCCTACCCGGCCAACCTGACCGCGATCCGCGAGAAGGCGAGGGCGCAGGGGCTGTGGAACCTCTTCATGCCCGACGAGCGCTTCGGGCCGGGGCTGACGAACGGGGAGTACGGGCTGCTCTGCGAGGAGATGGGACGCAGCCCGGCGGCGGCGCCGATGGTCTTCAACTGCTCGGCGCCGGACACCGGCAACATGGAGATCCTCGCCGAGCACGGCTCAGATCAGCAAAGAGAGAGGTGGCTGGAGCCGCTCCTCGAGGGACGGATCCGCTCCTGCTTCTCGATGACCGAGCCCGAGGTCTCCGGCTCGGACCCGACGCTGCTGCAGGCCCAGGCCGTGCTCGACGGCGAGGAGTGGGTGATCGACGGGCTCAAGTGGTTCACCAGCGGCGCCGTCGGCGCCGAGCTGGCGATCGCGATGGTGATCACCGACCCCGACGCGCCCCCCTACGCCCGCGCCTCGATGATCTGCGTGCCGACCGACACGCCCGGCTTCAACCTGATCCGGCCGGTGCCGGTGATGGGGCACTCCGCCGGCCCCGGCCACTGCGAAATCCGCTACGAAGGGTGCCGCGTCCCGGCCGAGAACCTGCTCGGCGAGCGCGGCGCCGGCTTCGCGATCGCCCAGGACCGCCTCGGCCCGGGGCGGATCCACCACTGCATGCGGGCGATCGGGACGGCCGAGCGCGCCCACGAGATGATGTGCCGGCGGGCGAACGAGCGGGTCGCCTTCGGTGGGCCGCTGGCCGACAAGCAGTTCGTCCAGGAGGCGATCGCCAGCTCGCGGATGGAGATCGACCAGGCCCGCCTGCTGACCCTGTTCGCCGCCTGGAAGATGGACACCGACGGCAAGCGCGCCGCCCGCCAGCAGATCTCCGCGATCAAGGTCGTCGCCGCCAACATGGTGATGGACGTGCTCGACCGCGCGATCCAGGTCCACGGCGCCCTCGGCATGACCGACGACACGCCGCTGGCGGCGATGTGGCGCTTCAGCCGCATGCTGCGCCTCGCCGACGGCCCCGACGAGGTCCACAAGATGGTCCTCGCCCGCCGCGAGCTCAACCGCTCCTCCAAGCGCGCCGAGGCCGAGGCCGCGGGTGAGCTGGAGCCGCGCCACGCGGCGCGGATGGTGTGAGGAAAGGGAGGGCGACTACCTAGTAGGACTTCGTTAGGTTGCTACGGCGGCAGCCTGCGCTGGCAGATCGGGCAGTGCCCGTGCCAGCAGGCCAGCGCGGCCTGGAGGTCGCGCTGGGCTTGGTAGAGGCTGATCAGGCTGCCGCCAGCTGAGGGCGGGCGGCGCCGGGCCCGGCCCGCAGGCGGCAGCAGGTGAGGAAGGCGTGGGCGACGGTGACGCAGGTGAGGTGATGGTGCAGGCCGCGGTAGGTGCGGCCCTCGTAGTGGTCCAGGCCCAGGCACTGCTTGAGCTCGCGGTAGTCGTGCTCGACCCGCCAGCGCAGCTTGGCGAGGCGCACCAGTGTGACCAGCGGCGCCTCGGCGGGGAGGTTGGAGAGCCAGTACTTGACCGGCTCGGCCTTGCCCTCGGGCCACTCGGCCAAGAGCCAGCGCTCCGGCAGGGTGCCGTCGTCGGTGCGCTGGGCGTCGTTGGCGGGGCGAGCGCGGATCGCGATGAACTGGCTCTGCAGCGGGCCGCGCTCCCCCTCGCGCCACTGGACCGTGCGGGCGGCTCCGCGGCCGGCGGCCAGGGCCAGCTCCCTGAGGCTGGTCGGCTTGTCGGGGTAGCGGGCCGCGCGGGGCCGCCCTCGCCCCTGATAGGCGGGCTTGACCGCAACCGCGTCGTGCGGCTGGGCAGAGGTCGCGCCCTTGACCTGCACCACATACTCAAGCTCGCGCTCCTCGAGCCCGACCCGAAACGCGGTGATGTCCCCGTAGCCGCCGTCGGCCTGCACGACCCGGCGCTCGAGCCCCCAGCCGATCAGCTCGTCGAGGATCTCCAGCGCGAGCCGCCACTTCGGCGCATGGCGCACCTCCTCGGGGATCCGCGCCCGCTTGCGGCGCTCGGTGTCGCGATCCCAGGACTCGGGCAAGAACAGCCGCCAGCCCAGAGGGCAGGAGGACCGATCGGTCACGGCGTTGACCGAGACCAGCACCTGGCAGTTCGCCGTCTTGCCCAGCGCCCCGCAGTACTGGTGCGCCACCCCCGGCGAGAAGCGGCCGTCCTTGGGCAGCCCGGTGTCGTCGACCACCCACCCCTCGGGCCCGATCTGCGCGCTCATCCTGAGCGCCAGCCGCCGGCGCACCGGCGCGTCATCCCAGGGCGAGTCGGTGATGAACTGCTGCAGCCCCTGCTCGTCGCCGTCGGGCAGCCTCGCGGCCATCGGCTGGATCGACTTGCGCCGCCCCTCCAGCAGCAGGCCGCGGACGTACTGCTCGCCCTTCGCGCGCTGATCGCAGCGCGCCAGCGAGCCGTACATCTGCTCGGCGAACTCGATCAGCTCCGCTCGCTGCGCCTCCAGGTCAGCCGCCGCGACGCCAAGCTCACTCGTTCGCAAACTCGCCATGCGCCCCAGATTCCCTGCGAGCGCAAGGACTCCTGCATGCAGCTAACGAAGTCCTACT